>JBEGJP010000111.1:0-4623 GCA_041184525.1 Pseudomonadota bacterium | reverse complement strand
GGGGAAAACAGAGGCTTGATCGTCTTGGCTGCAGGTTTCGAGGGTGAACCAACTCCGCCATTTGAACCCTCTTCTTTTTTGTTTTGCCCTTGCTCTTTGTCATTCGTCTTCTGCTTTTTTGTATCATGTTTGGAATCTTTTTCTGGGCTTGATTTGTTGCCTTCCTGATTGTCTTTGGACTTGACTCCGGAAGAAGAACCCACCGGCGCATCATCGGTGAATCCGGCCGCCGCCGGAGCCGCGGGGACAAGTGAGGTCAAGACGTCCTTGGACGCGACAACAGGTGGAAGAGGGGCTGACTCTCGAGAGACACGTGTCAGGAAATTCGGCTCAACCATGACAGGCACTTGAGGAAACTTAGGGTTGGTCACTTCGACTTTACCGGTCAAGACGACGAGTTGAGTGTCGCCGGCTGCACTGGCATCAATCACTCCACTCGTCCCGCGGATGCCCATGATGGCAGACTTCGTCTTGAATTTTGCATTCTTTTTCAGCTCACCTTTGGGATTGACAAAAAACCGAAGCTTTCCGTGCGCTATTTCGATTGCTGAATCGAGTGTGGAGGAATTGTCCTTGGACTTGCCATACTGAGCGATACTCACGGAAGATTTTTCAAAGATGGTGACCGAGCTCCCATCTGAGAATTTCAGTTGGACCATCCCACCCGTCGCTGTTTCTATTTTGTCACTTTCATCCAGTTCGAAGCCGACCTGAGCCTTCTGGCGCTCGCCAGCACGAACGACTTGAACATCCCCCGTTAACGCAGCCACGCGACCCACTTTGGGCGACGCGGCGACTGAAAGAGCCGACACCGCCAAGCAAAACGTGCAGAGAATGAGCGTGAAAATGAAATATTTGACAGGACTTGAAATCCTCATGATAGCCCCTCACTAGAGAAAGGTTCGGACTGTTCACCTTGTGGCTTAAGATTCTGTCATTTTTTTTGGATTAGACAGAATTTTTATAATAAAATCAGTGCATTAATCGAGAACAACACCATTGTCGCAATCACTTGAAATTCATCGACTCAGACGCACCGGACGAGGCAAACACCGCGAAGATGCCATCGCCAAAATCAAAGCGGGGCCCATGCTCCTTCTCTGTCTTTCTGCATGCCGACATGAATCTGGCCGGATGACGCAGCGCGTTGCCGAGTGTGGAATCTTAACCTCAAAGAGACAGGTTTCGAAGAGCGCTGTCGTAAGAAACAGAGCAAAGCGGCGCGTCCGAGCCCTGTTTGCGGCATTGGACCTTGCCGCTTTAGAAAGCCAAATGGCCCGGAAAGATATTAAAAGTATCAGAATATTGGTCGTTTGTCAGAAAGAGTGCGTCGCACACCCATTTGAAATCCTAAAGCCAAAGCTGTTGGCGGGGCTGGAGAAGTTGATTGAGGTGGTCGCTCAAACACTGGGGGAACCAGTGTGAAGAAATTGTACGGTCCCCTTGAGAGAAGCTCCAGACTTCTCTTGGTCGCCTTGATCAGGCTTTACCAAAAGTGTATCTCTCCGGCGCTTGGGCCAAGATGCCGATTTTACCCTACCTGCTCCGAATATGCTCGGTTGAGTATCGAGAGACGAGGTGTGGTGCATGGGGGAGCGAAGACGCTCCTGAGAATCTGTAAATGTCATCCTTGGCACAGAGGCGGGGTAGACCTTCCCTAACACGTAGAGGACCCGACCCTTATGTTCCTTCGAATCCCACTTTCAGGAATCTCTGCAGTGCTGAGAAATATTCAAGTGAGCTCCAAAACACTCCTCCCTGTTGCGCTTCTACTTCTTTCTGCTGACTTTACGGGCAGCGCAAAGGCGGAACAACAGCCGGCAGCAGTCCAGCTGGATCCGCAAGCCACTCCGACGCCTGCACCGACCGCGAATAGCGGAACACCTCCGGCAGCAACAACGACAAGCTCAGCGCCCATCATGGAAGCCTCTGAACAACGTGAAATCGGTAGGGAAGATATTTTCGTCCGTTTCACAAACCAAGGCGCCTGTATTGAAGACATTCAACTCAAGGGCTTTAAGAACAGCTTGAACAGCGAGGACAATGCCCATGTCACCGGCGGGCATTTTCCATGTCGGGCTTTGGCTCTGAAGGTGAACGATGAAGATCTGAGAAACACTCCCTCGACATTCAGCAAAACCGGCGAAGGCTCAGCCGCTCTTTCCCAAAGCAACGGAAACTTGCTGTTGACTAAGGCATTCAATCTTTCTCGGCCTTACACCAGCGACTTCCGCCTCACCGTTAAAAATACCGGACAAGCAGACTGGACGGGAACAGTTTCTATTGACCTCGGCGGCGTCTCAGAAATCAAGGGTGCGGGCTCCATTTTTGGCGGTCACCCGATGGAATACCGAGATGTCGTTTACCACTCCGATGGCGAGGTGAAGAGAGAGAAACTGACATTTGTTGAACACCCTGTGAAAGAAACTGTTTTCGAGAAAAGATCTTTTGTTCCGGATTGGGTCGCAGCCAACTCCCTTTATTTTGCATTTGTTGCGGTACCCAAAACAAAAGAAGCACTTGATTTGAAAATCATTAGAACTGGCTTCAATTCTGCAGCAAGCCGCTCGCTTGCACCCGACAGAACTCTCTACGAAGTTTGGCTGACTCTCACCATGGGTGTCATCCCTTCCCAAGGCGAAAAGGAAATTGCATTTGAGTTGTTCACTGGACCAAAGTCGAAAACCGCACTGACGGCATCTTCTGTGCAAAACCTCGACCGAAATATTGATTATGGCTTTTTCTCCGTTGTCGCTTGGCCGCTCTATTATTTCCTCAGCTGGTGTCACAAGATTTTCGGAAATTGGGGAATTGCAATTATTGCGCTGACAGTTGTCCTGAAAATCCTCCTTTATCCTTTGACGGAAAAAGCATTCGTTGCTGGAAAAAAGATGCAAAAGATTCAGCCCGAGCTGAATGCGTTGAAAGAAAAGTACAAAGACGACAAACAGGCTCAACAGAAAGAAATGATGGCTATCATGGCTTCGAAGGGCGTCAACCCTATGAGCGGCTGCCTGCCTGTTCTACCTCAACTTCCCATCTTCTTTGGCTTGAATGCAGTCCTTCTTCATACATTTGAGCTCAGGCACGCTCAGTTTGCCGGTTGGCTCCATGACTTGACCGCACGAGACCCCTACTACGTGACTCCGGCCCTCATGGCTGTGCTCATGTATGTTCAGCAAAAACTGACACCGGCTCCCGCAACAATGGACCCCGCTCAACAGAAAATGATGCAATTTTTGCCTATTATTTTTGCGGTCTTTATGTTGACCTACCCTTCCGGTTTGGTTCTCTATATTATTACTAATACGGTTCTGTCGCTGGCGCAGCAGCAGTACATGATGAAGAAACACAAAAGTGCTTGAGAAATTTTAATTTCAGCTCTCGAGCACGCCTCACAAAGTGAGCCGATGAAGGCCTTTGCATTGGATGGAGCATATTTGAAATGAGCAAGCAGGAATTTCAGGGCAAGACTTTGGATGAAGCATTGTCTGCCGCTGCCAAGGCATTGGGAACAGAAGTCACACGGTTGTCCTACAACATACTTCCTCAAGCGAGCGGTGGACTCTTTGCCAAGCTTTTCCAAAAAGGTGTCAGACTGGAAGCTTGGGTAGACTCCACACAAGATGTTCAGGCAGCTGCTCGAGAGGCAGTCAGACAGGCCATGACAGGTGCGCAGGACACCAGCCGACCGACTCCACGTGCTGCGGGATTCAACGAAAAATCAAAAAACAGTCGCAATGGCCGGCCGCAGGAACAAAAGCAGCCGACGCCAAGGTCGAACACCGAGACGAGGGGCGACAGACCAGCTCGGAACGCCCAGAGAGGAGAGGGACGTCCTCGGAGAGAAGACCCCAAGCCCAGACCGGCAGATTCGCTCCATGACGATTCAGCCGAAAGAGCGAACAGACCCCGACTCCCGCTGAACTCTGAGCAATCTCTTGCTCTTCTGAAGGAACTCGCGGTGAATTTCACTCGTGGATTCGAGCCCGAGGCAGTGCCATCACCCCAGATCGAATTCATCAAAGAAGACGAGGTCATGGTCAGCGTATCGTCGCCCGTGCTTGAAGATTTGCTTGTGAAAAGCGACAGACTGTCTTGCGCCTATGAACATTTGTTCAAAAGAATTGCGCAAAAGCGCTTTGCTGATATCTCGGGTCGAGTCGTGCTGAACGCAGGCTCTGCATCTCAAAGACGTGAAGAAAAACTCCGTGAGATGGCTCTTGATGCTGCATCCCGTGTTCTTGAAAATGGTAAAACAATCACTTTGTCTTCAAAGAGCAGCCAAGAGAGACGAGTGATCCATCTCGCCTTGGAAAATATGGAAGGCATTGCAACGAAAAGCGTCGGCATGGGGGAAAATAGAAAGCTGATTGTTTTCTCGACACTGCGTCCATCACGGGAACCCCGTGAGCAGAACAGAAGACACCGTGATGGCAACACACACTCGGATGGTGGCCAACGCGCAGCTTCCTCAGAATCTGGCCAACCACCGCGCCGCTCGCGTCGAAGAGGCCGTCACGGCGGCCCTCGTCACAACAGACGAAATGAGACCTCCGGAACAGCTTTGCAGGATTCCGCTCAGTCTCAAAAAGACCACGACTCATTCGAACCTCATCAGAC
>JBEGJP010000110.1:0-3094 GCA_041184525.1 Pseudomonadota bacterium | reverse complement strand
GGGAAGGATGGCCACGCATGAGTCTGTTGTCCGTTCGCAACCTGACTGTCCGTTATGGAGCCATTGAAGCCCTGAGGTCTGTGAGCTTTGACGTCAACAAAGGTGAAATAGTCACGTTTGTCGGTTCTAATGGTGCGGGTAAAACCACTGCGATGAGAACGCTCTCTGGGCTTGTCCGTCCGGTGTCAGGGCAGATGACGTTCAAAGGAATGCCGATTGGGAATTTGCCCAGCCATCAAATTGTGCGTTTGGGGCTCGTTCAATCGCCTGAGGGACGACTTGTTTTCCCTGATCTGTCGGTCAAAGAGAACCTCCTTTTAGGTGCGTTTGCCCGCAGTGCTTCACATGCAGAACTTCATCATGAGCTCGATTCAATTTTTTACTTGTTCCCGCGCCTGAAAGAGCGGTTGAAGCAGGATGCTCACACGCTGTCCGGAGGTGAGCAGCAGATGCTGGCCATTGGCCGAGCCTTGATGGCCAAGCCTTCACTTCTCCTTCTTGATGAGCCCAGCTTGGGAATTGCTCCTCTGCTTGTGCAGCAGATTTTTCAGAAAATTGAAGAACTGAACAAGAAAGAAGGAATGACAGTTTTACTTGCGGAGCAAAATGCGCGGATGGCATTGAAGATTGCCCACCGCGCGTATGTGTTGGAGGTGGGAGAGATTGTCCAACAAGGCGCAGCTCACGATCTGCTCGCAGATGAAAAATTGCAGAAAGCCTATCTGGGAGGTTGACAGATGAACGTGCTTTTGGCGCGGACGCGCGCGGAGCTGCGGGGTTTTTTGAGTTCGTTGAGCCAGACGCTGGAAGAGGCAGGAGTTCACGTCAGTGTGGGTTTTGTTCCCACGATGGGTGCCCTGCACGAGGGCCATGCGTCGCTCATTCGGCGCAGCAGCAAAGAAACATCCATCACCGTGGTTTCCATTTTCGTCAATCCCAAACAGTTTGGCGCCAATGAAGATCTTGCGAAATATCCGAGGACACTCGAAGCGGACTTGAGCGTCTGCGAAAATGCGGGTGCTCATATTGTTTTTGCTCCGTCGGCGGAAGAAATGTATCCCGCCGATTTCACCACTCAAGTGTCAGTGGGTGGGATGGCAGATGTGCTCTGTGGTGCCTACCGCTCCGGACATTTTTCCGGTGTGTGTACGGTGGTTTTGCTGCTGTTGAACTTGGTGCGGGCAGATCAGGCCTATTTTGGTCTCAAGGATTTTCAGCAATTTTCCATTTTGTCGCGGATGGTGGAAGATTTGGTGCACCCCACTCGGTTGGTTGGAATTCCTACGGTCCGTGATCGGGACGGTGTCGCGCTGAGCAGCAGGAACAAATTTCTCGACGCGCAGGCGCGGCGCTTGGCCTTGAAAATCCCAGCAGCATTGAAGACTGTGGCACAAAGCTTTCTTCAAGGAATGAGCAAGAGCTCTGAGCTTCTTTCGCTGTGTCTGTCCTCTCTGAAAAATGAAGATGGTTTTGAAGTTCAATATTGTGAGATCCGCGATGCAAAGACATTGGGTCAGTCCTCCGAGACGATCGAGACCGACCATGTCCTTGCTGTTGCCGTTTTTGTGACCGGTGCAGATGGGGTGAAGACGCGCCTCATCGACAACATCCTGCTGACCCACGATCCCGAGAATTTGTCGGCACTGTTGGATTTTGCACACGAATCGGTCGCACTTTCATAAGGTGAAAACATGTTCCGTTTGCTTGGACTCCATTTTTCCCGATGGCTTTTTCTTCTGACTCCCTTGCGTGTTTTCTTCAGGCTGAGGCTGACACCGACGGAAGAAGCAGATGAGTGGATCCGTCGTGTGACACATGGGAAAGATATTGTTTATGTGTTGCCACGGATGTCCATTTTGGATCTCATCGCCGTCAATAAGGCGCTCAAACAGCTGGGCATGCCGAGAATTTGGGTCGAGGCTCGCCCCAACCGTTTTCGCAAGGCGGCTCTGCTTTCCATGCGGACTCGTAAGATTTCTTTTATCCCTCGGAGCCGGAAGGATTATCTGAGTCCGGCGCTCAGCGAACTTCTGAAATCCGACCATCGGGTCAAACGCGGTCAGCTGGTGCTTTTGCCGGTGCAGGTCTTCTGGAGCCGTGTTCCCGATCGCACCGACAGAAACATTTTGCTGCGCTCGCTTTTTCCGGACGAAGGGACGGAAAATGTCTTTCAAAAATATCTAATGCTTGTTTTGCACGGTGGACAGTTGCGTGTTCACTTCAGCGCACCTGTGGAACTGCATTCCGCAGCTGAAGGCGAAGAGCTTCTTCTCGGCCGACGCATCAGACGTTCGTTGCTCATCGAATTTCAGCGCGAACGCACTGCAGCCTGCGGGCCTGCCTTGTATGATTTGGCCACCGTCAGCCAGCGCATTCTTTCCAGCCAAGACATCAAAAAGTTGGTCGGGCAGGGCGATGCGGCGAAGAAACAAATGCGCAAGGCTGCTTACTATTTGCGCGAGATAGCTGCGAAATACAATTACAATACCATCCGTGCCGTTGAGGCGATTTTGGATTTCGTATGGACACGGATCTTTCAAGGGGTGCGCGTCCGAAATCTCGACACGGTTGCGCGTGAGACCAAGGGGGGACAGGTGATCTGGCTTCCCTGTCACCGCAGTCATCTGGATTACCTGCTGCTGTCCTACCTGATGAAACGCAAAGGCTTGGCGCCGCCGCACATCGCGGCAGGTGTGAATTTGAGCTTTTTTCCGATTGGTCCGGTTCTCCGCCGCGGCGGAGCCTTCTTTTTGAGGCGGTCGTTTGCCGGCAACAAGCTCTACAGTGCCGTGTTTTCCAATTATGTCGATTTTATTCTGACCAACGGGCATCCGATTGAATTCTTTCATGAGGGCGGACGCTCACGCATCGGCAAGCTTCTTTCTCCCAAGACTGGTCTGACCAGCATGTGTGTTTCGAGTATTTTGAAGCGGCGTGCCGAGAATACCTATCTCTGTCCTGTTTTTATTTCCTACGACAAGGTGATGGAAGACAATGCCTATGCGCGTGAGCTGAGCGGAGCCAAGAAGGAGCAGGAATCGTTCTGGCAGTTGCTCAAATCACTTCGATTTTTGTTCAGCACCTATGGCAGGGT
>JBEGJP010000109.1:0-5820 GCA_041184525.1 Pseudomonadota bacterium | reverse complement strand
CCACGACCGGACGATCCTTTGCGATTAGTTTCTGCAGCGCTTCGCTGATATCATACTCAAGGAATTGTTCGCGGCGCGGGTCGATGTAGGGGATGACGGCTTCTTTTTTGCCTGCAAAAACAGCCAAACCGAAGAACAACTCGCTTCCGTCACCCACGGGAACAGGTTTGAGGCCATAACGGCGAGCCCAATTGTCGGCGTCGGTGTCAGGCCGCGGGTCGAGAATTTCAATTGTCATCTTCCCGCGGGATGTGGCCACATACTGGCGCAGAAGATCCTCAACACGGGTGGCATATGCCTTGATAGGAACAGGAAGGTTCTTCACGGAACTTGAGAAGTAGAACTTAAGAGTGACATCGTCAGGCAATTTTGTGACCAGACTCTTCGATCCGTCGGACAAGGTGAAGAACTTTTCTTGCGTGAGATCGAGACGGATTCCCAAAGTGGAAAAAATGATCCAGAAACAACCCAAGACAAGAGCAAGAATACCGAGGGCACGTGCGGAATAGACAGCCCGTGAAAGAAACAAGTTGGATTTCATTGAATGCCTCCTTCCTTATGCCACTTTGAGTCGGTTCAAAACGATTCCTGTTGCCGTCAGCGCAACAGAAATGACCGCGAAGAAATAGAGGATGTCGAGAAAGTTGATGAGGCCGCGTGAAATTGCCTCAAAATGACCTACGAAACCCAGTGAAACGATGAAGTCGACCATGCCCACGGGGAGATAGTCAGACAGAATACGTGAGAAAACTCCCCATCCCATGAAGACCATGACGAGGCAGGCGACACAGGAAAGGATGAAGCTCACAACTTGGTTTTTTGAGAGGGCGGAGGTGAGATTCGAAATTGCAAGATAAGCACCAGCCATCAGAAAACTTCCAATGTAGCCTGCGAGGATGACCATGTTGTCTGGCTTGCCAAGAAAGTTCACGGTGATCACGAGCGGAAAAGTAAGAAAAAGCGCAAAACCGATGAACAGCCACGCTGCCGCAAATTTTGCCAGAACCACTTCGCCGATGGTCATGGGCAGCGAGAAGAGGAGTTCAATAGCACCCGACCGGCGATCTTCTGCCCACAGACGCATGCCGACAGCCGGAACCAAAAACAAATAGAGCCACGGATGAAAGTTAAAGAACAGGTCGAGACCGGCGTGGTTGCTGTCGAAAAAATTGCCGATAAAAAATGTGCACGCGCCTGATGCGATCAGGAAGATCACAGTGAACACGTAGGCAACAGGTGTCCGGAAATAAGCAAGGAGTTCTCTCTTAAAGACAGGATAAAATTGTTCCATGTGTCATTGCCCTCTCTGTTCGGTCGTGAGTGACCGGAAGACATCGTCGAGGCGACCTCGGTCGATCGCAAATTCATTCATCTTCCACTTGTTCTGCGAAGCCAGTTGAGAAATGTCAGAGCCAATCTGCGCTTGTTTTTTGGGGAAGACGCGCACGACGCCGTTGTCGTACATTTCAATTTTATCGACACTGGGAACTTTGAGAAGAGAGGCTTCAACTTCTTCACGAGCTTTATTGGAAACAGAAAGAACAACCGAGTTGCAGTATCTCGATTTCCGCAGCAGGTCGTGTGGGGTGCAGTCTGCAGCGACTTTCCCCTGCGCGATGATCACCACGCGGGAACACACACTCTCGACTTCCTCAAGAATGTGTGTGGAAAGGATGATGGTTTTGCTCGTCCCCATCTGTCGGATGAGCGTTCTGACTTCGTGTTTTTGGTTGGGGTCGAGTCCGTCGGTCGGCTCATCGAGAATGAGGACCTGCGGATCGTGCAGCAGTGCCTGAGCAAAACCGACGCGCTGTCTGAAACCCTTTGACAAGGTTTCGATGGTCTGGTGCCAAACATCTTCCAGAAAGCAAAGCTCTTTGACTCTATCGAGCGCTTTTCCGCGCTCGGCACCGACGATGTGGCGGACATCAGCCATGAACGAGAGGAATTCCGAGACGGTCATTTCGCCATATGAAGTGGCGCTTTCCGGAAGATAGCCGATGAGCTTCTGCGCGGCGATGGTGTTGTTGACAATGTCATTGCCGCCAATACGGACAGTTCCCGAAGAAGGAAATATAGAACCGACAATCATGCGCATGGTTGTCGTTTTTCCCGCTCCGTTCGGTCCTAGAAAACCCAGCACCTGTCCTTTGGGCACGGAAAATGAAACTTTGTTCACCGCTACATTTTGGTGGAAGCGTTTGGTGAGTTCAGAGACTTCAATCATGGAACAGTTTCCCCCTTGAAGATTCCCGACGTGACACAACCGGCGATCTAAAAATTTATTCAATGAAATTCGGGAAGCAAGGGGTTCCGCGGGCGGGGTATCAAAACTTTGATAGTGACTTCTTGACGGGACATTGTGTCGCTTTTGCCCAGAATGTTCTCAGGTAAAGTAGTGGAGATATAAACACCGGATTCGGATTGGAGAATCGGCAGATGTCTGGTTTTGGTGTCTTTCTGCTTCCAGTGTCCGCATTTGTGCTCCTGTGTCTGTCGGGATGCGGTCACACCATTGCCCTGAATTCCAGCCCTGCGGCTGCGAGTGTTTATTTTCTTGATGGGGCAGGGAATCGCGTTTCATTGGCAGGGCAAACTCCTTTGACCTTGAAAGGTCCGCCGGACGGTGGTCCGCGGTACCTTCTGGAGATCGAAAAAAGCGGTTTTGTTCCTCGCATGCTTGTTGTTGAGCAACCGCATCCTTTCGGCTCCGACACTCAGATCTCGGTTCACCTGACGGAACAAAATAAAGATTGGTTCACCGTAGCCATGACAGGTGCATTTTCGTCTGAAACGAGCTCACTGATTGATCAGTTTTTTGAACTCAAAACTCGTATTGCGGAGCGGAGCGCGGGGAAAGTGAAGAAGCTTGAAACGCAAATGAAGGATAAGTTCTCTGGTTTTTCTATTTTCAACGCTCTGCTGGGGGAGTTTTATTTTAAATTGAGGAACTATCCAGTGGCGACCGACTACTTGCAGAAGGCTATAGAGCTCAATCCGCAGGACTTGGAGAGCAAATTGCTCCTCGCACGCATTGAGGCAAGAAAAAAGTAGCATCTTTGTTCGGGTGGTGATTGTGGGCGAGGGGCAGCTGAAAGATTTTCCAAAAAGTCAGGCAGGCGATGGGAGATCTGCGCGCTGGCAATGGAGTTTTGCTGCGCGAGCGAACACTTTCCTCGTTGCTGTTGTGCTGATTCTCTTTTCAGGTTTGGGATGGTTCGTTTGGCTGCGTGTCAAAGAAGAACAATTTCCCTATCTGCTCGAAATTCAACACAGCAAGAGCCGTTATATGGAAGCAAGGATGCGTTCCTTTCTTCGCAACCGGACTGGATCCGAACTTGTAAGAATCGATGCTGTTGGTCTGTCCCCCGAGATGCTTTACCTCTTGCGTTGGCCCGTGGGGGACGAGGTCTTTGTCGGCACGGCAGACGTCAATATAGTTTATGGGCGACATGATGAAGAGACCCTCTGGTTTCGGCCTCTGGAGGATTTGAGTTCATTTTGGTCAGCCGAAGATGGATTTTCCTATGCCATCACGACCGGTGGTATCAACATAGGCAGCAGCCGTCCCGAACGGATGAGCGCCAAATCTGGAATGAAGCGGAAAGAGATTGATGAGTTCTTCAGGAGCGGGGTGGCTGCCGGAACACGTATCTACAAAGACCCTTTGGTTGGAGATCGGGTTGTTTCACATCACGAAGTCGCGGGAACAAATGTTGTCTTGTTTTCGGAAAATGAGATCAAAACGCTCAATGAAGAACGTGCGCGCGACTTGCAACTGATCCTTTGGGGGCTGGCATTGGCTGCCCTTATCACGCTTCTTGTGGGACTTTATTTCATTCGTATTCTCGTTCGGCCTCTGCGCATTGTTTTGAGGGACGCCAACGAGGTTTCTTTCGGTAATTTCCCTGCGAGCCCCAAATTGGAATTTCGCGACGAAGTTCACACGCTGAACGGCGTCGTTCTTGTCATCAAACAACGTCTAAAGAATCTGCTTGAGGCTCAGCGGTTGGATCAGGCCCAACGCAAGCTGTGCCATGACTTCATGCGTCAGGTCGGTAGGGCAAGGAAGCAGGAAGATGTGCTTCAATGTTTTGTTTCGGCTCTGACACAACATCCGAACCCACTTTTTCACTCGGTGGATCTCTCGTGTCATATTCCGGCATCTTCGCAAGGAGAAGCGGCCTCCTCGATTTTTCTCAAAAGAAACCTCCTGACAGCAGGCAAGGCATCTCCTAAGCGGGAACCCGAATGGAGTTCGGAGATGTTACCCCTCTTTTCTGCGCATGAGGAAAAACTGAACAAAGGAGACATCGTGCCTTTGAACGCCGATGAACTTCTTGCTCCGGTCAAATTGGGTTCTCTTCTTTTGGCCTGTCTTTATCTCCGTGGCCGCGGAGTCGGCAAAATTTCCCCACTGGACAGTCGGTGGTTGGCATTTCTTTGCAGAATTATAGCAATATCGCTCTGGAACCTGCCCGATGAGACGCAGCCGGAACGACCCTCTTAAGGGAACAGTTTGAAATTGTCCGTCTGATGACCGCAGTGAATATTTTTCCCTCCGCCGGTTTCCAGATCTTCCGAAAAGCCGATTGGAATGTTTCGATTTTGGAGAAAAATATTTCTATGTTGCGTTTGCTCGACACAACTCTTGCTTTGCTCGTATTGGGTGGTTGCGCCCATGCGATAACGGTCGCGGGCACGCCCAAGGAGATTGATGTCTACGCCTTGAGCATCAACGACAATCGACGCGGCGTCTTGGGCAAGACCCCGCTGACTCTCAATCGACCACAACAGGGACCTGACCTGCATTATTTGGAATTTTCCAAGTCAGGCTACATTCCCAAGGTTGCCCTCATTCCATTTTTTTCGTCGCTAGGGAGAGGGACGGAATTCAAGGTCGCTCTCAGACGAAAAGATGCTGAATGGTTCCAAGAAGCCATGAGGGGCACGTTTGTCGACGAGACAGATAGGGTGGTGCGGCAGTTCATTCAGCTGCAGGAGACCATCATTCAGGGCAACGATGAAGAATGTGAACGAACGCTTGCGGCGCTTGGAAAAACGTACGGAAACATTGCGGCGTTCCACGCACTTGCAGGAGCCTACTATTGGAAAAAGAATTCGTTGAATCAGGCGAAGCTGGCTTACGAGCGGCTGCTTGAGCTCGATCCGAAATACAAAGAGGCGAAGCGTATGCTCAACGTGATCAGTGTCATGCAGGGATCACAATGAAGGGGGCTGCGTGAAATGAAATCAAGATATTGGCTGACTGGCGTCATGTTGGGTTTCATTGCGATTGCAATGACCGTGTATGAGGCGACCAATGGTGGGAAGGGTATTGGCACCTTCTTTCACCTTGAAGGTATCATCCTTGTCTTTGGCGGCACATTGACGACTGTCTTCACCGTTTATCCTTTGAAACTGGCGGTTGAAACATTTCGGACCGCGTTTTTTGTCACGGGCAAGAGCGTTGTTCCGACAGCGGTTGTTGTTCAGGATATCGTCAAGTTCGCCGTTGAAACAGGCGGCGACTTGCGTTCGATGGAAGGTGTTGTCGGCAGCATCAAACATCCATTCTTCCGAGACGGTATTCAGCTGATTGTCGATCGGCTTGAACATGAACAAATCGATTTCATTCTCAAAGAGCGCATGAAGCAAAACAAGCAGGACTACGATCGGGTGATGATGTCCATCAAGAATCTTGCGAAGTATCCACCTGCGTTCGGGATGGTGGGTACACTTGCCGGTCTTGTGGCCATGATGAAGGGGCTGGGTTCGTCGGTGGGGGCTGGCAACCTCGGAAGCGCAATGGCGATTGGT
>JBEGJP010000108.1:0-12816 GCA_041184525.1 Pseudomonadota bacterium | reverse complement strand
GAGTGCTGGGCAGACAACATATGTGCCGCGCCATGCGGCCCGCGGATGACCATCGGAATCGGGAATTGGCCACCGCTCATGTAATACATTTTCGCAGCGTGATTGATGATTTGGTCAAACGCCTGAATGGCAAAATTCCACGTCATCATTTCAATGATGGGACGCATCCCCACCATAGCCGCACCCACGCCCAAGCCGCAGAAACCCGCTTCCGAGATGGGTGAGTCGACAACACGCATAGGACCAAACTGCTGGAGCATTCCTTTGGATACTTTGTAAGCACCATTGTACTCAGCCACTTCTTCGCCCATGAGGAACACGGTCGGGTCGCGTTCCATTTCCTCGGTCATCGCTTGCCGAAGAGCTTCTCTCAAACTGATAATCGCCATGTCTGCAAAACCTCTTTCAACGATGAAAAGTTTCAGGGAGCCAGCACGTAATCATAGATGGTGTGCAGTTCAGGCTCCGGAGATTCTTCTGCAAAGGTCACCGAATCTTCGACAATCTCTGCGATTTCCTCTTCCCATGAATCGAAATCGTTATCGCTCGCAACGTTTTTGGCGATCATGTGTTCGCGCAACGTCGCAAGACAATCCTGCTCGCGTTCCTTTTCCACTTCTTCCTTCGAGCGGTAGGTTTGCGGGTCGGACATGGAGTGACCACGGAAACGGTAGGTTTGCATTTCGACCAGAATGGGCTTGCTCGTTTTGCGCGTTTCTTCGACGATGTCGTGCATCTGCGCATATGTATTCAAAACATTGCGGCCGTCGACGATAGCTTGGCGCATGTTGTAGCCCTTGGCGCGATCCGCGAGCACATTCAGAGAACAGGTCCGCGAGATGGCGGTTCCCATTCCGTAAAGATTGTTTTCAATGATGAACACCACCGGCAGATCCCAGATGGCTGCCATATTGAGAGCTTCGTGGAACTGCCCTTGGTTGATGGCAGCATCGCCCATGAAGCACAGACACACCAAGTCTTCTTTCATCGACTTGATTTTCCAGCCCACGCCCGCAGCGAGTGGCACTTGGCCGCCGACAATCCCGTGGCCGCCCAGATAGCGCAGTTTGGAGGAAAACATGTGCATGGAACCACCGCGACCCGACGCGCAGCCCGTGGATTTGCCCAACATTTCCGCCATCACTTCGCGGGCGCTCATCCCCAGTGTGATGGGCTGCACGTGGTCGCGGTAGCCGCTGATCACGTAGTCCTTCCCCTTGCGGATGGCATTGAGGCTTCCCGTAGAGACGGCCTCCTGCCCAATGTAAAGGTGACAAAAGCCACTAAATTTTTGCTGTACGTACAATTGGCCGCACCGTTCTTCAAAGCGGCGGGCAAGCAGCATGTCCTTGTAGAACTCGACGAGCTGTGCGTTTGTTGGCGCTGGCATCGGCGTTTTTCCTATGTTTGTGTTCATCCCCTTGACCGGCCGGGTCGAGGGAATCGAAACGCTATGCCAAATGCCGCGGGGCTGCAAGAACGGATCGGGCCCCCAAGAGGGGATTCAAAAGAACTGCAACTTCATGCAGAAAACAGACCCGCCCGACTTGATGAACTCCTCAGTCGAGAGCTCCACTGGCACGAATCCGGCCTCTTTCAGCTTGCGGACCGTTTCTTGTGCCCCCGCCTGCAGGATCACGTGCCTGCCGTCAGGGCAATGCGCATTGCAGGCAAAGACAGGGGAGTCGGCCTCCCTGAGGGAAACCTCAATGATTCTCGGAAAAATCTCGTTCAACAGCAGCCAGCCTTCGTCTGTGAAGGCCGCACGGCAGGCCAGTGCGGCATCGGTATTCAGCACACTCAGACAGGTGTCGAGGTGGTAAAAGCGCGGGTTGGCGAGTTCGAAGACAGCGACCGGCGCCTGCACTTCCTGCGCGACCGTCTCATAAATAGAGGAGTGCGTCCGGTGACCAAAACCCCCGAGAAGAAAGCGGACACCCGGAAGCCAGAGGGCATCGCCCATTCCTTCGAAGAGGGTCGTTGCGCTGCGTGCAGGGAGTTCGACAGCAGCGTATCCTTCTTTCACAAGTTTTTTTCTGATTGCAGGTACTTCTTTGTGTCGGATTTCATTCGCCATGTTGCTCATCAGAGCTTTGAGTTCACCTTCTGGTGTGACGAAAGGGAGCGACTGGTTCGCGCAAAACACCATGTCCGGAAGGCCTTCCACTGCCTCGGCTTCACTCACCGGAAAACCGATCTTTTCATAAGTCATGCGGAGGTTTTCCCACTCGCGCATGGCTTTGGCCTTGTCGAGAACGTGCAGGCTCCCGTCCGCCTTGCGCATGTGAGGATTGATGGGATTGTCGACGTGAAAGTGCGTGGGGCGCACCATCAGGATGCGGCGGGCCAGAGGCATTTTCGGTAAGCTTTTTATATCAAACTGAAGTTCATTCGCATTGCGGATCACGTTAAACATGTCTGTGTCTTCCTTCCCTTGCGGAAACAGCCAGCTTAACTTAGCCTCGCCGCAAGGAAAAGGCCGTTGCACATCAACTGCCGAAAGCCACAAAACAAGGGAATCCATGACAAACTCTTACGCTGTGCATCCGGTCGCCCTGAGTGCAGGTCAAAAATTCCACGCCATTCAGAGCTGCCTTTACAGCAACCAAATCAGACACCTTGGAAATGACCAGTTGGGAGAAGAGCGCTGCGCATTCGTCCGTGTCGAAAAAAGTGGGATTCCGGGAATTTATTCCAAAGAACAGCTCTCCGCCGTTCGGTTCTTGCCCAAAGAATGGGCACGTTATTTTCAAGACAAAAACATTTCCGAAAGCCAGCTCGTTTCCCTCATCGGTGACGAACTCAAAGCGCTGAGACAAAGAAAAAGTGCCCTGATTGCCCATCCTGACGAAGCCCTGCGCTGGGTGCATGGCGATGCTGACGGCTTGCCCGGCATTGTCGTCGATGATTACGGGCCGCTTGTTGTGATTCAATCCGGCTCTGCAGCAGGAGATTTTCTCCTTCCGCTGGTGGTCAGCGCTTTAAGCGCAATCACGACCAAAGCGCTTTTCGAACGCAGCTCCGGACAAATCCGCGCGATCGAGAAACTGCCTGAACGAACGCGCTGGATCCGCGCTTCTTCATCTGAAGCAGCGCTGGAACAGGTCCAGACCCTTCTTGCCGGAATCAAATTGAACTTCCGCCCCCAGCGCTGCCAGAAAACCGGTTTGTTCCTCGACCAAAGGGAAAACCTTCACCTGTTGAAAAATTTCCTGAGCAAAGGCATGGCCAAGAGCATGCTCGACCTCTGCAGCTACGCAGGCGCATGGTCGTGCGCAGCGGCTCAATGCGGTGTCGGTGAATTCACAGCAGTGGATCAAGACAAAGATGCACTGAGCCTGTGTGAAATGAACATCGGCATCAACAGCACGGCTGAAAACCGTGCACCAAAAATTGAGCTTCTCCACGGTGACCTGTTTGAGCTTCTCTCCAAGCTCAATCGTGAGAAAAAGAGCTATGATGTTGTGGTTGCCGATCCGCCTGCGTTCACAAAATCTGCCAAGCATGTTCCGGAAGCGCGCAGAGCCTATCAACGTCTCGCCAAAATGTCGTCGCGCTTGGTGGCAAGTGGCGGTCTGCTTGTGGCCTGCAGTTGCTCACGCCACATCGGCGAAGAAGAATTTTACGAAATTGTCAGCGGCGCACTCGACCATGACGACTGGATTTACCTCGGTCGCGGAAGGCAATCTCCCGATCACACAGTACTGGCCACCGACAAACACTCGCTTTATCTCAAGGCGCTTTACTTCGCGCGCAGATCCGCATTGTCTCAGTTCCATCTGACACACACCAGCAAAGGTGAAAATTCTTGACCGGTTTGTCCAGAAAACACATCGTCATTGATGCCCGCGTGGTTGTCGCCAACCAGAGCCACGGCATTGCCCGTTATACGGATGAGTTCATCCGCAATTTGAAAAGCATCCAAAGTCCGTTCCGATACACGCTCTTGGTGACCGCAAATTCACCGTTTCTGCAACAAGTGTGGCCTGAGAATTTCAGTTTGAGAATTTTAAAGAGCAGCTGGATCAGCTGGCTGGGCCAACTTGAAATCGTATGGCACCTGAGCCGACTGAAAGCAGATCTCTTCCACTCGCCCAGCTTCATTGTGCCGTTTCTCAGCAGCGTCCCGTTGGTCACCACCATTCATGACCTCAATCACGTGGTTCTCTCGGAGAACTATTCTATTTTCCATCGCTTTTATTATAGCGCGTTGCTGGCAAGAAAAATAAAAAAAGCCAAATCGGTCATTACAGTGTCAGGTTTTTCTCAACAGGAAATTATCAACTTCTTTCACACGCCGCGTGAACTTGTGAGCGTGATTCACAATGGAATCAATGAAAAGTTCTTTCATCCTCCCGAGAAGACGCATCCTGATTTGAAAAAAATTCTCAACCAATATGAGCTGCCGGAACAATACATTTTGTCTATCGGCAATCGAAAGCCGCACAAAAATATCGCCCGTCTTGTCGAGGCATGGTGCCAGAGTTCCACCCAAATTCCTTTGGTCTTGCTCTCTGATTTTGATCCCAATTTATTGATGATGGCTGAAAAGTATCACAAAAAACACAGCCTGCATTTTCTTCGCTTTGTTCCCAATGAGGCTTTGCCCGCCATCTACGCGGGCGCCAAACTTTTCGTCTATCCTTCGATTTATGAGGGTTTTGGCTTCCCTCCCTTGGAGGCCGCAGCCTGCGGGGTTCCCGTTGTAGTTTCGAATTGCTCTTCCCTGCCCGAGGTCATGAAGGACTGCGCGCTTTATATTGATCCGTCGAACACCGAGACCATCGGAAAGGTTCTCGAAGCTGCGCTCGTCGACTCAACTGAAAAAGAAGAACGTGTTCGCGCGGCGCGGGAATTTGTCAAAAGGTATTCTTGGTCCGCCGCCGCTGCAGCAACGCACAATGTCTATGCAAAGGTGCTTGGAGAAAAAAATCTGAGTGAAGCAGCCTCACTGACATCAGTCGGACACGCGGAGCTCTCCGCCCATGACTGAATTGAAGTTTGCTGACAAAAACAAAAAAATCATTGGTCTCAACGGCCGTTTTCTTGTTGCCCAACGCACAGGAGTGCAACGTTCTGCGTATCAACTTTTCAGAACTGTGATTGAGCAAGGCGAGCAATTCAATTTTGTTCTTTTTACGGGTGAAAGTGAACTCTTTGCGCCCGAATGGCAACGTCCGAACGTTCAGCTTGTCACCAGCCCATTGTCGCAGCGTACGGTGATCCGCAATCATTTGTGGGAACAGTTCGAACTGCCGCGCCTTGCCGGAGCGTACGGGGTCGATCTCCTCCACAGCCCCGCCAATTTGGCGCCGCTCAATTTCAGCGGAAGAAGCATCGTCAACATCCACGACCTTTGTTTTCTCGTTGAGCCGGCTTGGTTTTCTTTGAGCTTTCGCCTCATCTACCGCTGGCTGGTTCCGCAAATTGCACGCCACAGTTCGCTTGTCGTGACCAATTCCAATTATTCAAAAAACGATATCCTTCAGCTCCTGAAGTTGAGCGTCGACCGTATCCGGCTCACCTACTGGTCGGTCGACCCTATCTTCTACAAATTCAACAAGCCGCTCTCTGAACGGGAAGACAGAATCATCTTCGTGGGCTCATTGGAGCCGCGGAAAAATCTGCGCGGCCTCTTGAAGGGATTCTCTATTTTCAAGCAGAACCATCCCGAAAGCAAAACACGCCTCACGGTCGTGGGATGTGAGAATCCGCTTTTTGCCGATGCCGGTATCAGCAGAGCCGATGTCCGAGACGATGTGGACTTCCGTGGTTACATTTCAGACCACGAACTGGCCGAACTTTTCGGAAGCGCACGGGCCTTGGTCTACCCCTCTTTCTATGAGGGCTTTGGCTTCCCCCCGCTCGAAGCCATGGCTGCGGGTACGCCGGTGGTCACCAGCCGAACTTCTAGCCTGCCTGAGGTGGTGGGCGATGCGGCATTGTTGGTCGACCCTTATTCACCGACCGATATTGCTGAAAAAATAGCCCAAGCCCTGAAACCCGAGACGGCCGAAATGCTGGTCAGCAGAGGCATGGCGCAAGTCAAGAAGTTCAGCTGGGAGAAGGTGGGCGCGCACATGCTCGACATCTATTCCGAAATCCTGAGCCAACCGACCTGAATCCCGACACTTTCTCGTCGCAATTGTTTGCTTGTGTTCGCGCCTGACGCAGGGTATGGGAATGCCAGACTTTTCGAGGGCTTTATGAGTAGCAATCAGAATATCCGTAATATCGCTATCATCGCACACGTTGACCACGGCAAAACAACTTTGGTGGACGGGCTTCTGCAACAGGCGGGAACTTTTCAAGCCCACCAGACCGTCTCAGAACGTGTCATGGACAGTATGGACCTCGAAAAGGAACGCGGGATCACCATCGCCGCGAAGAATGCCTCCATGGTCTATAAGGGAACCCGCATCAATATCGTCGACACGCCCGGACACGCCGACTTCGGCGCGGAAGTGGAACGCACACTTATGATGGTCGATGGCGCCATTCTTCTGGTGGACGCAGCCGAAGGCTGTCTGCCGCAAACGCGGTTCGTTCTGCAGAAGGCTCTGCAGCGTCACCTTTCGATGATTGTTGTGGTCAACAAAGTCGATCGCCCTGACGCCCGCGTAGAAGAAGTGGTGGAATCAATCCACGACCTCTTCCTTGAACTTTCGTTTGAAGATCATCACCTCGACTTCCCAGTTCTTTATGCTTCAGGCCGACAAGGCTGGGCCAGCAAGAAGCTCGAAGTCAAAACTGAAAATCTCGGCGACCTCTTCGACACCGTTCTTGAGCATGTGCAGCCCCCTCGGATCAAAGAAGAGGGTCCCGTTCAAATGCTCATCAACAATCTGTCCTACAACCCTTATCTGGGTCGTCTTGTGATTGGCCGCGTCGAGCGCGGCAGTTTGACAACCAACCAGAACATTGCCGTTTTGGGTGAAAACGGGAAAGTTCAAACCTGTAAGGTGGTCAAACTGCGTGCCTACCGCGGTCTGGAGCAAGTGGACGTCGAACGTATTGACGCTGGTGACATTGCGATTGTGGCAACAGGCCTCAGCGATTTGGCGATCGGCGACACCATCGCGGATGCCAACAAACAAGAAGCACTGGAGCGAATCCAAGTCGACCCTCCGACGGTGAGTGTCGAAGTCTCGGTCAACACCTCGCCGATGGCAGGACGTGAAGGCAAACCGCTTACGAGCCGTAAACTTTACGAATTCCTTACAAAAGAAGCCATGCACAATGTGGCTCTGCGCATTGAGGAAACAGAAACTCCGGAAGTCTTCTTCCTGAAGGCACGCGGAGAACTGCAAATCTCGATCGTGATGGAAAACCTCCGCCGCGACGGTGGCGAATGCATGCTGGCACGTCCTAAGGTCATTACAAGAATGATCGACGGCGTCGAACACGACCCCATCGAGCGCGTTGTTGTTGACGTACCAGACTTCTCAGTGGGTGTGGTCACCGAAAAATTGTCGCTGCGCAAAGGCCGCATGGTGAATATGAATACGATCGGTTCCAACCGCGTTCGTATTGAATTCTCCGTGCCCACACGCGGCCTCTTGGGCTACCGCAGTACCTTCCTCACCGACACCAAGGGTGAGGGCATCATGTCGAGCTATTTTGAAGGTTGGGAACCTGTGAAAGCAGGCTTTCTCGTGCGCCAGAACGGCGCTCTCATTGCCGACCGTAACGGTAAAACCACAGAGTATGCGCTGCATGGTCTGGAAGATCGCGGCCGTCTTTTCGTCCGCGAAGGCGAAGAAGTATACGAAGGCATGGTCGTGGGCGAAAACAACCGCGACAACAATCTCGACGTGAACGTCATCCGCGAGAAGAAGCTGACCAACATGCGCTCTGCCGGAACGGACGACAGCACCAAGCTGACGCCCATCACCAAGATGTCGCTTGAAGGAGCCATCGACTGGATCGACGAAGACGAATGGATTGAAATCACACCCAAGAATATCCGCATCCGGAAACGGGTTCTGCAGGCGAACATGCGCAGCATTTCGCGCAAGTGAAAAGCCGCTGAGAAAGTCGGGACAGTCTTCGGATTGTCCCGACTTTTTGTTTTCCGAGAGCATTTCCTTTGAGGTTTTTTGTCATGGCGCAGCATCCTCTGACACAATCTCTTCTCCAGACCCTCGTTTCGCAGGGGCTCGATCTTTCTCCTCACCTCAAAGCCGCTTTCGAAAAACTCTCTGACGAGCACCCCTCAGGCATCAGTTTGGCCCAGATGGAAACTCCCATGATGCGCCAATTCAAAGAGGCCAAAGATGCTGTGCCAGATGCTCTCCTCTTTTTCCGTATGGGCGATTTTTACGAGCTCTTTGGTGCCGATGCTGTGATTGCGGCTGAAGTGTGTCAACTCACCCTCACATCGCGCGATCGCAATTCTGACAATCCTGTTCCCATGGCGGGAGTGCCTGTGGTCAATCACCGCAGCACCCTGCGCAAAGCATTGGCAGCCGGATACAAAGTCGCTGTCTGTGACCAGCTCGAAGATCCCAAACTCGCCAAGGGCTTGGTCAAGCGTGATATCGTTCGAATTGCCACACCCGCTGTCCCCGGTGATTTGGGTGAAGATGACGATTCGACTTCGCCCTCGGGAACATGGCTTTCTTGTGCCATGCCCACACCCACGGGTTTCTGGGCGCTGGCTTTTGTCGATGTCTCGACAGGCGTTTTCCGCTACACCGGACGACTCAGTCTGAACGAAGTCCAACAAGAACTGACCACATTGAACCCGCGTGAAATTGTTGTGCCCGCGACTTCGGTGGAACGGTTCACCACGTTTGCGCGGACCCACTTCACGCTCATTCCTCGTGTCTCGCCGTTGCCGGCATGGATCCAACGTTCGGCGTCGGACACGCTGCGTTTGTTCGAAGATTTTTTCCCGCTGACAAAACTCAATTCCTTTGGATTGTCAGGCGTGGATGGCGCACTGCAGGCTGTGGCAGGTGTGTTGAATTATCTAAAGGAAACGCAGCGCGGTGTCGTGCGCAATCTGACGAGCATCGACTTTTACGATGTTTCAAAACACCTCTTTCTCGACGATGCCACCAAACGTCATCTCGATTTCTTTGTCACAGGCACCGGTGAGCGTAAGGGAAGCCTCTTCCACTTTCTCAATCAATGCGCGACGGCCTGTGGAGCCCGCCTTCTGGCGCACAAGCTCAACTATCCCGAAAAGTCACGGGCGAATATTGAACCTCTCCACCACAGCGTCGAAGACCTCCTGAAAAATACGGACGCAGAGCGCCTCTTCTTCAATGAACTGAGGCCGATGGCCGACATCGATCGGCTGCTGGGGAAAGCCGCGCAGAGCAGTATCGACCCCAAGGGTTTGGCATGGCTGGGACAAACACTGGCCGCACTTCCTAAACTCGTGACGATCATCGACGGCCTACCGAATGCCTCGGAGGGATGGATCACTCTGAGTGTTGAATTTAAGAGGCACATCGCGCTTCTCTCAACTTTGGAAAAGCACCTCACGGCTGCGTTGGAGAATGAACCCGCACAGGTGGTCGGCAAAGGAGGGCGGATCTTCCGTTCGGGCTACAACGCCGAGCTGGATGAACTTTGCGATCTGGAAAGCAACTTTGAAGCAAAAATTGCGGCACTCGAAAATCACGAGCGCACTGTTTCGGGAATTCCCACTCTGAAAATCGGCTACACGCGCGCCTTTGGCTACTATTTCGAGATCTCGAAAGGAAAACTGGCCCAAGTGCCTGCTCACTTTGAACGAAAACAAACCCTCGTCAACGGCGAACGGTTTGTGACACCAGAATTGAAGGAACTCGAGGAAAAGGCACTCTCGGCCTCCGACCGTCGAACCGCCATTGAACGGCAGCTGCTAGAAACACTCCGACTGGATGTCATCAGCTGTGCAGAGCCTCTGAGCGGAGTTTCACGCCTCATTGCCCACACCGACGTCCTGCGGTGTTTTGCCCAGCTCGCCAAAGAGAACCGCTGGTGCAAGCCGGTGTGGGCCGAGACCCAAGTGACGGCTCTCCAACAATGTGTTCACCCCATCCTCTCAGGATTGAGAACCACACAGTCGCGCTTTGTTGCCAACGATGTTGTGCTCGGCGACACCTCTGCCTTGGCGGAGGGGCAATTTGGTCACGGTCTTGCTTCGGGGCAGGTTCTTCTCGTCACCGGTCCGAACATGGCCGGTAAAAGTACTGTGATGCGACAGGTCGCGCTCGCTCATATTTTAGCGCAAATGGGGTGTTACGTTCCTGCGCGCAGGGCGACATTGGGAGTGTGCGATAAAATTTTCACACGCATCGGTTCGGGTGATTTCGCCCTCAGAAATCAATCCACTTTCATGGTCGAGATGTTGGAAACAGCTCACATGCTGCAGTTTGCGACTCCACAGAGTTTGCTGCTGCTCGATGAGATCGGACGCGGAACATCGACCTTCGACGGCCTGAGTTTGGCTTGGGCGATATTGGAACATCTCTCTGATGATGTGCGTGCACGCGCCCTTTTTTCCACTCATTATCATGAGCTCGTCGAAGCCGTTGCGGCTCGACCGCAGGTGCGGCCGATGCGCATGGAAGTGGTGGAAGAGCCGACGACACAGGGCGAACAGATCATTTTTACCTACAGGTTCCTCGCGGGTGCAGCCGGTAAAAGTTACGGCATTCATGTGGCCCGTTTGGCCGGCGTGCCTGACGGCGTGATTGCCCGTGCATCTGAAATTCTCAACACGCTCTCGACACAGGACCGTGCGCAATCTCAGAATGGAACCAACTCTGAACATGCGACGACTCACACTCAGAACACAACAGCGGCGACCGGCGGCACAGCGGCACCAACTCGCGCTGCGGTGACCGATCCGCTCCGCTCTTTCCTCAAGGAATTCGACCCTGCAAGTGTGTCGCCTCGTGAGGCTCTGGACTTGCTCTTTGAGCTCGTCGATGCTGCACAAACTTCTTCCGTTTTCAGCGGTGAACCGGCTCTTCAACCGAAGCGTCAAATCCGCAGAAAAAAATGGGACACGAGTGTCCTGCCCTCTCTTTTCCAAGAGTCGTGAGACCGGTAGAATTCCTTTGAGAAACCTCGTCCTGCGCGAGGTCACATCTATTGGGAATTTACGGCAATGCGGAAGACATTTCATAGCCTCTGGACCTGTCTTCTCTGCCTTGCGATGAGCAGCTGCCAGAGCGTTTCGCCCGCACGTGAGTCTGCCGCAGAGCTCGAAAACAAGAACACCAATGATTCAAATGAACTCCATTTTGAAGCCACTGAGCTCTCGCGCTGTGTGGACTCCAAAGGCAATCCCACAGGCTCGCTCAACATCGTTTGGCAGTTGGGTCACTACAAAAGAAAACCAGTGTTGCCCTATGTGGTCGGGTTCAGCGGTTCGTTGCTCTCTCTGCAAGGGACGAAAATCGAATTTCAAAGCGTGATGGCTGCGGCAGAGGACCGCTTCAGCATTCCTCCCGTGCACAATCCTCTGTTGTTCCCTTTGGGAAGTTACGCTGCTTTTACGCTTCTCTTTCCCTTCGATGAACAAGACTCAGGTTTGGCTTACTTGAAAATCAATGATGAACACGTGCGTCCGGCTGATGTTTCGGGAGCACAACTGCTCATCCCCAAGTTTGCCATTGGCGGCGAGTATTCGACGCGCTTCTACATGAAGGTGGAAGGTGGCTTGTATCACGAGTTCAGTTGCCAAGCGGTCACCCGACTTGCGCGCGAGCGTCTCTCAACCTTCAACCGCAAAGACGGTCAGCATCGGTTTCTGGGCGATCGCGGCGTGAATGTCTCTTTCCAAATCGTAAAGCCGATGCCGCCGCCCGCTCCGGTGAAGGTGGCTGTTGAATCTAAAAAGACGACGTCTCCCATGTCGCTGGCACGTGCCGAAGCTGCGGCAGAAATTATGGACGCAATGACTCAACCCACTCCGGAACCGACACCTGAACCCACCATCGTCGACTTGCGCCCCGTGGGCCGCCCTGTTGATTACGAGAAGACATTCAAACACACTCGATTGTTCAATTGCGGAAAAAACGGCGCGCTCGATGCCATCTGGAAAGTGCGCAATGACGCAGGGAAGGAAATCCCCAAGCAAGAGATGTTTATTTCGGGATTTGCGGCTGAAATTAAAGACGCTTCATCCAAGAACGCTTTTTATTTCAACTCAGTTTCGATCGTTCCTGCGCCCGCATTCTATACCGGCCAAATGCCGAACACAGACGGATATCTCTTTCCTGCAATTGAATTCAACGCGGAACAAGTGAAACAAAATCTTTCCATTCATTCGCGTATCCCCGGTCTCAAAGCAAATGAGTGGGCTCCCAAGGGAACCGTGTATTTGCCCAGAGATGGCTCCGGCAAAGGCGTTTCGGTCGCACTCGCCTTGGGCGATGTCGTCAACGCACCCTCTTTTCAGGCAACAGCGGACTGCACTCCGGCCACGCCCCGTGTGAAAGAAATCCTCAAGCACTGTCTTGTTCCAGACGCCTCAGTTCGTCCCGAAGGTCTCTGTGGGCCCTGATGGGAGCAAATTTTTTGATTTTTTGACCAGTTTGGCCATAAAAAAAGGCCGCCAATGACTTTAATAACTCTAAGATCGCGAACAATTTCATTATTTTAAGAATAGATTTTAACTCATGCTCAAATCAGTGCGTCCAAATTCCGATAGGAGAAGAGTGTGCGATTTTCGGAGGCATTCTCATGGCGTGTCGAGGCATCTTTTCACCTGTTCTCATGCTGAGTGCCACAGCTCTTTTGATGGCATGTCAGGGCGCGTCTTCAGGACTGCCTCCTCCTGCGAAGCAGTCCTCAACAAGTTCAACTGCC
>JBEGJP010000107.1:0-27948 GCA_041184525.1 Pseudomonadota bacterium | reverse complement strand
GTGTGTTCTGTTTGTCTCATTTGTGGGAATTCATGTGAACAGGTTCTTTGCTGCCCACTGTGCGTAATAGGTGACAATGAGATCGGCTCCGGCACGCTTCATCGCGATGAGGGTCTCCAGCACGGCAGGTTTCTCATCAATCCAGTTTTTCTCGACGGCCGCTTTCAGCATCGCATACTCTCCGCTCACATGGTACATCACCACCGGCTTCAATGTGCGTTCGCGGATGCGGCAGAGAATATCAAGGTAACACAGTCCCGGCTTCACCATCAGCATGTCAGCACCTTCCTCTTCATCCTGTTGAGCTTCGAGAAGCGCCTCGCGGACGTTGGTGCAATTGAGCTGGTAGGTTTTTTTGTCCAACCCGCGCGCGCCCGAGGAAATGGCTTCACGGAAGGGACCGTAAAAAGCAGACGCGTATTTTGCGCTGTAGGCGAGTATCCCCACATCAGCGAAATTTGCGTCGTCCAGTGCTTTGCGGATGGCGCCGATGCGGCCGTCCATCATATCGCTCGGAGCCACAAAACTCACACCTGCTGTTGCGAGAGTGAGCGACATTTTCACAAGTGCCGCGACAGTGTCATCATTGAGAATCCGCCCGTCCGAAGAGAGGACGCCGTCGTGCCCATGATCCGTAAACGGATCGAGTGCAACATCGGCAAACACGATGAGATCAGGAGTCGCTTCCTTCGTGAGCATGATGGCTTTTTGCAAGAGACCTTGCGGGTTGTAAGCCTCACGTCCATCGGATGTTTTTTTTGCGGGATCGACAACTGGAAAAAGCAAAACAGCTTTCAAGCCGGACTGAGCGATCTTCCGGACCTCATCTTTCAATTCAGAGAGAGGGATGCGTTCCACACCGGGCAAACTGGAAATGGGTGTTCGCTGGGAATTCACTTCCGTCACAAAGATGGGACAGATGAAGTCGGAGAGGCTGAGGTGGTGCTCGGACACCAAAGAGCGCAAAGTGTCAGATTGACGAAGGCGCCTGAGGCGTTGCTGGGGATGTCCGATCTCTATTTTTGATGTCGTCATAATCTCCGATTCCTTGCTTTGAATTCAATCCCGATTCTGTTCCGGAGTTGGCGAGTCAAGAACAGAAAAATTTTCATTGATGAGTCAGTACAGGCGGAGTTGGCCTCCGTCGACAAGTATTGTTTGTCCCGTCATGCCACTGCTTGCGCGCGAAAACAGAAAGAGGCACACCGAGGCAATTTCATTCGGTTCGAGAAGCCGTT
Source organism: Pseudomonadota bacterium (assembly GCA_041184525.1). GTDB lineage: Bacteria > Bdellovibrionota_B > Oligoflexia > Silvanigrellales > Silvanigrellaceae > RFOM01. Next base: position 26,710 of record JBEGJP010000107.1, on the reverse strand, counting down.
GGAGTGGGGCCAGATCGGCCCATTCCTTTTCGATGGCGTCAAGCGATGCCGCACTTGTGTTGCCGTAACGCTGTTGTGCACAATGCGACTGCAGTTCCTGAAGTTTTTCTGTGCGCACATAGCCCGGTGCGATGCTGTTCACACGGATGCCGCGAGTTGCCAATTCTTCAGCGAAAGCTTTCAATAAAGCTGCAAAACCTGCACGGTAGGCGCCGGAGAGTGGGAGTTCGGGATTGAGTTCACGGACTGTCGTGCTTGAAAGTGAAACAACACTCCCAGAGTGTGATTCCATCAGAGGTGCCAGTGCCTGCAGAAGAAGAGCGGGACCGCGCAACAATAGAGCATGTGCGTGATCGAAATCGTCCGCCGAAAATTGCAGCGCACGCCCGCCATGAGGCCCACCGCCATTCAAAAGCACGCCGCGGAATGTTACGTTAGCAACTTGACGTCGGACGCAATCGAAGAGATGGGGATCGGTGAGATCCAACTCGACAGGAGTGACACTTCGGGCACCGTCCCGGCTCAGTTGTTGCGCGGCTGCTTGCAGGTGTTCCCGGTTCCGGGCCATGATCCACAACGAGGCTCCCTGAGCAGCCAGTTGGCGGGCAATGGCGAAGCCCATTCCAGTGGTCCCTCCGGTGATCCAGAAATTGCAGTTGTCAAATTCTGGACCCTCGGGCGGCGGGAATGGATGTGGCATCGGCAGGCTCCTTCCGACAGTATGCTAAGGTACCAACTCGGATTGAGTGTCTCGGTAAACGCCCCGTCCTGCAAGTGAAGGCGGGGGCAGAGCCGAGCAAATGAACAGAAGAGGTTTCAGCACATGCCATTAGTGCCAATAGTTGTGGAACAAACCAACCGAGGTGAACGCAGTTACGATATCTGGTCAAGATTGTTGAAAGACCGGATTATTTTTCTTGGGACTCCCGTTTACGACGAAGTGGCCAATCTGATTGTGGCCCAGCTGTTGTTTTTGGAGTCGCAGGATCCCGAGAAGGATATCAACTTCTACATCAACAGCCCCGGTGGAAGTGTGACAGCTGGTTTGGCTATTTATGATGCCATGCAGGTCATTCGTCCTCAGGTCCGCACCTATTGCATTGGACAGTGTGCGAGCGCAGCGGCGCTGCTTCTTGCAGCGGGTGCTAAGGGCAAACGCTTTGCTCTGCCCAACAGCCGCGTCATGATCCACCAGCCGTCTGGCGGGGCCGGCGGTCAGGCCAGTGACATTGCCATCCAAGCGCGGGAAATTCTCTCCCTGAAAAAAAGATTGAACGAGATTCTGGCGCTGCATACTGGCAAAACTGTTAAAGAAATTGAGACCGACGCAGAGCGGGACTTCTTCATGGGGGCCGGCGAGGCTAAGGATTATGGAATTGTGGACGATCTACTGATGCCTCGGCCGGACAGGGCTGCCTACACAGGGCTCTGAGCTGCGGCGGTTACGCTTTTTGTGGATGTGGTTTGAATTCGTCGGAGCGATCCGATTTTTGCGGGGTGGAACCCTATGACGACACACGGAATGGACTTCTCAGCAAGCCGCGGCAGTGGAGGAAATCTGCACGGTCTTCATTGCAGCTTTTGTGGCAAGAGCCAGCGTGAGGTCAAGAAACTCATCGCAGGGCCCAATGTTTACATCTGTGATGAATGTATTGCCTTGTGCAATGACATTATTGCTGAGGAAATGGAAAAGGATGATGTGGTCGGCACGGTGGAAGGTGTTCCAAGCCCTTCGGAAATCAAGAAAGTGCTCGACGACTATGTGATTGGTCAGGAGAGGGCCAAGAAGGTTCTGTCTGTGGCTGTGCACAATCACTACAAGCGGATTGAGCATTCCAACCAGCAGAGCAAAGATGAAGTGGAGCTTGCCAAGAGCAACATCCTCCTCATTGGTCCAACAGGCTCAGGTAAAACTCTGCTCGCGCAAAGCATGGCGAGAATTCTGCAAGTGCCCTTCACGATCGCCGACGCGACCAACCTCACGGAAGCCGGCTACGTGGGTGAAGATGTCGAGAACATCATTTTGAATCTTTTGCAGGCAGCTGATTTCGACGTCGAGCAGGCGCAAAAGGGAATCGCCTACATCGATGAAATCGACAAAATTGCCCGCAAAGGCGAAAACACATCCATCACCCGTGACGTTTCCGGTGAAGGCGTCCAGCAGGCATTGCTGAAACTGCTGGAGGGTACCGTTTCCAACGTGCCCCCGCGCGGTGGCCGCAAGCATCCTCAGCAGGAATTCCTGCAGGTCGACACCACCAACATTTTGTTCATTTGCGGCGGTGCTTTTGCTGGTCTCGAAGAAATCATCCGCGCACGCATGGACTCCAATTCGATGGGCTTTGGCGCTGACGTCAAGAGCCGCAACAAACTCAACGTGACTGAACTCTTCTCAAAGGTTCGCGTCGAGGATCTCTTGAAGTTCGGTATGATTCCCGAATTCATGGGTCGTTTGCCCGTCGTGGTGACTCTGGCTGAATTGGATGACGTGGCCCTCGTTAAGATTCTTTCCGAACCTAAGAACGCCATTGTGAAGCAATACCAACGTTTGTTTGCCTACGAGAGGGTGAATCTGGTGTTCGAGCCTGAGGCGCTTTCGGCTGTGGCACATGAGGCGTTGAAGCGCAAAACAGGCGCGCGCGGTTTGCGGGCAATTCTTGAAGACGTCATGTTGGAAACCATGTTCGAGCTTCCCAGCATGAAGAACGTGAAGGAAGTGATTGTCTCCGGTGACTGCATTGCTCATGGCAAATCACCCAGCTATGTGTATTTCACGGAAGACGAAATCGCTGCCCGCAATGAGCGTGTGGCCGCAAAAGCCTCAGCGAGCGCTCCGGCAGTGCCATCTGCTACAAGAACGAGCGCTACAAAATCGTCCAGTTCCAAAAAATAACAGTTGTTCTGTTGTATTGGCACCCCATCTGTTTCGTGCAGATGGGGTGCTTTTTTTTCCCCTTCTCCCGACATTTTCGCGACTCACGAGCTGACTTCGCGTTCCCTCACAATTGAAGAAGAGACTGCATTTCGGATCACTCAAGGAGAACGCACGGCATGCTGGCTGTTCAAGAAAAACTTCCAGAGCAACTTCCACTGCTTCCTCTGAAAGACATTGTGGTCTTTCCGCAGATGATTCTTCCTGTCTTCATTGCCGAAGACATTTGTTTGAAAGCTGTTGAAGCTGCGATGGCAAAAGACAAGCTGATTTTGCTTTCTGCGTTTCAAGTGGACGGCAATGCAGCCCGCTCACCTGAAACTGTAGGCGCAGCTGAGTTGAAAGTTTCCTCGCCCGTTCCCTTTGATGTCTACGATGTGGGAACAGTGGCTATGGTGATGCGCACGCGTCGTCTTCCGGACGGACGTGTGAAGGTGCTTGTGCAGGGTGTGCGCAAAGCCACGATCCAAGAATTGGTCCAACAGGATCCTTTTCCGACAGTGCGCGTGGCACCGTTGGTTGAGATTCCGGTTGCCGCTGAAAATGCAGCTGAGTGTGAAGCGCTCATGCGCACGGTGCGTGAACAGCTTGAAAAGCTGGTCGCGCTGGGCAAAACGCTGACACCTGACATCCTTGTGATGCTTGAAGATATCACCGATGCCGGACGTCTGGCCGATCTGGTGGCCAGCAACATGAACTTGAAGATGACCGATGCCCAATGGATTCTTGGATCCGGCGGCGGATTGGAACGGCTGCGCCGTGTGCACAAACTTCTTGTGCGCGAGGTGGAAGTCCACAGTGCTCAGCAGAGAATTCAGTCGGCGGCGAAGGAAGAGGTGGGTCGCGCGAGTCGGGAAAATTATTTGCGTGAACAACTCCGAGCCATCCGTGCGGAATTGGGCGAACTTGATGGGAAAGATGATCTGGAAGAACTCAGAGAGCGCGCACAGCGTGCTCAGATGTCCACCGAAGCGATGAATGAAGCGAACAAACAGCTCAAACGTCTTGAGCGGATGAATCAGGACTCGAGCGAAGCGACCATCACTCGGACTTATATCGAGTGGCTGTGCGATTTGCCTTGGGCCAAAAACAGCGACACGAATCTGGATGTCATCCTTTGTAAGAAGGTGCTGGAAGAAGACCATTTCGGACTCGATAAGGTCAAAGATCGGATTCTCGAGTTCATCGCAGTGAAGAAACTCAACCCCGAAGCGAAGGGACCCATCCTTTGTTTTGTGGGCCCGCCGGGTGTCGGCAAGACAAGCTTGGGACGTTCAATTGCCAAGGCTCTGGGACGCAAATTTGTTCGTCTCAGCTTGGGCGGCATGCGGGATGAAGCCGAGATCCGCGGCCATCGGCGTACCTATGTGGGTTCACAGCCGGGACGCCTGATTCAGGCTCTCAAAAATGTACAGGTGAAAAATCCTGTCATCATGCTCGACGAGATTGACAAGCTGGGTTCCGATTATAAGGGCGACCCCGCTGCGGCACTGCTTGAGGTTCTCGATCCGGAGCAGAATCACAACTTTTCCGATCACTACATCAATGTGCCGTTTGACTTGAGCCAAGTCATGTTCATCGCAAATGCCAACCGGTTGGACACCATTCCGGCTCCGTTGCGTGACAGGCTGGAAATTATTGAAGTGAGCGGCTACAGCGAAGATGAAAAGCGCGAGATTGCCAAGCAGTACATCATCCCGAAATCAATCGAGCAAACCGGTTTGACTTCGGATCTTGTTCAGATTCAGGATGCCGCCGTCGAATTGATGATTCAAAATTACACGCGCGAATCGGGATTGCGTCATCTTGAAAAACATATCGCTTCCATCACGCGAAAAATTGCTCGCAATGTTGCTGAAAGCGATGCCGGAGGAAAGAACCGCAAGGTTTGGAAAGTCACTCCGAAGCTCGCGCGCGAATTTTTGGGTGAGGAGCGCTACTCCTCTGAAGAACACGACGTTACGGCTCAAAGAATTGGTGTCGCTACGGGCTTGGCCTACACCTCTGTGGGAGGCGAGATTCTGTATATTGAGGTGAATCTCCTGCCCGGCAAAGGCCAGTTGATCCTCACAGGCCAACTCGGCGACGTGATGAAAGAATCGGCGCACGCCGCATTGAGTCATATCAAGAGCCGATCCTCTGAACTCGGCCTCGAGAGCAAACAACTGACTGAAATGGACGTCCATCTCCACTTTCCTGCGGGCGCCATTCCCAAAGATGGCCCGAGTGCAGGCGTGACCATTGCCAGTGCTTTGCTTTCAGCGTTTCTGCAGCGCCCCGTGCGACAGGATGTAGCCATGACTGGTGAAATCACGTTGCATGGTCGCGTGTTGCCTATCGGCGGATTGAAAGAAAAAGTGTTGGCCGCGTTGCGTGCGGGGATCAAGACCGTCTGTGTGCCTGAGAAGAATAAGTCTTCTGTTTCAGAACTTCCTGCTTCATTGCGCAAACGTGTTGAGATCCGCTACGTGTCGCGCGTCGAAGACGTCTGGAACGAAACTTTTGTGGGCGGATGGGCCAATGCTCCGCACATCAAGGGAGCGGAAGGTGCGGCATCAGCCGGACAAGTTCGCTTGGTGGCAGAGTCAATGCAGACGGATTCTGCGAGCTGAACCAAAGAGCTGTTTCTGCTTGCAGAAGGGCTGCCCGTGTCGCGGCCTTTTTGCTTTTGTGGCCTGCAGCCATCAGACCACCAATGAGACCGGCCAGCACATCGCCTTGTCCGGCATGAGCCAACAGCGGTGAGGAGCGGAGAATGCTGGCGACGGATTTGTCCGGCGCAGCAATGTGGGTGCGCGCCCCTTTGAAGAGAACAACAGCTGAACTGGCATGCGCAGCCCAAGCTGCGGCTTCCAATCGCTGAATTCTTTTTTCTGCTGTGGGGCTCTGGAGCCGTGCAGAGATTTCGGGAAACAGCCGTGCGAATTCACCTGTGTGGGGAGTGATGACGATATTTTCACTTAAGGCTCTGCCTTGTGAAAGCTGTTGTGCCAGAGGGGCGAAGGCTCCTGCATCGAGTACGAGACCCAATTCGGGTCTGTGTTTGGCTTCCAAAACTATTTTTTCAAACAGCGTGGTGTCTGCCGGCACCCATCCGGGGCCGAGAACAACAGCGCGAAAGGAAGCGAGGTCAGGGAGAGTGCGTTCAAAAATGATTTCGGGCATCGCATTCAAAAGCGGCCCGCGTGCTTCATCGGGAACAAGGGCATGGATCATGCCTGCACCTGAAATCCCAGCGCCAAGGCAGGCCAACACCGCTGCGCCCGGGTAAAGTTTTGAGCCCGCAACAATGAGAACGCGGCCATTGGAGATTTTGTGAGAGGAAGGTGCGCGCTTCGTTTCATTGAACGTTTCGAGAAGATCCGATTTTTCAAGAGCATGCCAACGGGGTGCAGATATCAAATGACGATAGGGTGATAAATTGAGATCCAGAAAGTGAACGTCTCCAAGCGATGCGAGGGCAGTGTCGTCCACATGGACGGGCTTGAGTGCACCTAAAGCCAGAGTGGTGTGAGCTTTGATGTGAGGGAGCTCCGGTTGAGGCACATCGCATGAGAGTCCACTCGGGATGTCGATGGCGATCACGGGAGACTTCTGTCGGTTGACGGCATCGAAAATTGCAATGAGATGCGCAGGTAAAGAGCGCTGTGGAACGAATCCAAAGCCAAAAATCCCGTCCAGCCAGAGCGTGGCATCGGGCCAGTCGGAAGCCGCAGGTGAAGATGATGTGTCCCAATCTGATTTGAAGTGGATCACACGTCCGCCTTCACTGTTGAACTCGTCGAGAAGGCGGGCCGTTGCTGGTTTCAACACAGAGCTCTCACACGTGAGAACGGCTGTTACTTTTCTTCCCTCATTGAGAAGCTCGCAACCTGCGCCGAGGGCATCTGCTCCGTTGTGGCCGGATCCCACCAAGAGGGCAATCGTCGGAAATTGTTCTTTTCTAAAATGAGCCTGCACATAATGAGACAGTGCTTGGATAGCAGAATGAAGAAGGTCATCCACATTCACATCACGAGCCGTTGCAGCAGCTTCCAGTGCAGCAACATCGTGTGATGAAAGAATGTCAATGCTCATCAGAACAACCTGTCACAACGGGTGCGCAGCGCACGCGAATCCTTCAAAGCATTGCGGTAACGTTGAGCGACACTGCGCGGTTGGCTGTCCGAGAAAATATAATCGAACTGTCCTTGGCTGATGGATGCGAATGTGTCGTAGAGGCCTTCTTTGTGGCAGCCCATGAGCTCAGCAAAAGCGCGCAGACTTTCACCGTCGCCGCGTGAAGCATCACTGCGCACGGTGTGGAAATTGGAATCTATGAAGATTTCTTGTTCAGCTTGAGATTGATCTTCATCGACATCGACACAGTTCGACGTTCCTGTCGTGATCATCGATGACTGGGGCAGGAAAAGATCGTTGATAATGGAGGCTACCCACTGTTCCGAGCGGACATTGTTTTTGAGCACCATTGAGCCGAGTCCGCAGCCTGCCATTCCGTACGAAGGCAGAGCGTAGCGCTCACCCGTGGAGGAATAAGCTCCGCCGGGTGCCACAGGTGCGAGGTTGGGCTGTCCTTGCATGGGGAACGCTGGATTGCTTTGTTGTGAAGGTGCCGCAACTGGAAAAGAAGAATCGTATTGCGGCGTCCGTTGCGTTTCGGGAGTGAACCGGTTCTGCGCGGGGGAGCGTGCGGGAGTTCCCGGCAGTCCCTGTTGCGGAAGTGCAGGGACTTGCTGGAGCTGTTGGGCGTTGCTAGGCGCGCCCTGCGGTGGAGGAGTGAATTCTCCGTTTTGCTGCTGGGGCGTTGAATCGGGTGCTGTCACTTGAGCCGGTGCCGGCACAACACTGGGTGCAGGGGGCACGTACGGCAATTGAGGTTGTGCTTCCGGTGCCGGTTGAAATTGCGGCGGCTGTTGAAATTGCGAAGACGGTTGCCCTTGCCCTTGCCCTTGTGCTTGCGCGGGAGCTTGCTGTGGCTGTTGATTTTGCGGTTGAGTTTGAGCTTGGGGCTGGGCCTGTTGAGGTTGTTGGGGTTGTGTATCCGCATTGCCTGCAAATGTTCCCAGCGATGGGGCTGGCCCCGAAGGCAGTGCAGGTGCCGCGGATGAGCCTTGTGCAGGAACTTGTATGGGCGTGGAGTCACCTGTGGCTTGTGCATCCTGCGGATTGAATTGTGTGGGGATTTGCACAGGCATGGGAGGGGGAACCACGACGGGTGTCGGACCTTGCGCGGGGTAGGAATAACCCTGCGGCGATTGGTTTTGATAACCGCCTTGTTGTTGGCCCGATGTGTCGTAGGGCACAGGCGCAGGAGGACTGAATCGGGGATCGTTGGCAGACGGGACGCGCGGCTGAGTGCGTGGGATAGGTTGACCCGTTCCATTGAGGGAGCGGCTGTGTCGCACGCCTGAAACACCGGCAGCCAAAGCCACGGGACAGAGAGACAACGTTGTCAGAAGGGTGAGCGGCTGTGGCCATTTCTTCATATCTGCCTTCTCCTCACTCGATGGGGCTGCGGCCGACAGGCAGGCTTGCGTATGTGCAGGCATTCGCCAGACGGGATTCGAGCACCAGTTCTTTTTTCAGTGTTTGCAATGCAGCCAACGCACCCGTGCTGGAAAAGATCCGCTGATGTTTTTTCTGTGTGAATTCTGAAAATGCGCGGTCCTGATCGGCTTGACAGCCGAGAGTTCTTGCGAGTCCGCGGAGGCTCTCACCGTTGCCTTGTGCGGCTTCGCGCGCAATGGTGCGGTAGTTGTTGCGCATGAACTGCTCCTGATCCAATCCAGCTTGCTTCATAGGATCGTTCTGGCAGTTCGAAGTGCCGCTGGAAATAACGAAAACCTGATTCCAGAAAAGACTGTTGAGGATGGAGCTGACCGCTTGCGGGCCGTTGGGCAAAAGCACAGAGCCCAAACCGCACCCTGACATGCCGTATCCTTTCGTCGGAGCCGGCGGACTCACAAGAGCGAAGTTGTTCTGTTGGGCACGTGCTGCGTGCGGTAGAATCAAGAATCCGAAAAGCGCCAAAGCAAGCAGACGCATTGTCAACCCCCGAGCATGCGACTGCTTCAAAGTTAACACTTTTTCGCCGGCATTTGCCCTTCTGCCGAAGCGGGATGTCAATCCATTGGAAGGAGGGAATCAGTGGTTCCGGTGTGCGCTGCCTTGCAGGGCTTTTTCCCATTCAGCGGCCGTGTAAAAAACGCGCTGTAATGTGAGGGCATGCGCAGGCGCGCATTGTCCGACACGGGTCCGTTCGCTGTGCTCAAAAGCATCCGAGATTGCCGAGCTGCAAAGTTTGCCTGTGGCGACATCGACGGCTGTCCCCACCAGATTGCGCACCATGTTTTTCAGAAAGCCTTCCCCCCAGACATCGATGGTCATGGCTTCCGGATAGAGCGGATGAGGCCAGACGTCGATCCTTTCGATCCGACGGACGGTTGATTTTGCCGTGCAATCGGAGGCACGGAAGGCAGTGAAATCGTGCAAACCAACGGCTTGATTCAAAGATGAAGCGAGAGCTTCACTTGAAAAATTGCGGCTGCGGACAGCCCACGCAGCGGTAGTCAGCTGTGCGTGATGGCCGCGGCCATACCAGATTCGGTAACGGTAGTGTTTTCCCAAAGTATCAAAACGTGCGTTGAACTCGGGAGGCACATCAGAGACTTCGTACACCGAGATGGCAACATTCATTTGCGCGCGAAGAATTCCATTCAAAGACCGTGCGATGTCTTCGCAGGAACGCTCTGTGCGTGTGTAGAGATTGATGAAAAATTGAGTGGCGTGGACACCGGCATCGAGACGTGAACACCCGTAAAGGGTGGTGCTTTCGCGTGTGAGCGTGAGCCATGCTTTGCTAATAAGATCCTGCACCGTGACACCATGCGGCTGACTTTGGTAGCCCATGAAGCCTTCGCCGCGATACGAAATTTCGAGACGGATGTTGCGCACACCGGCAAGTGCACGGAAGCGCACTCCGCGTTCGGTTTCTATCCGTTCGATGAAGGGCGGCGAATTTTCAAGCGTCATGGGGAAGAAGTTCTCCTGCGGAGGTGCTGACCTGCAGGGCGACTTCCTTGAGCAGGTTGATTTGATCGCGCAGCGCGGCGGCTTCCTCGAATTCCAGCTGCTGCGATGCCCGTTGCATCTGTTTTGTGAGGCGCTTGACCTCTTTGTCGAGCTTTTTCGGATTGGTCAGAACGCTGCGGTCGTCAATACCATCGAGGGCACGCTCAATTTTCAATTCAAGATCGTCCGCATCGGGCGTGCTGTCGAGGTTGTAAATTTTGCGCAGCTGCTCCGGTATTTTTTTGATGATGGTTTGCGGAACAATGCCGTTCTCTTCGTTGTATTTGACTTGTATTTCACGTCGGCGGTTGGTTTCATTCAACGTTGCTGAAATGCTGTCGGTGATCTTGTCGGCATAGAGGATGACGCGCCCTTGTGCGTTGCGCGCCGCACGGCCGACGGTTTGAATGAGGCTCGTACGCGAGCGCAGAAAGCCTTCTTTGTCGGCATCGAGAATTCCCACAAGCTGGACCTCGGGAAGATCCAACCCTTCGCGCAGCAGGTTGATGCCCACGAGCACGTCATAAAGCCCAATGCGCAGATCGCGGAGGATTTCCACCCGTTCGATGGAGTCGATGTCCGAGTGGAGGTAGCGGATGCGCAGACCGAGATCTTTGTAGTAGTTCGTCAGCTCTTCAGCCATTTTCTTGGTGAGAGTCGTGATCAGAACACGTCCCTTGTTCTCAACGGTGCGGTAGATTTCTGCCAAAAGATCATCCACCTGATGCTGTGCGGAACGCACTTCGACAATCGGATCGACAAGACCGGTCGGACGGATGATCTGCTGGACTGTTTGCCAGTCGCAGCGGTCGAGTTCGTATTTCCCCGGAGTGGCCGAAACATAGATGGTTTGTCCCATGCGCGCGAGAAATTCATCGAAATTGAGCGGGCGGTTGTCCAATGCCGCAGGCAAGCGGAAGCCATGTTCCACAAGAACTTCTTTCCGTGCTCTGTCGCCGCGGTACATGCCGCCGATTTGCGGTATCGTGACGTGGCTTTCATCGATGACGAGCAGATAGTTGTCAGGAAAATAATCAAGCAGCGTCGAGGGAGGTTCGCCGGGTTGACGATAATCCAAATACCGGCTGTAGTTTTCCACGCCTTGGCAGTATCCCACTTCGCGCATCATCTCGAGATCGTGCAGCACGCGTTGTTCGAGCCGCTGCGCTTCCACAAACAGGCCGTTCATTTTGAACCATTCCACCCGTTCGATGAGATCGAGCGAAATCCGTTCGATGATGTCGTTCAACTGTTCTTTGTCGGTGACGTGGTGGCTCGCGGGGTAAATGGCACAGCGTTTGACGCGTTCAATGATCGTGCCGCGCAGGGCGTCGATCCACTGGAGTTTTTCGATTTTTTTTCCAAAGAAAGAAATCCGCAGGGCTTTGTCGCGTTCGTGGCTGGGGATGATTTCCACCACGTCGCCGCGGACGCGGAATTTGCCGCGCTCCAAGCTGATGTCGTTGCGCGTGTACTGGATGCTCACGAGGTGGGCGAGGAGTTCATCGCGGCCGATCCGCGCACCGTCTTCGACCATCACCATGGCTTTCAAATAGGCCTCAGGGTCGCCCAATCCATAAATGCAGCTCACGCTCGAAACGATGATCACATCTTCGCGTTCGAGCAGCGAACGGGTGGCGGCGTGCCGCATTTTGTCGATGTCTTCGTTGATGGTGGCCACTTTGTCGATGAAGGTGTCCGTGCTCGGGACATACGCTTCGGGCTGATAGTAGTCATAGTAGCTGATGAAGTATTCCACTGCGTTGTTCGGGAAGAGGGCTTTGAACTCCTGAAACAGCTGTGCAGCGAGGGTTTTGTTGTGAGCCAGAATGAGGGTGGGGCGCTGGGTGTGCTCGATGACGTTGGCAATGGTGAACGTTTTGCCTGAGCCTGTGACCCCCAAAAGGATTTGTTCACTCACGCCGGCTTCAACGCCTTCCACGAGGCTTTCGATGGCCTGCGGCTGGTCGCCCATGGGTTCGAGGTCCCAGGACTTGAGAAATCGGTCGGGGCGTTCGCTGAACTCGGAGTGCATCGGTTGAACTCTGTCGGGGTGTATGCCACAGTAACGCTTTCTGGCGTAGCATAAGATGGACATCAGACAAAGGATTTTCACGTATGTCGATCACTCGGGAGTCGCTCACTTCAATTGCCGATATCCACGGAGAACGGGTTGCCTTGGGCAAGGTGACCATTGCCGGCTGGGTTCGCACCCGTCGGGGTTCCAAAAAGTTCTCGTTTCTCGAGGTCAACGATGGCACCTCCGGTCGCTCCATTCAGGTGATTGTGGATGCTGGACTGCCTAATTATGAGGCTGAGTTGATCCAGTTGACCACCGGAGCTTCCGTGCGTGTCGAAGGCAATCTGGTGGCCAGCCCGGGGCAGGGTCAGAAATTCGAAATTCAAGCTACAGCTGTGCGGGTGTACTGCTATGCCGACCCCGAGCGTTACCCTCTGCAGAAGAAGGACATGACCTACGAATACCTGCGGGACGTGGCTCATCTGCGCGGGCGGACAGCCACTTTTGCCGGAATCTTCAGAATTCGTGCGCGCGTGAGTCAGGCCATCCATCGCTTCTTTTCTGAGCAGGGTTTCTACTACATTCATGCTCCCCTTCTGACGACGTCCGATGCCGAAGGGGCGGGTGAGACCTTCCTAGTTACGACACTGCCCTTGAAGGATATTCCTCGGACACCTGCGGGCGCCGTCGATTATTCAAAGGATTTCTTCGGCGCACATGCCATGCTCTGTGTGACGGGCCAGCTCGAAGCCGAAGCTCTCGCATTGGGAATGGGGAAGGTCTACACTTTCGGGCCGACCTTCCGTGCTGAGAATTCGAACACCAGCCGGCATCTCTCTGAGTTTTGGATGATTGAACCCGAAATGGCCTTTTTTGAGCTGGATGACAATATGCAGCTCGCTCAAGACCTCATCCGTTACGTTGTCAAAGATGTCCTCGACCATTGCGGAGACGACCTCGAGAACATCATCGCAAGAAACGGTGTCGAAACCCGCGACTACCTGCGCATGGCACTCGAGCGATCGTTTGTGCGTGTCACCTACACCGAAGCGGTGGACATTCTGCAAAAATCAGGTCGCACGTTCGAGTATCCTGTTGCTTGGGGCGAAGACCTCAAAAGCGAACATGAGCGCTATTTGTGTGAAGAGCACTTCAAGGCGCCCACCATCGTCTACAATTACCCTTCCATTCTTAAAGCGTTCTACATGTACCAGAACGACGACGGCAAAACCGTCCGTGCCATGGATCTGCTCATGCCCGGCATCGGCGAAGTGATCGGCGGCAGCCAGCGCGAGGATCGTGAAGACGTGCTTGTGGCCAAGATGAAGGAAAAATCAATCGCGCCTGATCACCTCGAATGGTACCTCGACCTGCGCCGTTTTGGCGGCGTGCCTCACAGCGGTTTCGGCATGGGCTTGGAGCGCTTGCTCGTGTGGATCACCGGTATGGGCAATGTGCGCGATGTGATCCCGTTCCCGCGTGTCCCCGGTGTGTGCAAGTTCTGAGGCTGAGGCAACTGCCTTCTGCGGGTGCTCAACGAATGTAGCGCAACATGCCGCTCGCGGGCGTTTTCTTGCCCTTGAGCAACTGAGCGAGCACCGAGGGCGAAAGCCCGTCTTCCACCCTGAACTGGCAGGAGGCCAATTCGGGAGGAACTCTCTTGAAGAGTTTATTCACGCGCAGACCGTCGCTTGTGACATGGACATTGATGTCATCCAAAGCGGTGAACGGAAGCACCGCGCACTCTGCCGGTTCAATATTCGGACGCGTTTTGTCGCCTTGAAGTTGGTGTCTGAGGAGTGACTGCAGGACATCTGCTTCTTTCCGTCGTTTCAGCAAAGAAAGAAGTTCGGCCGGCGATGTGACGAAGTCCGATATGGTGAGCGCTCTGCCGACTCTCAACTCAAACGTCTGGATGTTTTCACTTCCGTTCTGCGGATTGCAGGTGTCACCTTGGCGTTTGCGCACCGTCACGAATCCGCCGCGGATGTATTCGACCAGAGTGTTCTCGGAGACAATTTCACAAGGCTCGCCATTGCGTGTGGCCTTGCTGACGTGCGTTTCAAAGGAGTGCCCTTTGGCGGTCCACTCGCTGAGAAGTGGCAGAATGACCGATTCCGCGTTGTCGGGAACACCTTCGACACCCAGATAAACAGTTTCACAGATCATTTCGCTGTTGCTGGCACCCGGCTCGAGGCACGCTGCGTTGTCATAGCAGAGATCGATGTTTTGAGGCTTGTTTTCTTTGATGTGGAGAATGGTTTTCTCGAGGGAATCCATCCGCTGGAAAAGAAGCGCGCGGGGCGAAGAGCAACGCGGTGTGAGTGCGCCTGCCGACTGAGATTGATTTCTGGCCAGCCAAGCATCTGCAAAAAGCTCCCATTTGCCCTGATGATTGCGCAGGGCCTGTCGTGCACCTGCGGGCACCACCTTTTCCAAACTCTTTTGCGCCTTCGTGATGCGATCGAGAAAACGGGCGGCAGTGGTATCGGAGCAGGCCAATGAATCGATGTCGGAGGAAGAGAAGGATGAGCAATTTCCCGCAAAAGCCGAAGCGGACATCCCCAAAGCAACAACACTCAGAGCATGCATCAGAATGAGCTTCATTGAACAGACTCCTGATTCAGACGACGGAAATTGTTTCCCCGCCATTGTATTTTAACGTGCGCGCAACTCAAAGGATCCGTCCCAGCCCTCCGGAGGGGGCGTTTGCTTGTGTCGGAGCGACCTGTCCAAATAAAGGGCTGCCGTGCGGTCGGCCGGATTTTCATCGAGTATTTTCTTCCACCCCTGAATGGCATCGTCCCAGCAGGAATTCTGAAAGGCCTGCAGGCAGTTTTCGTGAAGATTCCGTGACTTCAATTTCAGTTCCCGAACGGCCAGCGGGTCGGCATTGAACACTTCAACGATATTGATGGCACGCGAGAAACCTGTGGGTTTGATGCGCCCCAGCGAACGGAATTCAAAGTCGCGCGCGTTTTGCGAGAGGAGAATGGTGTCTTGGCTTGTCACCAGACCTGCGGAAAAGATTTTGGTGATGCCCTCCAGACGTGAGGCCAAATTCACGCTTTCTGAAATGACCGTGCCCTCCATGCGCTCTTCATTGCCCAGCGTTCCGAGCATCAAAGGGCCGTGGTGAACACCAATGCCAATGCCAATCGGCAGCTGGAAGGCATTTTTCCTTTTGGTGTTGTAGGTGTCCAGCTCACGCAACAATTCAATTCCTGTGGTGAGGGCATCGTCAGCGCGATTCGGAAATAAAGCCATGACGGCGTCGCCGATGTATTTGTCGATGAATCCGCAATTCCTGCGGATGACCGGATTCACGGTCGCGAAGTAGTTGTTGAGGAAATCAAAATTCTCTTTGGGAGAAAGTGATTCAGAGAGTTTTGAAAATTGACGGATGTCGAGAAAGAGGACGCTCATGTCGCGGAGGATTTGATCGCCGAGGCGGACATCGATGATGCTCTCGCGACCCAAAAGTTCGAGAAAATCCTGCGGTATGAAACGGCTGTAAGCACCATGAATCTTGCTGATGTGCAAATGATTGCGCATCCGCGAGAGAAGCTCCGACTGCGAGAATGGTTTCATCAAAAAGTCGTTGGCGCCCATGCGGAAGCAGGAGACGAGATCTTCGACCTGATTCTTGGCTGTGAGGATGAGCACAGGGAGGCTGGTGACGGGGCTGATTTTGCGTATTTCGCCCAGCACTTCGAGTCCGGACATGCGAGGCATCATGAGATCGAGGAGGACGAGGTCAGGTTTGACCTGTTGAATCGCCTGCAATGCTGAAGGGCCATCTTCAAACATCTGCACGTGGTAGTTCTCATTCTGCAGCTGGTTGCGGAGCACCTGACGGTTGATGGCGTCGTCGTCGATCACCATGATTTTGAATCGGGATGATTGTTCCTCTGAAAGAATACTTCCGGACAGCGGTGCTGCGCCCTCTGAGCTCCCCGTCCACCATGGGGCACTCATTTCGAGGAGCTGAGGCCTTTGCGCCGGCCAACTGCCTGAGGAAGAGGAATAGCTTTTTGCGAGGGGGGATTCTGATTGCTCTGCAAGAGGAAGTTTAAAGATGAAGGTTGAACCGATGTCCACTTGCGATTCCACGCGGATGCTTCCACCCTGCATTTCGATGAGTTGCTTGGTGATGGTGAGACCCAAACCGGTCCCGCCGTAGATGCGGCTGATGCTCCCGTCCGCCTGTTCAAAGGAGTTGAAAATACGCTGCAGTTTGGCTGAAGGGATGCCAATTCCGGTGTCGCTCACGCGGACCAAAATGGAGCGCCCGTCCACCTCGGCAGACACGGAGATCCGTCCCGATTGAGTGAATTTGACGGCGTTGCCGACGAGGTTTTGCAAGATTTGCTGAAGACGCAATTCGTCGCAGAAGATTTTGGGAAGTTGCGGCTCCACTTCATTCAAGAGTTCAACATTCTTTTTACCCAAAATGGGTTTGTTCAAGGCAAGAACCAATTGAACCATCGGGCGCAATTCGACCGGCGACGGGTTGAATTTGATGTGGCGCTGTTTGATTTGCGAGAAATCAAGGAGATCATTGACGAGGGAAGACAGCCGTCTCCCTGAAACTGAAATGAGGTGCAGATTCTCTCGCATTTTTTGAGAGAGGCCACCTTCAGGGGACGCGAGCAGAGAATCAGCCAATCCGACAATCCCGTGGAGCGGAGTGCGCAGCTCGTGCGACGTGTTGGCGAGGAAATCGTCTTTGAGTTTGTCCGCCCTGCGCAATTCGTGGAGTGCCGCGAGATTGTCAAGGGTCAGACAGAGTGTTTGAAGTGCGGTTTTTAGAAAATGCTCTTCTTCTTTGTTGAGGAAGAGTTCTGAGGAACATTGCAGGGTGATCATGCCCAGCCATCGCTTGCTTTGCATCAGATGCAGGGTCAGGACACGGCCCGAGACGAGAGGGAGACCGTCTTCAGGCCATGCAGGAATGCCCTCTTTCACTTCGGGAGCGGGAAGATTCTCAACGGAATGGACGCTTCCTAAAGGGAATGCGAAGCAATTCAGTTTTTTCTGTTCCTGCGTCGGTAGCATAATTTCCACGTCAGCATTGCGCAGAGATTCAATTTCTCGGGAGATCAATTCGAGTGCAGAGACGATGGCTGCAGCGTGTGAGTCCGCACTGGCCAGAGTCCGGCTGCCATGCATGAGCTCTTCCACACGTCGGCGCATGATCCGCCCGAATTCGTCCATTTTCTGCGTCACACTTCCCACACCGAGAATGGCACAGAGGAGGAGAACGGGAGTGAGGATGAGCTGCCGCCAGTCGAGTGGATTGTGGACCATGGCAGTTGCTGCGGGGGCGAAAAAGTTCTTCTGTGATGAGAGTGCAAGCAAGAGCATGGTGAGAGCGACAAGGACGTTGCGGAATGTGAAGAAATGAATGGGATCAAAAAGAGTTTGGGCAGTGGCTGAAGAGGGGCTTTGTGCTTTGAGTGCAAGACTCGCGGGCTGCTTTCCGTGGTGGGAGTAAAGAGAGAAGAGGGACAATGCGACTGCGATGCTTCCCGCAAGAATGTCGCTGAAACGCTCGACACGATACACCGGCACCTGATCGACAAGCGTTGAGAGGCTAAAAACAAAGCCCGTGATTCCGGAACCAAGTGCGAGGATTTTTTTAAATCGCTTGCTGGAAAGCGGAGATTCGGGGTCGACCACGAGTGTTGCGATGATCCAAACGAGCCAAACCAAACCAGCCAACACCACTCCTACGAAAGCAGTGCGCGTGAGACCCCACGGTATTGGAAGTCCGAGCAGCAGGAATTCGCGTCCGTCGAGTGCGTTGAGAGTTTGGGCCATGAGAGCCTGCAACCCTCGGATGAAGGCATAGCCGCTGATGTGGAACATGATCGTGCTGCCATCGAGTATGACGGCCATCGCTGCTGCCAGAACAGGCAAGAGAAGAAAAAGAAGTGTGGCCGGAAGACTCGACGCCTGCAATTGATTCAAAAGGTTCAAATAGGGTGTGGTTCTGCTGGGGGTCATGAGCGCGATAGGAAGAGTTTGAGGACCGAATTGTTTTTCGTAGGAGGGTGCAATCAGATCGATGTGAATGGTCCCCGAGCGGAGGAGATCCTCTTTTCCAAAGTTGGCGATCACATTGACCATGCGTCCGCCGTGCTGGCTGGCGCTCGACGGATCGGTATAGACGAACATCAAATCTTGAGACGTGCGCGGGACAACGACGCTCAGGAGCAGGGCATTGCTGCGCCGCGGAGGGCTCTTCAGCCAGTCGATTTCGTTCATTTTGAAACGGTATGTGAGACGCGCCGCATTAGGAGATGCTGTTTTCTGTGCATCTTGTGGCTGTGTGTTGGCTTGTGAAGGAAAGATGGGGTCCTGTCGGGGAAAACTGACCGAACTTTCGACATCCGACAACTTTGTGCAGTGAGTCAGCGAGGTGGCCATGTGCGGGCAGTGGTAGGGAGCGGCCTGCCATTCATCGAGTGTGATGATCTCGTTGCTGTCTTTCAGGTTTTGCAAAATTTGATTCACATCGTTGCTGCGCTGGAGCTGCAACATGAACAGCATAAACGTGACAAGTGACAAGAAGAGCAAAAGCCAAGGCAATGGTTGTGCCTTGATATTCCTGACTTCGAGAAAACCTTGGATTTTCAACTTCAACGCTCTGGCGTCAGCTTTCACACCCGTCTCCGGTTGCAGAACAAAAAACAGCATTTTCGACAACGTATCGAATTTGAATCACAAAGCGAAAGTATGCGTGTCTTTTGAAATTCTGCAAGGGTGTAACGACGTTGAGTCAATACATTTCGACGTTCGCCTCAATTTCCGACCCGCGCAGAGTTTCGTCGGCAATGAGAGGGAGGATCAGAGCATTTTTTTGTGCCGAGAGAATTTCCTGCGTCGGAATGGTGCAAATCTGTTCGTTTGATGTTGTTCCGCTCTGGCAGATGATGCGTCCTAGGAACGTGAGTTTTTGATTGCTGCGGAGCGAGATGCGTGACTCACGGAAGTTGGCACATTTGCTGTCAATGGGCGTGGAAAGCACTGTTTGCGCGAGGCCGGGACGACGCGGATCGACGGTGGTTCCCAAGTCCAGCGGATAGCGGCAATAATTGACACTGGCGCCGTTTCCGCTGCCGCCGGTGAGGCGAGAGCGTGGCTCCGGTTTGGTCGTGTTGCCATCGTTTTCGTTCTCATCCACTGAATTTTTAGGGCCGCAATTCGACAGGGTCAATAAAACAGCCATTCCCAAGGCAAGAGAAATGGCAGGAGATAAAAGCGATGTCTGTTTCTTCATGACAAGGGTCCTCCAGTGCGAATGATGTGATTTTCAAATTCATGGTCGCGTTGCGGCGGGTTTTCTTCGACAAGGCTGCGATCGACGATCGCTGAGCAGATCAGTGTTTGCAGTGCGGAGAGTCTGTGGGCGCGCAGGTAACGCTCTCCTGCGCTGAGGTGCTCGGAAGGGCCTGCTTCCGACTCCCGCAAGAGAGCGTGTTCCACTCCTGCCTTGCTTGCACTGATTCCCATCCTGTTGAGGATGCCGTCGGTGTCGAACGAGCGGAAGAGTGCTGAGGATTGAACAAAGGGGGCGTTGAATTGTTTTTTTGGTGTGAGCGCAAAGTGGCGCGGGAATTGGCTGGCGTAGGCCTTCCTGAGCACGGCCTTGTCGGTGAAGCCTTGAACAAGTGCCACGTCAGGAAGTGAGAACAGGAAACGACGCATGCGGCCTGATAAAAAGGGAGTGCGTCCTTCGAGTGTGTTGGCCATTTCCATCCGATCGCCCACCCAATTGAGGACCTGCACAGGGAGGTGTGTGAGGCAGAAATAATTCTGCCAGAGGAGGAGTGCGTTTTCCGGATTCAAAGGAAACGCAGCATCGTTTTTGCTGGCGGGCTCCAACCCGTGGAGGAACCAACTGCGCACGGAGGGCCCTTGCGCAGCAAGCCAGATGCGCGCTTCCGCTGCTCCGAGAATGGATTCTGTGATAGCGAGAATTTGTCCGAACAGCGGATGCGGCACGCCCCACAAGGCAAGGCTTGCGGTGAAATCGTCACCGCGCCCTTCCGCGCTGCTGCCCGCGAGCCAAGGGTCGCGGCTCTGGTTCATAAACTTTCTGGTGTAGACAGAATCTCTCCAGCGCTGCCCCAAAGGCACTCCTTGCGGCCTGTTTCGTTGCGAGAATGCCCACCATGCACAGTAGCGAAAGCTGGGATAGCCGCACAGAAGTTCATCGGCACCGTCTCCCGTGAGAACCCCAAGAACACTTTGGCGGGCAAACAAGCTCAACCACCATTTTGCAGAGCCGTTGGTGTAGGGTTGGAGGTTCTCTGAAATGTGAACGGCATGCGGGTAGCTGTAATTGAGCGCAGCGTTGCTCAGCGTGAGAACATGCGGTTCGAAGTGCAACGATCGCGCAAATGCGACGGCTTCATCGGTTTCATCGTAACCGGCGGATTCAAATCCCACAGTAAAAGACTTGAGGGCGCTGCGTTGCCACGTTCGATTTCTTTTTGTCAAAGCTTGCGCCAGTTCAAAAGCAACCGCTTTGGAATCAATTCCGCCGCTCAGGTAAACACCCAGTTCCACATCGGACAGGAGGCGTTCTTCCACAGAGGCGGAAAAGTTCTCGCGGAACTGTGAGAGTGACTGCGCGTAGGTTCCGCCCCAAAAGCATCCTTTGTGAGAGTTGCGTATGGGCTGATGGCGCGTCGTGATGCGAATTTTAAATCCTGAGGTATCCTGCACCGATGCCTTGATGCCGCGCAAACGTCCGCCCGCAGGACACTGGATGATCGATTCAAACGGTGTACAGATGGGTTCAAAGAGTCCGACGAACTGTCTGAGAGCGCCGTCGCGGTTCCATTTTTTGTTCAATGGCAGCGACTTTATTTCGCTCGCAAATGCCACCACTCGCGATGAAATTGTATACGTTGGCTTTGCCTCGGCGAACAGGCGGGAGTCAGTGTCGGAGAATGCAAAAAACAGCGGCTTCACACCAAAATGGTCGCGCGCTGCAAACCACTCCTGCCCATCGGTTCTTGTGATGACAAAAGCGAATTCACCTTCAAGTGCATCTGCAAAGGAATCGCCTTCGCGGAGCCAGCCCTCGAGAATGGTCTCGGTGTCGCTGTGTGTTTTCCAATGCAGGTCTGAATATTTCTTTTCCAATTCCGTTCGAAGTGCCAAGTGGTTGTAGATTTCGCCGTTGAATGTGATCGCCCATTGTCCGTCGCGGGTGAGCATCGGCTGTCGTCCGGATTGCAAATCTTGGAAGGCCAATCGGAAGTGGTGCAGGGCCACATCACGGAAGCGCAGCGAGCGGCTGTCGTCAGTGCCACGGTGCGCGATCCGGCGTGCTGCTTCCGTGAAGCGGTTGCCCCACGTTGCGGCGTCGGGGTGCGATTGGTCTGCAATCAAAAGCCCTGAAAAGCCGCACATGGTGAGTCCGTAGGATCAGGAGCCGAAGCTCGGACTGTTGCCCGTGCGCACGGCCGTCGGTGCACCCGCCCCGCCTGTTTGCGGGATACGCGCATGCGCGGGTTGGCGTGCACTGTCGCGTGCGGCGCGGATCATGAGATTCAGGCTGCGTGAAATCGGATTCTGTCCAAAGTGATCGCTTTGAGTGCCGTGAGTGGAGAGCTCTGAGAGGAACTCTTGTTCACGCACGGAATCGCTTGCTGTGCGGCCATTGATTTTGGAACGCGTGAGCGCGAGTTGGAGAAGTTGCTCTTCATGCGGATTGGCCACTCCCAATGCCTTCAAAGCGGCGAGAGTTTCAGGCCTGCTGGCAAAGAACGGCGATTTCTTGCGCAGCGCACGCACGAGGAACTCGGCATATTCAAGATGGTGTTTGGACATCTGGAATTGCGGAGTGAGGCTCTCGACGTAGAGTTTTTCAAAGAGCTGAATCGCAAAGTCATGCAGCCAGAAACTTGGTGCCATCAAGAAAATGTGGGCAGCAAAACGGCTCGCGTTGGTCACAATCCACTGCGGCGGTTCACGCAAATCTTCTTCCCACTTCTGCGATGTGAGAGTCCGCAGCCATTGCCATTGGGAGCGGGTGAAGATGCGCGTCTCGGCAGGATGGACGGGAAGCTGGAGTGCCCATGGGGTGAACTGCCGTGAATAAGTTTGTTGGTGTTCTTCAACTGCAGGCATGAGGCAAAGGAAGAATTGGTTCACCACCAAAGCCGCCTTGTTGTTCACCGACGGCCCTGTGGATTGATTTTGGAATTCCACTTGCACTTGGCTGTAGTCGCGCTGGAGAGAGCGCACCAAACCTTTCATGATCGACATATCGCCGGCCTTTTGCGCCACAACGCGACGCATGAGCTGCAGCACGCCTTGTTCCGCGGCAGGGTTGAGAACGGCTTCGCGGAACAGGCCGTCGAAGAACCATTCAGTGAAGAAGCTCAGCTGAAAGGACGACATGGCACCGTCGTCGAGGAAGGCCAGACATGCGTCGCTGTTGTGGAGTTTCCAGAGATGCCCGCCGAATTGTGACGAGAGTTTGAACGCAGACACACCTTTGAGTGCAAGAGTGTGGTCGGCGGTTGTTGAAATTTCCTGAATGATTTGATCGGGAGCCACCGCTTTTCCGCTCAGCGTTGCAGCTCCTCCGAGCGCGGCTGTGATGCGCGACACCGGTGAGAGCAGATGTTCTTTGAGTTTGTTGAGCTGATCAGATGCCGAGCACAGTCGGAGGAGCGCAGGGTCATTGGCTTTGAGAACATTGATGAGGCGCAGCCTGTCCGCATGATTCACATCCTGACTGTCCTGCTGCACCAGCTTGAGGACCTGCTGAGCAAATCCTTCGGTGGTATTGAGGAACTGCCTGCGCAAAAGCGCGTCCGAATGGTTGAGGTACACCTGCCCGCGGCGCAACAGGTAACCGAGGCCTCCGAGAGCAGCCTTGGGTGAGAGCGCGCTCGGGAAGTTTTGATGGTTCGCAATGAAAAAGAGCAGGTCTGTGCAGTCACTGACGCTGCTGGCAGAAGTGACGACTTCGATGATGCCATTGCATGTGGCAGCATTGAGCGCATTGGCGTGGATGCCATTCTCAGTGACCTGCGCGCGCACGACATCGGCAATCGTTTGGGGGCTCACTTTTCGCTCGACAAAGCTCATGAGCAATGTCGAAACCACCTGCTCTGTGGATGGAGCAGCAAAATTGTTTGTTGCCGCGAACTTGGGCAGTTCAATTCCTTCTCGGCTCATTTGGGCCACCTCGCATGTTCGTTTCCTCCTGATTTTATCAGTGTGACCTCCGGATGCGCGGGCAAGAATTTCCCTTGCAAGCAGAATTGGGTTAAGTAGGTCTCCCGACAAACATTGAAAGTTTCCTGGGGGCTTCCATGCAGTTTCAGCAAAAGGCCGGGGCACGTCGGGGTGGGCAACATCCGACCAAGTACATTTTCGTGACGGGGGGTGTCGTTTCGAGCATCGGCAAAGGACTGGCGGCCGCCAGTTTGGGAGCTCTACTCGAAACCCGCGGCTTGCGAGTCTCGATGACCAAGATGGACCCGTACATCAACGTCGACCCGGGAACCATGTCACCCTTTCAGCACGGTGAAGTTTTTGTCACCGATGACGGCGCGGAAACTGATCTCGACCTCGGTCATTACCAGCGCTTTACAAGAGCCCAGCTCACACGGCGCAACAGCTTCACCACGGGCCAAGTCTACGACACGGTCATCAACCGAGAACGTCGCGGTGATTATCTGGGCGGCACGGTGCAGGTCATTCCGCACATCACCGATCAAATCAAAAGCAACATCGTCCACTCTTCCGAAGGTGCCGATGTGGCCATCGTTGAAGTCGGCGGCACCATCGGCGACATTGAAAGCCTTCCTTTTCTTGAAGCCATTCGTCAGTTCCGCAATGATGTCGGCAAAGAAAATTCACTCTTCATTCACGTTACGCTGGTTCCCTACATCCGCGCTGCGGGCGAACTGAAAACAAAGCCCACGCAACACTCCGTGAAAGAGCTGCGTTCGATTGGTATTCAGCCGGATATTCTCATCTGCCGCGCCGACCAGCCCATGTCACAGGACGTGCGCGAAAAAATTTCTTTGTTTTGCAATCTCGACAGAGAGTGTGTGTTTGAGGCTCTCGATGTCGACAACATCTACAAGATGCCGATCATTTATCATGAGCAAGGTTTGGACGCGCGCATTGCAGAGCATTTGGGCATCTGGACGGCGCAACCTAATCTGGAAGACTGGAACCGGATCATCGAGCGGCTTGAAAAGCCGCGCCATGCGCTGCGTGTGGGTGTGGTCGGAAAGTATCTGGGTGTCCGTGACAGCTACAAATCTCTCTACGAGGCGCTCACCCACGGCGGGATCGCCAACGAGGCTTCGGTTGAGATCGTCGGCCTCGATTCCGAGCAAATTTCCGCTTCAAATGTTTCAGAAACACTCGATGGTTTCGATGCGATTATCGTTCCCGGCGGGTTTGGCGATCGCGGCATTCTCGGCAAAATGGCGGCCATTCAGTTTGCCCGTGAAAAGCAGGTCCCCTTCCTTGGCATCTGCCTCGGAATGCAATTGGCGTGCTTGGAGTATGCGCGGAACGTTTTGAAAATTGCCGATGCCAATTCCGAGGAGTTCGATCCTCAGTCGCGCAACAAGGTGATCCACCTGATGGAAAGCCAGCAACACGTCGAGCGCAAGGGCGGCAGCATGCGCTTGGGCGCCTATGACTGTATTGTCCGTCGTTCCACGAATGCCTATGTCGCTTTCGGTGCGGACCGTATCAGCGAGCGTCATCGCCACCGTTACGAGTTCAATCCGGAGTTCCGCTCCCGTTTTGAAGATTCCGGCTTTGTTGTGTCGGGCGAGAGCCCTGATGGCACATTGGCAGAAATGATGGAAATCACGGGGCACCCGTGGTTCCTCGGTTGCCAGTTCCATCCGGAACTCAAGAGTCGCCCCACGCACCCGCATCCGCTGTTCCGCGAACTTCTCGGTGCGGCGGTGAAGCGTCGCGCCCAGCGTGTTTAATTTTTGATCGCCGGTGCGGCAGCGGCGACGGCAGGTGCGAAGCTGTCTTCAATGTGCGCCGTGGTGCCAAAATAAGTGAGTTCTGTGGCTTTCCATGCCTGCTGTCCGCCGGCATTGACCTTCTGTACCTTCAACGACAATCCGCGGCCGAGCTCAGGATTGCCGGATGTGAAAATCCACGTTTCCACATTGTCCGGTGCAGCGGGTCGGACCATTTTTAAAGCCAATTGGGTGTCGGGTTTGATTGTTTTGCTCTCGTCGATGGCCGAGACAAGCCCCCCGTCACTGTCGATGCGTGAATTCCACACTGCTTCCGGAGCTGTTTCGCTCACCTTCAGATCGGCACTCATATAGACAGGATAGCGTTTTCCGCCCGTGCCGATGAAAACGAACGAATATTTGAGAGTCATTTCTTTTAAGGCGGACGCAGTACCGGCGGCGTCTCCCGCAAGGTCCCGCAGGTTTGATTTTTTGGGCGCAGATCGCGTGCATCCGTGCTGTGCCGGCCAGAGAGCGAGGAGCACTCCAGCGAGAGCCCACGAGAAGGCACGTTTGTTTTGTGCAGTGGACGGCCCGTTGTTTCGCAGCATGCGACTTGCCTCCTGCCGCCGAGCTTGCCTAATGTCATCGGGGCACACTGAGAATGACACAGTGACATTGAACTTTGGAGTTTGGAGTCAAAAATGAGCTTGAATCGGGACAGATCTGCGGCCGTGATGGGACGGAGTCGGAAAATTTTTCCGGGCGGGGTGAACTCGCCGGTGCGTTCCTTTCGGAGTGTCGGTGGCGATCCCATTGTGTTTTCGCACGGAGAGGGAAAACATCTGACCGACGTCGATGGCAACACATACGTTGATTTTTGTTCCTCATGGGGTCCTCTGATTCTTGGCTACGGACACCCCGCCGTCGTGGAGGCCGTGCGTCGTCAGGCTGCGCGCGCACTCACCTTTGGAGCACCCTGCGAAGAAGAGGTTCTGCTCGCTGAGAAAATTCAAAGCTGGATGCCCGGCTTGGAAATGATGCGCTTTGTCAACAGCGGCACCGAAGCGACGATGAGTGCCATCCGTGTGGCCCGCGCCGCTACGGGACGCAATAAGTTCGTCAAATTTGAGGGCTGTTACCATGGCCATGCCGATTGCCTTTTGGTGAAAGCAGGAAGCGGTTTGGCCACTTTGGGTCAGGCGAGTTCCGCGGGGGTGCCCGAAGGATGCGTTCAGGACACCATCACCGGCGTCTACAATTCGATCAAAGGAATTGAGGAGATCTTCTCACGCTGGGGCAACGACATCGCGGCAGTGATTGTCGAGCCGATGGCAGCCAATATGGGTTTGGTGCTTCCCGAAAAAGGATTCCTTGAAGCTTTGCGGAGGTTGTGTACCGCGCAGGGGAGCGTGCTCATTTTTGATGAGGTCATGACGGGGTTTCGAATCGCCCGCGGCGGAGCTGCACAGGCATTTGGTGTTGAACCAGATCTGTGGACGTTCGGAAAAATTGTCGGCGGTGGCCTTCCGGCTGCGGCTTACGGGGGCAAGAAGAGCATCATGGAACACGTGGCACCCCTCGGGCGGGCTTACCAAGCCGGCACTTTGAGCGGCAACCCGTTGGCCATGGCAGCCGGTTTGGCAACGTTGAAGGCCATGGAAGAGTGTTCCGCTTTTGACGTGCTCGAAAAAGCCGGTGCGGCGCTCGATG
>JBEGJP010000106.1:0-18939 GCA_041184525.1 Pseudomonadota bacterium | reverse complement strand
TCCCCATTGGTTGCTGAAGTTTCGGCAGCGTCCCTGCTTGAATTCAAATCCAAGCTTGTCGGTTTGGATTTGGCGGAAAGGTTGCTGACAGGCTGTTTGATGAGCTTCGAAGCATCTTTGGTTGGCGTGTCCGGTGGTGGCTTTTCAGAAGCAGGCGGCTCCGTGGTCCCTCCGGTTCCCGAATCGATGACACTTGTGGGGTCTTTTCCTGAAGGAGTCACATTCGGGGCAGCCACGACGACGGTAGAAGTGGTCGTGACGCCGCACTTCAAGTCCATACTGAGGGGTTTGTCCTGCGTATCCAAATTGGAACCCGCAACTTCCTCTGGAGGGCATTCGTATTCACTGACATTTTCCGCCTTTTGAGCCATTGCAACCGCGCTGTCGCCGTTCCGGTCACCGCTCGACTTCAAACCGGCAGCACGGACACTGACTTCGTTGATGGTATGTCGACCGCACGAGGCCAAGACCAACAAGCCAACAAACGTCATCACGTGTGTTTTTGTCATCATGTTCAATGCCCTCACTGTTACGGTTCGGAGAGCGACGATGAAAATTGAACCCGTTCCCATCGCATTCTCATATGTCTTTAAAAATGGAGACTTAATCTTGCCCCTCGGGTGTGCTCCGGCGAGGTTGCTCATTTCATTCGTGACCATGATCAAGTTTCTATTATTTTGACCTGAGATTTAACTTCATGATTCTGCGAAGCCTGAATTTTTTTTCTTTCGATTCGTCAGTTATTTATTTCCGTCCAGAAGATTCTGTTTTATGTGATATTTTTTGGATGTATTTTATTTTTTCGCTGCGAATTCCGATATCGGATGCAAAAATTTTTCCCACTCGGACTGAAAGCTTTTCGATTGAAAAAAATGAGATACCTCAACGAAAGATTTTAAAGGGTCTTCTTGTTGGGACTGTATTCAGGATTTAATGGGTTGTCTTCATTGGACGAAGTGGAGGCAACGAGTCATGGGTTCAGTTGAACGATGTTTTCTTTCGTCGAAAACTTCCCGCGTTCGCGTTTTTTGTTTTCTCGCCCTGCCGTACTGTCTTTTTCTTTCCGGTCTGTCACAGGGTGATGATTCAAGTCCTAATTTCATCAACACGCCAGTCAACGTTTCCTGTCGTGGCATTTCCGATTTTGATTTTGTTTTTCAATTTGGGGAAATGATCTCTGAATGGTGCAGGAAACAGAACGAAATCTTGGGAGAACAGGGTTGCGGCGTCGGGTCTGAGATGTGTTTGGAGGAAATGATCCGCGCCGACAGGCCGGCAAAAGCATTGTCTTTTGGGGTGGGTGCCTCTTACGTTCATGCCAATCGTCACACGACAGGGAAGGACGTGGTCGCCGGTGAACCTTACTGGTTGCCGACCCGAACCTACTTTCCTGATGACGGCAGTTATTCCTTCAGCAACAATTCGACGTTCGATCGGTTGCAGCTGGTGTTCAGCGTCGGGGTCGAAATTCCTCTCGGCTCTCGACGCATCTTGAGAAAAACGTGCGTCAATCCTTACAGCAGCGACTACGTTTCTTTGATGACGAAGCAAGTTCTTGATTCGAACAAAACCCTACAGAGCTTTCTCAATTCGTGTTCATTCTGATTTCGGTACCTGCTCAGCCGTGCGCGGATGAGTTGTCTGTGGTCCACTATTTTTTGGAGGAGTCATGCGGAGTCGTTATGTGTTGACTGTTTCACTTTTTGGAATTTTGTCCGGATGCGGTCTGAGTAAAGACAGCGTTTCCAAACTGATGAGTCAGAAGGGCGATGTTGTGGTCACCCAGCAGCAGGGAGACTGCGCTGATCTCAGCAATCTGAGGCTTGTTTTGGATGCGTCGACTGCCATTGGTCAGTGGTGTTCCGATCAAAATGCACTTCTCGGAGCGGGCGGATGCGGAGCCGGTTCCAATTTGTGTGTTCAGGAATTGCTGATTGCCGATCGCGATGGCGGAACACTCGATTTTGGTGTCACTGCAGGTGTGGATGTCTTTGATGCGACATCTGATTCCAAATACAACGGACATAATTCCAACAACGGAAGCTACACGCGCCCACCCGGACAAACGATTTCTGTGGGTTCGAGTTCCAGCGGTGCTGGAAGCGGATCCGGCTCTGCAGGCGCAACAGGTGGTTCCGCAGGAAGCAGTGCGTCGAACAGCGCGGGAGCCAATGGAAGTGGCTCCAGTTCTGGAGGTGGCAGTGGTTCAGGCGGTGGCTTCGGTGCCGGCGGCGGTATCGGTGCAGGAATTGGGAATGGAACAGGTGGCAGCGGCGGAGCAGGCGGAGATGGCGGAGCTGGTGGCTCTGGCGGAGATGGTGGTTCTGGCGGTGCAGGAGGCACCGGAGGCACTCTTGGTTCGGGAGGCAGCAGTTCGTGTCGATATTTTCCCGAACTCGACTCTTCAAGTTTCGGAAACACCAATGGCCATTGCGATAAGCTCCCCAATTCGACATCCTGTGAGTCGTCAGGTGAAGAGGGAAATTTTGGGAAGGGATGTCGCTGGGTCGTTGATCGTGACTCAGGTACTGACACTTCCGGCGGAACCGGCGGCAATGGAGGCTCCGGAGGGACAGGCGGTTCCAGTGGCGGTGCGGGTGTCGGTGCGGGTGGTGGTCGTGGCGGCGGAGGCGGCGGCGGTTCCGGAGGAGGTTCTTCGGGTGCGGGAGCTGGGGCCAGCACATCCACGGACACAGGCTCATCCGCGTCAGGTGGAAGTGCAGGCACATCAGGCTCGGGTGACAGTTCAACCTCTTCGGGTTCGAACGTTGTTGTGACAAATCCCGGAGGCTCGGGAAGCCACAGTTCGTCAGGCCACTACAACGGAAGATCCGACACTCAGACACATGGAAAACGCTACGGTGTCAGTATTTGGATTGGTGCAACAGTGCCTCTTGGTCAGCGCAAACTCCGTCGGGTGACGTGTGTCAATCCGCTCAACAATCCCTATGCGATGATGATTGCTCAAAACGCAATCATGAGTCAGCCGACGCAGAGCAAACTGGCAGGAGTCTGCAAAAAGTAACTGAGGAACCTGAAATGAAGAATCTCACAACCGTATGCTTGGCCTTGCTGACATCTGGGGTTGTGTGGAGTGGGTGTGGACGGCGTGACGAGCCGTCTGCACGTCTTCTCACCACTCAATCACAGGAGTCAAATTCTGAGGCAATGCAGGAGTGGACGATACCGGCTGCGCGCTGGTGTGGGACTGATCCTGAGTTTCAGCGGGCTCTACAGAATTCCTACGATCAAATTGTTGAAAAAATTGCCTCGATTTGTGAGGAGCAGAACAGAGAAGAACGACAAGCGCGGAGATTCTCTTGCGGCCAGAACGAGTGCATGGAGAGCATCACAACGGGCACGCGCGCAGACGGGCGCCGTATCAAAGTAGCCATTTACAGCGTTACCCAGAACGGTGCCGTCGGGTTGCAGGTCGGATGGAGTCGCGAGCCGGATCTTTGGAATCGATCTTTGCCGTCTTTGGGAGCGCACTGTGTTCATGCCGGTCTTTTTGCAGACGCTCATTTTGGAGTCCGCGACCAGTTGCTGGCTAAAACCTTTGCTGCGCAAAGTTCTTGCGCCCCTCATTGAAACCGAGCTCGGTGCAGTTGCACCTGTTATTTGTTACTTTGATGCGGCATTCGAGCTCTTTTTTTTTCATTGACCGATCGGCCAAATACTGTTAGGTCCCTTCACAGCTTCAGACAAAATGAAGAATATGGAAGGGAGAGACGACCATGATCTCAAGACTTATGGCGCTGATGGCGCTTCTTGCTGTGCAGAGTTTTGCTGACACAGCGGAGGCGACTGAACTTCTCACACCGGCACCACGCCACCCCGCGGATCAAAACACCTTTTCGTCTGAGTCTTGCGAGCATTCTGCCGATGCCTTTCATTGCGTTCAGTATTTGTACAATCATGATGGTGACACCATTACAGTGCGTATCCAAGATGTTCACCCGCTCATCGGTGAGAAAATTGCCGTCCGCATCGCCGGCATCGACACCCCCGAAATGCATTCATCGGATTCCTGTGAACGTTCGGCCGCAAAACGTGCTCAGGTCTTGGTTGCAGCAACGTTGAAAAAAGCTGAACGGATTGATTTGCTCGCCTTGCAGAGGGACAAATACTTCCGGATTCTTGCGGATGTGCGTGCCGATGGTGAGAGTCTCGCGGAAGTTCTGCTGTTGAATGGACTCGCTTATGTTTACAACGGTGGCACCAAGAAAAAAATCAATTGGTGCGAAGCGGCGGTAGGAGAACATTGATGGCAGTCGCTCCAGACGAAATTTGTGTTGTCTTTGTCGCCTGCCCTTCAATGGAAAATGCACGCGAAAATGCCGATGATGCCCATTGTCAGGGGATTTGAATTCTGCCCTAGATATCCGAATCTTGTGTTCTCACCCAAGCTCAATTGTTGTGAACCTCTGAATTCGAATACCCTGCGCACTGCGTGGGGTTTTCCAAGCGGAGGTCTGTCATGTCAAAAATACTGGTTTTTCTTTTGGGAGTGTTATGCAGCGCCACAGGATTCGCGGTGGATTTGAACGGTGTGCGTGGCTTTGAGCCCGAACGCTACTTGGGAACTTGGTACCAAATCCAGAGCACGATTCCCTTTTTTCAGCGAAGCTGCCGTTGTGCCAAAGCGGATTACACTTTTCTTGACGAGAGAACTTTGGGCGTTGTGAATTCTTGTTACAAAGAAGATGGGAATATTTCGACTGCAAAAGGGAAAGCTGTCATTCAGAATCCTTCAGTGCCGAGCCGTTTGGTCGTCAGCTTTTCTCCCATTTCGTTCGGTGGGGTGAATTACGTTGTGACAGAGGTGGGTGAGAACTACGACTACGCTGTTATTGTCAGCCCCGGCAACTCTCCCATCTGGATTCTTTCCCGTGACAAAACGCTGTCCGAAAGTACTTTGGCTGGAATTCGGTTGCGATTGGTGCAAGCAGGTGTGCGCATCAATGACTTGAAAGACACCGACCCGAACCGTTGTCCTGATTTTTGTAATCGTTTGTTTCTTTCTACGCAGCCGCTTTCAGCAGAGCAACGCCGCCGACGATAAGTGCGGCACCTGCCCAGCGCAGGAGTGATTGCGGGTCTCCGAAGAAAAAGATTCCGACGAGAAATGCACCCACGGCACCAATGCCGGTCCAGACGGCATAGGCCGTGCCCATCGGGATGGTTTTCTGGGCCTGCCAGAGCAGGGCTCCGCTTGCGCCAAGACACAGGAGAGCGAACAGAATCCCCAAGACTCTGTGATTGCCTTCCTGAGCCCATTTCATGCCCATGGGCCAGCCGACTTCGAAGAAGCCGGCCAAAATGAGAAAAAGCCAATCCATAAAATGCCCACTTTTATCTTTTCAGGAAGGCTGTTTCTGCTCTCTCGACGAAGCGCTCATAAGCGAGGAATGCATTTTCCACGGGGGCTGGTGTGCGGAAGTCGACTCCCGCATCGAGCAAAATGTGGAGCGGTGACTTGCTGCCGCCGGCCTTGAGAAGTCCAAGGATATGCTGGCGTGCTTTTTCTTGGTTTCCAGGCTTTTTGAGCTCTTCAAAAAGTGAAAGCGAAGCGCAATAGCTGGTCGCATATTTGTAGACGTAGAAGGTGGAATAAAAGTGCGGGATGCGCATCCATTCGTGCGCATTGGCAGGGTCGAAACCACTTTGCGGACCATACCATTCCTTGTTGAGATTTCCGTAGAGCTCGTCGAGAGAATCTGCGGTCAACGAATCGCCTGCGTCGACGCGGCGACTTGCATCGCGTTCGAAGGTGGCAAAGAGGGACTGGCGCAATACGGTTCCTTCAAAACCTTGCAGCCAATGCGAGAGAACATCGCGTGCGAGTTTGCTCTCAGGCATGTGGGTCAGGATGTAATCGGAGAGCAGCACTTCGTTGAGTGTGCTGGCCACTTCAGCCACGAAAATGGTGTAGCCTGCGAGATGGTAGGGCTGGTTGTTGTTGGACAGCCAGCTGTGCATCGAGTGGCCAAGTTCATGTGCCAGAGTGAAAAGATCGTTGAGACTGCCCGTCCATGTGAGAAGCATGACTGGGTTGGAATCGAATGTTCCCCAAGAAAATGCGCCCGAGCGTTTGCCCTCATTCTCGGCCCAATCCACCCAGCGTTCTTCTTTGAGTCCCTTGCGCGCGACAGCAATATACTCTTCACCCAGCGGTGCGAGGCTTTTGAGAATGAGCTCGCAGGCATCATGGAAGCTGATTTTGCTTTCCTCAGCCTCATCTGCCAGCGACACATATCTGTCATACAAAAAGACTTGATCGACGCCGAGCACTTTGCGGCGGAGCTCAAGGCTGCGGTGAAGGACCTTCAAATTGCTGCGCACCGTCGAGATGAGGTTGTCATACACCTGCACAGGAATGTCGTCGGGAAAGAGTTGCGATTCAAGAAATCCCTTGAAGCCGCGGATTTTGGCCAACGTGCTGCCCGTGAGCAAGCGTCCGAAAAAGTTGCTTGCAATGTGGTGACGCGATTTTGAAATTTCACCATAGAGGCCCGTGAACGCATTCTTCCGCAATGTGCGATCGGGTGAAGCGAGCAGCTGTGCGAATCGTGCGTTGGACAGAAGGTGCTCTTGTGCTTTTGAGTCGGTCACTTTGGGGAACTTGAGATCGACATTGTTCCACTTGGAGTGGATTTCCGAGAATTGGCCCAGAGGAGTCGAGAGTTGCGTGAGAAGGGCCTCTTCACGTTCCGAGAGGACGTGCTTTTGTGAGCGGATGAGCTCGCTGAGTTCGTATTCAAACTCCTTCAAAATGGTGCTCTTCGTCCATGTTTCGAGTTCACGCAATGTGAGGAGCTCGGGATTCAAGAAAGCCCATTGCGCCATAAGATTCGCACTGACCTGAGCAATACGTGCCAGTGACTCGCTCGACTGTGAGTCGCCGACGTTTTCTGAATTCCGCAGGCCTGCATACACATGTAAATTTTCAAGCTTGCGGATGAGTGCGTTCCGACTGTGCAATGCTTCGTGGACCAACGAAGCGCCGCCTTCAGCGAGTCGGCCTTTGAACCTCTGGTTGAGTTCTTGAGCCAGCTCGTTTTCATTGGGAAGCGAATCGAGTTCGCGCTTCCAGTCATCTAAATTTCTGAAAAGTTTGTCGAGATCCCAAGTTTGCGCGGGATCGACTGCGGAGCGTGGGGGCAGAGATTGTGTGCTCATGTGAACATCCTTTGTGCAGAAACGCAGACGGAGCATAGCGAGGCATGCCTTGTGCAGCAAGCTGCCAGCGGTTATCTTCAAAGGCCACTCCGGAGCATCTTATGAATCGCACACTGTTTCCGCATTTTTTTGCCTTTCTATTGACCGGAGGGCTTTTGGCGTTTCCCGGCGCTTGTTTGGACCTTCTTCTTCGCGATTTTCATTGGACACCCGCACTTTTTGGCGTTGCTATGATGCTGCAGGGCGGAAGCTCATTTGTCGGAAGCCGGTTTGCAAGTCGGCGGTGCGGAGGGGACAGATACCGGAGTTGGGTCGCTTGGAGCCTTTGTTTTCTGGCAAGCGGTGTGGTGTTTTATTACTTTGCTGATTGGACACTTTTTCCGGTTCTTTCAGGCGTCGGTATGCCCGCAGAGGTGGTGTTTTGGAGCCGATTGTTCGGCATCTGCCTCATCGGCTTTGGC
The DNA here is from genome assembly GCA_041184525.1 of Pseudomonadota bacterium. Taxonomy (GTDB): domain Bacteria; phylum Bdellovibrionota_B; class Oligoflexia; order Silvanigrellales; family Silvanigrellaceae; genus RFOM01. The sequence continues at coordinate 11,296 of JBEGJP010000106.1, read as the reverse complement.
ATTGGCTGCAATGGCATTCTCAACAATGCCGCAGCCTTGGTCAGCGAGAAACCCTCGTTTGGGCTGAATCTTCTCAATATGGGTTTCACTGCGGGTGCTGTTTTGCTTCCCTCGACGGCGAGCCAATTCTTAAAGTGGACAGGTCTCACGGAGGGCGCACTGGCATGGCGCTGGCCAGCCGGAGGACTCGTCTTCTGCTACCTCTTGTTGACGTTGCACGTGCTGCGCAGCCCGCATGTGGCTCAGCCGCCGCCGGTGCAGCCGAAATCGGATGATGCCTCGCGCGGATCATTTCCATTTCCTGTTTGGGCGGCTTGTCTCGTTCTTTTTTGTTACGTGGGCAGCGAAATCAATTTGTCGAACAGCTTGGGTTTGATGTCTGAGCTGATGTTTGGATTTTCGAATGCCGATGCGCGCCTCGCAAGTTCCTTCTTCTGGGGTGGTTTACTTGCCGTCAGGCTTTACTTTTGTTTCCGATCCCCTCCCGCAAGTTCTTACCCGAGAGTGATGATGGTGTTGTCATCCCTCTGCGTTGTGCTCTTTGCTGCTTTATTGTTGCGCTTCTTTGCCGAAGGCAGGCATGCTCTGCTTGTCAGCCGGATTGTCATTCTTTCTCTCGGGGCCTGTATTGGAGGAATGTACAGCCTCACCTTAGGTTCTCTGACGGCTCTTTTTGAGAGTCACGAGTCGCGGCGTTTTGCCAACATCACCGTTTTGAGCGGTGTGGCCGGTGCGGTTCTGCTGCCCTTCACCTTCGGACAATTCACCAACCTGTTCGGATTGGTGAACGCCACAAGTTTCATTCTTGTTCTCTTGTGCGGGATGCTTACGGGCGCTGCGCTTCTTTTCTTCACGAGCCGCGCGCACGCAAAAGGGCAGGCGGCTGGGTCAATCTAGCTTTGCACTGAATGCGGGTTTCATGCTCGGCGGACGCTCTTCGAAGGCATCGTAAACTTCCAGCTTGATTTCATCATGGCGGATGGCGATCATGACCGGCATGAAGCGCGAGAACTTGCTCTGCATGTCAGGCCCCTCGGCTGCAGGCCCGCTGGACAATTGGAAGAACAGGTTGTCGATTTGGACCTTGAGGTCCACTTTTTGTGTTTCGGGATAGTCTTGCCGGACACGCTTGCGTACCGCTTCGGTGAGCGACAGCGGTGAGAACATCTGGTGTGCGGCGAGAACCGGATTGCGGCTCATGTCGAGTGTGATGATATCGACATCCGAGCTTTCGAGTTTTGCTCGCCCGTTCACGTAACTTCCGCCCATGTAGATCGTGTACTGGGAGGTGACGGGACGTTTCGTCTTTTCATCTTTCAGAAAGTCTTGGAAGATTTTCGCGATGTCGAAGACCTGTTTGGCGTTGTAGTTGCCCCGCGAGCCATCGGGGAAAACATAATCTCTGAAGAACTTGAGATAGGAGTCGTAAGCAGCAGCCGGATCGGTTTTCACTTTTTCGTGCGTGCTGATGATTTTGAGCGGATTGACGGCGTAGCTCAGGATGGCATCCAGACACCGCTTGGGTGCTACCGATGTGGTTTTCCAAGAGTGGTCGCCTTTCGAAGCCGTAGCATAGGATTCCATGACGGTCGCAATGACGGTTTCGCGAATGTCGTCCGGCAGGAGGGAAAGTTCCGTGAAGCCTTCGACGCGGGGAAGACCGTCTTTGGCGCACACTCCCACATACCGTTTCCATTCTTTGGTGTCGAAGACAACCCTCAGAAGACGCTCTTTTGTAGCCTGAGAACCAACAAGTGAATTCACCTTGGCAGCGAGCTCGGCCCGCTCTTCCTTTGTCACCTTTGCACTCGCGGTTGCGAGCTTCTTCAAGAGCTCGTCATTCTCAACCAGCCGCTCGGAAGGATTTGTTTTGAGAATGGCCATGGCGGATTCAAAGTCTTCGGCCGATTTTGAACGCAAGCCTGCTTCGTTGTGTGTCCGCAGTCGGCAGCCTGCGAGGAGGACAGCCTGACCCAGCGTCAGACAAAGCACAGATGGCAAAACTCTCGACAGATGCGCCTTCAAGATGGCCATGGTGAAACTCTCCGAAATTCCTGAAATATGAGTCGAATCGATGAATTATCCCAGTCAGCAGTGAGTTCCGTCAAGGGCAATCCCCGACAAAAAACTCACTTTGAATTCTCTGCTGGACGGCGACTTCAAGCCTTGCTAGCTGATCGGCCAAGTGCGTGCTGGGATGAGGTGATGCGCATGTCCTTCCGCTGTTCACGTCGAAGTCTTCTCAAGGTGCTCGGATTGGCCACCGTCAGTCCGCTGATATCCAAAATGGCACTCGCAGCAGAGGATGAATGGGTTCTTGGCTTCGGCTCGTGTATGGACCTGCGCCGGAAACAAAGCTTCTGGAATGCTTTGAATGCGCGCTCCTTCAATCATTTTGCATTTCTGGGCGACAATCTTTATCCCGAGCGGGATCTCTATTCTGAATTGACCAAGTCTTACGAAGAACTGTCTCGTTGTGAAGGTCTCTCCGCATTGCGGGCGCGCGTACCAGTGTCCGCCATTTGGGATGATCATGATTTTGGTGCTGACAATGCCGATTCGCGTCTTCCCTTCCGCACAGCCTCATTGAACTTGTTTAAGAACTTTTGGAAACAAGAATTGGCGAGCGATAATGACGGTGTTTATTTGAGCCGCATCTTTCAGCATGCCGGCCGTAAAATTCATCTCATCATGCTCGACGCACGTTACAACAGAACACCTTATGCGCCTGAAGTGATGCCTCTGGAACCAGACATCGCTCGAGAGGAACTGGCTGCCGAAAAGCCCACGCTGCTGGGAGCTGCGCAGTGGGCTTGGCTTGAGTCGGAACTTCAGGTTCCTGCCGATCTCAAAATCATCGCGTCAGGGATTCAAATTCTCTCCTACGAACACAAATTCGAAAAATGGATGAACTACCCTCATGAGAGGGAGCGGTTGCTCCAACTCCTCGGGCAGTCTTCGGTGCCTTCCGTTCTGCTCTCCGGTGACAGACATTTGCACGAAATCACGCGCCTCAAACTTGATACAGGACGCACTCTGTACGACTTCACTTCCAGCGGCTTAAACAAAGCCGACGGCCTTTCAAGGTTTGAGCAGAACAGTTTGCGCGTGCATCGCCATTTGGATGATGGCTTTGGTGAAGTTCGCGTCAAGTGGAACAACGGACGCCCGGCTGTCACGCTCATCATGCTTGACGATCGGGGCAATGAACGTTTTTCCCATTCTGATGAACTGAGTTGAAATTCACATCTGATTCAGCGTGCGCTGATCAAACGACTGCGGTGGAATTCCCTCAACGGCAGCGGAGGTGAGATTGACACGCAGCTGCAAGCCCGAGTTGTGGTCGCCGCCGCGGAACACGACCTGATAAAGTGTGCCACCTTGAGCAGGTCGGCCGCAGATGGCCGAAAGTGAGTGCTTTTGCCTTGCGTTCATGTTGGAACCAATCGTCGACCACTCGGTGTTTTGCCAATCAGAAAATTGCCCCACCGGATCGGAACAAAAGACAAGACGTCCGAGATGTGCATTGAGTGTGGAGAGCAGATGGCGCTGATCGCGTGTCATCTGCTGGCTGTCGTCACGCAGGATCACGACATCAGGGTCATTGCCGAAGCACACACCATCGAGAAGGGAGCGTGTGATGGTGTTGACCAGCGTGGCTCGCGTCGACACCTTCTCGCGGCTGGTGGCTGCGCCCATTTCGTTGTTTTCCCACGTTTCGCCCACGTCGGGCCCGATGCGTGAGTAGTGGCAGCGTCCATAGGCAGAGCTCAGAGTGGCGCCGCACGAGAGGAGCTTGGCACCATGTCTGCGGCACTCATCGTACAAAAATTGATGTGCCCTTGCCGCACGCTGGGCACGTGTGAGTGTGCCTGAGGGAATTCTTGCACTGGCATAGAGGAAATCGGCCTTTAGGAACGAGCATCCCCAGTCTTTGAAGTAGGTTTTGAGAACTTCACTGAGGTGAGCTCGGAATTCCGCGTTTTCCGTGTCGAGAGCGAAAAAGAGTCCGCCCCAGAGAGGATGATTGCCACACACCACGGGCTGTCCGCTGCGATCTTTGAGCACCCACTCCGGATGCATTTTGACGATGTTCGAGTGTTCTAATGCAATGAACGGCGCGCACCAAATGCCACGCTCGAGGCCTTTGTTTTTTGCTTCCGCAAACAAACCGGACAGGCCGTACGGAAAGCCGGATGAGGATTTCAACCAGTCGCCGACGTTGGCTTGATAACCATCATCGACCTGAAAAACGCCATAGCCTTTTTGAGTATCGAGGCCCGAGAGATCATCACGCAGCGTTTGTTCAGAGATGTTGTTGTAGCGGTGGTACCAGCTGGTGTAACCCCGCAAAGGGCTCATGTGCCCAAGGAATTCTTCTTGGGTTTCGCCGCGCGGAATGCGTTCGTAATGGCGGATGAGTTTCATCCACAACTTGCTCACGGTCGAGATTTCCGGAAGGAAAAAGTTGGATGGCTCGGCGAGAAGCCACGCGCCGAGCAACTTGTCGTCCTGCTGATTGTCGCGTGGCGAGCGGATTCGACTGAAGTCTGCCCCTTCGCATTCGAGAGCAATATCCAGCGTGCGGTCTTCGAGGTTCACCTCAAAAACAGATTGGAAGAGATCTTCGTCCAGTGCGCCGTAGAACGCGTTGTGGGCTGTGCCTTCGAGACTCGTATAAGTCATGGACCAACTGTGAAAATGACCCGCCATTTGCGCGTAGCGATAAATTCCGGAATCGCCAAAGACCTCACGCTCGGGAAAAGTTTCAGGATCAAGAACATCCTTGCGGCCGAGGACAGGAGATTCGGACCAGCACTGGTACCCGTTCGCCAGAGCTGATTCTGCCGTGGCGTGCATTTTGAATCCACAGATGCGCAGCCATTTGAACGGCCAAACGACCGGACCCGTTTGACCCAGAATTTTCATGCGCAACTGCCACTGGTTGTAAGCTCTCAGTCCGAGGGGAGCTAAATTCTCTTGTTTCAAAGAAAACGCGGCCAAACCTATTTGCCCCGGCAGCTCCATAAGGGCTTCATACTCACCGATGGCCTTCAATTTGAATCGTGCTGCCCGATTGAAGAATTGAGTGTTCTCAAAGGTGGCCTCAAGAAAAAGGTTGCTCATTTTCCAGCTCCCATGGTGAGTCCGCGGATGAAGTGTTTTTGCAGAAAAGCGAAAATCAAAACGGGCGGAATGGCTGCAATCACGGCCCCCGCACTTTGCAAATGATAACTGGCGATCCATTGGCCTTTGAGGTTTTGCAATCCCGATGTCACAGGCTTGAGTGAATCGGTTTGGATGAGGATGAGCGACCAAAGGTAATCGTTCCAAATCCATGTGAAGAGCAGCGTGGCGAGTGCCGCCAAGGCAGGCTTCATGAGCGGCAACACCATTTTTGAGTAGATGCGCCATTCGCTGCAGCCGTCAATACGAGCGGCTTCGATGATGCCATCGGGAATTGTCTTGATGAAATTGCGCATGAAGAAAGAGGCAAATCCAAGCTGGAATGCAACATGGAACAGAACGACACCCCAGCGTGTGTCGTACGTGTGGAGAAATTGATTGGAAAGATAGAAAACCGGAATCAGGAGGATTTGGAAGGGCAAAAGCATGCCGCCAAGAAAAACCAGAAGCAAAAGACTGTTCCAGCGGAAACGGAGCTTGGCGAGCACATAGCCATTGAGTGAAGCAAAGAACAAGACACCCAGAACGGTCGGAATTGTGATGACCAGTGAATTCCAAAAATAAACAGAAAATTTACCCACCGTAAAAGCTTCAATGTAGTTATTCAAACTGAAGGTTTTGGGGAGTGTCCAATAGTGCCCTTGATTGAGTTCTTCGAGTGTTTTGAGGCTCGTGAGCAAGCTCGCCAAAATGGGTGAAATCCAGACGATGAGCAGCAAGGTTGCGACACACCAATACAGCGGGCCGCGGCTTTTGGGTTCCATGGTCAGCTCCGTCCGGTTTCGTCTTTGAGAGTTTGGCGCAAGTAAAGCAAAATAAGCACGAGACTGATGAAGAAAAGCACCACTGAAATGGCAGCACCATAGCCATAGCGGAAATTTTCAAACGTCTGCTGGTACATGTACAGCGCAAGTACGTTGGAGCTGTTGGCTGGCCCGCCGGCGGTCATGATGGCAATCAAATCGAACGCACGCAGGGCGCCAATCATCGTGACGATGACCACAATGACTGTTGCAGGGCGCAACATGGGGAGAATGATGTGGCGCAGCATTTGCCATTTGCTCACACCTTCAATTTCTGCGGCTTCAATGACGTTCTTCTGCAGGTTCGAGAGTCCGGCCAAATAGAGGACCATGCAGTAGGCCGCATGAGGCCAAGCGGCTGCGACGATTAAGCCAGCTGTGGCCCAGCGATCGCTCGCCATCAGCGTGAAATTCTCTCCTTCTTTGAGAATTCCGACAGCTTTGAGAAGAAATTCAACGAGCCCGAATTCGGGTTGCAGGAACCAACTCCAAATGGTGCCGACCACGACGAGGCTGAACACCATGGGCATGAACAGGAGAGATTTGTAGATGCTGGCCGATTTTGCTTTGACGTGAAAGAAAAGTGCCAAAGCCAACCCGAGCGGTGCTGACAAACTAAAGAAGACAAGCCAGATGAAATTGTTTTTCAAAGACATCCAAAAGACTTCGTCCTGCCAGAGGTCGATGAAGTTTTGAAAGCAGCTTTGGTCGGAATGGGCGCACAATGGAAGCACCGCAGGGCTCACGCCGTCCCATTGGGTGAGACTCAGATAGAGCGAAAAGAAGATCGGAAAAACAACATAAAGCCCGTAGAGAACGAGCGACGGAACCAAAAAACGCCACGCGGTCTTGTGATCGCGTTTGTGCATGAAGGACAACGAGCCTGCCATGGCCTGTGCAATCCTCGAGTTGAAGGGAATCAATGATGAACGCGTTTGCGCGTGTTTTCTATGCGTGCAAGAATGGTGTCCGTCTTTTCGGGATAGCGCATGAATTCAACGAAGCCGTCCATTCCCACCTTGGCCACTTCAGGTTCTGCATCGCGGTCAAAGAACTGAGAAAGGCCTTTGGCCTGACCGAGGATCTGCTGACCTGACTTCAAAAAGGTGTTGGTCGCGTCGATCTTGGATGTGTTGTTGACCGGAAGCAGGCCCGTGACCTCGTTGTATTTTTGTTGCACGTCAGCGCGTGCCAGAAAGCTCATGAAGAGCTTGGCGTTGGCTTTGTTTTTGGCCTTGGAGGGAATGAAGTAGACATCTGTCGGTGCCACTTGGGCAGTCGGAATTTTAGGATCGATCACGGGGAAGGGGAAGAAATCCACCTGTGGTTTCACAGCAGCCGGAATTTCAGAGGCGATGAAATTCCCCATCAGGTACATGGCTGCTTTGCCTTGCCACAACAGTGCCGACGCTTCTTGCCACGTCATGGCAGGAGCTGTGTCGGGAAACCCGCCGATTTTCACAAGCTGCGCCCACGTGCTCATGGTTTTTTTCACTTCAGGCGATGTGTAGGAGCCTTTGCCGGAGAGCAGATTCATGTGAAAGGCATAACCGTTGACACGCATGTTGATGAAGTCGAACCACGCGGCGGAAGGCCATGCTTGTTTGGTGCCGATGGCCACAGGCACAATTCCCGCTGCCTTCAATTTTTGTGCGGCAGAGAGGAACTCATCCCATGTTTTCGGCGCAGACGCGATTCCGGCTTTTTGAAAGAGATCTTTCCTGTAGTAGAAGCCCCAGTGGTAATAATTCGTGGGCATCAGATACTTCTTGCCATTGAAAGAAATGGCGGAAAGGGCACCCTCAGAGAATTGGCCGCCTGCAGAAGAAAAGACGTCGTCGAGCGGTTCGACCAGATTTTTCTCGACAAAGAATTTGGCGCGATTGCCTGCAAACCACGTCGCCACATCGGGCGGATTGTTGGGCAACCACGTCCGGATTTGAACTTTATAAGACTCGTGGTCGATGGTGTTGACGGTGACTTTGATGTCCGCATGTTCTTTTTTGAACGTGCCGAGAATGGTTTCAAAGGCCTTTTTTGATGTGGGATCCGAATGCATGGAGTTGATGACAAGTTCGCCGCCCGCAGCCATCGCAACAGCGCTCCAACCGGCAAGCAAAATCAGGGTACCCTTCAGCAGCTTCATATCAACACCTCATCCCTTCCATGGATTCGTTCAGTGTACTTGATTGATTCAGATTTTGAATTTTCTTACGAAGTCGGTCACGAAGGCAACGTTCTCCACCGGTGTCGTCTGGCGGATGCCATGCCCCAGATTGAAGATATAGCCGAGGTTCTCAAAAGAGCCGGCAGCCGACAGAATGTGCTCCAAGGCCTTTTGGAGCTCCCTTTGATTGGCATGGAGGATCAGAGGGTCGAGGTTGCCTTGCAGCGCGCGAACGTGCCCCACGGCCTGACGGGCCACCCGCCCGATGTCCTGTCGCCAGTCGACTCCCAGCACATCGGCCTCCGTGGAAAGCACTTCGGGCAGCAGTCCTGCGCTTTCGCCGACAAAGTGGATCACGGGAACTTTTGGTTTCAATGCCGCGATGATCTGCCTGCTGTAGGAGACGCAGAATCGTGAGTACTGCGCCGGAGTGAGTGCGCCGCCCCAAGATTCAAAGAGTTGGAGAATTTCCGCACCGGCGTTCACTTGCTTCTTGAGGTATTCGATGGTGAGGCGCGTGACGACATCCATGACGCGTTCAAACAAACTCGGGTGTTGGAGCATGAACATTTTTGAATGAAAGAATTCGCCGTGCGCGCTTTGGCCTTCGAGCATGTAGCTCGCGACAGTCCACGGCGCACCCGCGAAGCCAATGAGGGTGACTCCGGGGGCAAGCTGTTCTTTGACCATCTGCAGGGTTTCGGTGAGATAGTCGAGTTTGGCCATGATGGCGCTGGTGTCGGAGGCTTGCTCCTCCAACCATTGCACGTCGCTTTCACTGCGGATGGGGCGCGAGAAGACAGGGCCTTCACCTTGCACGAACTGCAGCCCCAGTCCCAAGGCTTCAGGGATGAGGAGGATGTCCGCATAGACGATGGCCGCATCGAGAGACGGAAATCGACGCAGCGGTTGCAACGTGATTTCCGATGCAATGCGTGGCGTCTTGAACATCGTGAGTGTGTCGTGTTGCACACGGATGGCGCGATATTCGGGCAAATAGCGGCCCGCTTGTCGCATGAGCCACTGAGGCGTGTGCGGGGGGCGTTGGCCTTGTGCAGCCTGAAGAAGCGGTTTGAGTGTCATCCGTGACACATCCTTTGCTAAAGAAGTTTGGTGCGATTTTGGCTCTCCAGATGTGCAATGACTTTCTTCACATCTTGGCTCTGGGATGTCGGCATCACAAGCACGGCATCGGGTGTTGCAACGACGACCAGATTTTCCACGCCGATGGTGGCCACAAAAGGACCACTGCTGTGGATGACAGAGTTCTTGGTGTCAGAGACGAAGGCATCACCTGAAATGCTGTTGCCGTTGTTGTCCTGTTCGAAGCACTCGCGCACGGCCGACCAGCTGCCGACATCGTTCCAGTCGAACAGCGCCGGAACACAGGCCACATGACTGGTTTGTTCGATGAAGGCGATATCGATGGGCTGAGATTCCAGCTTGGCGTAGTCGGCAGCCATCGATTCCGGTGTCATGTTCTCAATGGCTTTGGCCATGTCAGGCTGAATGTGTGAGAACGCATTCCAAAAGGTGCGCGTCTTCCAAACGAAAATTCCCGCGTTCCAAAGATATTTGCCCGTGCGGATGAACTGTTCTGCCGCCGCTTGGTTGGGCTTTTCACGGAAACTCCGAACGCTGAAACCAACGGCTTCTTGAGGAGTCTCGTTGAATTTGGATGCGGGAAGAATTTGTGCCGATTTGTCGAGAGGGAGGCCCCACTCGATATAGCCGAAGCCGGTGGCAGGGTAGGTGGGTTGGATTCCCACTGTCACAAAAAGGTTTTGCTTGGCGAGCTGCACGGCGTCGGCCACGGTCTGTTCGAACGAGCGGACGTTCTGAATGGAGTGATCGCTCGAAAGGACCAGCATGATGGAATCGGGATCTTGCTGCATGAGTTGCCATGCCGCGAGAGCCACGGCCGCGGCGGTGTTGCGGGGCTGGGGTTCGGAGATGATGCGGGCCACTGAGTTGAGGGTCTGTTCTTTGGCCAAACCCTCCTGCGCGGCAGCAGTGACGATCCATCTCTTTTTCTGCGGCGAAATGTTTTTGACACGATCAATCGATGTTTGGAGCAGAGTGTCCTCAGTTCCGCCCAAAGCCAAGAATTGTTTCGGACGCAGTTTGCGCGACAATGGCCAAAGGCGAGTGCCTGAGCCTCCGCACAGAATGATGGAGTAGATGTTCTGACCGGCAAAGAGGTCGTTTTTGATGGGTGCGGAAGTCATGCTCAAAACCTCGGCTGATTCAAATGACGCAGACACCATTATTCTCACAGGCAAACATCTTTCACAACTTGTTGACAAGCGGCTTGCCTTCACGATTGAATCGCCACCCTGAACTTTGCCCTTCGATTCACGTTTCAAGGAGACTCTCTTATGGTTGCCAGACTCCGGACCCTCGCGGATCTCGATTTCTCCGGATACACCCGTCCCGTTGTGTTCCTGCGTCTGGACCTGAACGTGCCACTCAAGGGCGGGTCGGTGACGGATGAAACCCGCATCACTGCGGCCCTTCCCACCATCAAGTGGCTCCTCGACAAGAATTGCCGCATTGTGATGTGCTCTCACTTGGGGCGCCCGAAAGGGGAGGGTTATGAAAAAGAATTCAGCCTCGCGCCTGTGGGAGAAAAGATTGCTGCTCATTTAGGCAAGGAGGTTCTGCTCTGCGGTGACCACCTCGTGGATGGTTTCGATCGCATTGTCCAACAGATGAGCCCCCAGCAAATCGTGCTTCTCGAGAACCTGCGCTTCCACAAGCAGGAACAGAAGGGCGATCGGGAATTTGCCAAAACATTGGCCAAGGGCATGGACTTCTATGTGAATGATGCCTTTGGAACATGCCACCGTGCGGATGCTTCGATGGTTGCTGTGGCCGAAGAGTTTCCACTCGCACGCCGCGCTGCCGGCTTTCTCGTGCAGAAAGAAATTGATTTCCTTGAAGGTGCCTTCAGGAATCCGCAGGCACCTGTCACGGCCATTTTCGGCGGTGCCAAGGTTTCCGACAAGATTGCCATTCTTCAGAAGTTCACTGCCATTGCCAACAACATGATCATCGGCGGAGCCATGGCCTACACATTCCTGCGCTACATGGGCCACAAGGTCGGCAAGTCGCGCGTCGAGGAAGACAAGCTTTCGCT
>JBEGJP010000105.1:0-2923 GCA_041184525.1 Pseudomonadota bacterium | reverse complement strand
TGGCGTTGGCTTCGCCGCCGAAGGACTCCATGGCGGCGGCAAGAGCCACTGAATTGGGAAGATTTTGGGAGCCGCGGAACATCATGTGTTCGAGAAAGTGCGACACCCCGTTGTTGTCATTTGATTCGTCACGCGAACCGGTGTCAATGTGCATGGACAGTTCAAAAGATGCGGCATTCAGACTTTGGCAGTGAATGAAACGCAGTCCATTGGACAGGGAAACGATGTCGAGCGTGGGCTTCTTGTTCATCATCCTTCAATGACTCCTGAGAAGAAGGGCTTCCGGAAGCGTCATCAGGATTTCCAAAGTGTCTTTGGAGGTTTCGTTGGTCTTGCTGGGCAGCATTTCGTAGGCGGTCAGCAAAGCCTGTTGAGCTGATTGGACGTGCTTTTGGCCGATGCGCAGCGCGGTTTCAATGTCCCCGTGCGCGCGGATGTGTTGAAGAAGGGCGGAAAGTTCTGTGTCTGAGCACGAGCCCTCGTTGAGGGTGCGGCTGACAATTTCGGAGATGGGCTTTTCCTTGGCGAGCCTCTCTCGTTCGAGCGCACACAGAATCGGAAGTGTGATTTTGCCGGCACGCAAGTCAGCTCCGACCGATTTGCCGACCGTCTCAGCTGTACCGGAGTAATCAAGGATGTCATCAGCGAACTGAAAGACATAGCCAAGGTGTTTTCCATAAGTGCCCAGTGCTGCGCTGCAGGCCTCGGGGAGCTCGGCCAAAAAAGCCGGAGTTTTACAGCTGGCTTCAAAAAGGATCGCGGTTTTTCCCTGCACCACGCGTTCGTATTGCTCGCGTGTGATGTCGGCATTCCAAAGGAGTTCAAGTTGGAAGAGTTCGCTCTCGCTCATGAATCGAATGCATTCTGCGAAAGTGTCGATGAGCTCGAGGCTGCGGGTTTTGACCATGAGGCGGCACGCCGCGGAATAAATGAGGTCGCCCGCAAGAACCGCCGATTCGTCGCCCCAAATGGAATTTGCCGTCGGTTTGCCGCGGCGGAGTGTGGAGTTGTCGATAACGTCGTCATGCAACAGGCTCGCGGTGTGGATGTACTCGCAGACGGCTGCAATCGGCATGAGATGGGGGCCTGAATAACCAATCAAGCGCGCCACCAACAGGAAGAGCCCCGGACGCACCCGTTTGCCACCCGCTGAGAAAATATGCCTCAGGATATCATTTGTGGGTTCATTGGGGGTCAGCAGGTACTCGACAAGCTTGGGCTCGAGAGTGCTCAATTCCGCCCGTGTGCCGTCCAAGAATTTTTGCATGCGAGGATTTCACTTTCCTGATGGCGCAAACACGATGCATCACACAGGGGAGCGTTCACCGGCTGCCTTGCGCAATGCTTGAACCGCGTCAACGGTGTTTCCGCCGTTGAACACAGCCCCACCTGCCACAAGCATTGTAGCACCCAGTTGGGCGAGAGTTCCGGCGTTGCCGAGGTTGACACCCCCGTCGACGCAAATGTCTATCGCATAGTTCTGGGCGCGACAAAAGTTCGCAAAGTCGCGAATTTTGTTGTGCATGGTGGTGAGGTGGGACTGGCGGGAATACCCTGGGTTGACGGTCATGATCGTGACCTGATCCAATTCGGGCAGAAGAAATTCAATATTCTGCCAGTGTGTCGAGGGGTTGAGTGCAATGCCGGCACGCTTTCCTGCTTGCTTTATTTTGGTGCAGAGGCGGTGCGCATGACGCGCAGCTTCAATGTGAAAGCTCAAAGTGTCGGCGCCCGCATTGAGATAGTCATCCAGCACATCGTCTGGGTTTGTGACCATAATGTGCACATCGAGATGAAGGTTGGTGACCGACCTGATTTGCTCCAGAAAAGGAACACCGATTGTCAGCAGGGGAACGAAGTGCCCGTCCATAACATCGAAATGGATGGCATCGACTTTGGCGTTTTCAAGGTTTTTCACCTCGTCTGCCAGATGCAGCAGACGGCCGGCGGCGATCGACGGTGCAATTTTGATGGGCGAAGCGACTGTCATGCGAGGATTCTCCTCTTGAGCCTGCAGAAGATGAGTTCACTCCGGCTGCAGATAGGTGTGAAGAAGTTTTTTGATTCCGACGACGGGAAAACGAACTTCAAGGCGAAAGCCGTCGAGGCTTTTTTCAACACGTTGAACAATTCCGCTGCCAAAAAGTTTGTGTTTGACACGCTGTCCTTCAAACCAATCGGCAGATTTCTGTTCTTCTGTTGAGTTGCCGTTGCCGTTGTTTTGACCGGTCAGGTCATCAGCTGATTTTAAAAACGAGAAGACGTTCTTTCGCACTTGAAGGAGTCCGTCATCAGTTTTTGACCGCTCGATGTTGGGGCTGCTGGCTCTTCCAAATTGGAAGCGCGATGGTTCGCTGTCCATTGAGCCCCATGATTCCGCAGAGCGACTGTTGCGTCGTTCCATTTGAACGCCCTCAAGCGGAAGTTCTGCCAGAAAGCGGCTCGCTTCGGCAGGCAGATCGGGCCTGAATCGGTTGCGCCGGATGTTGGTCATGGTGAGCGATTCGCGCGCGCGGGTCATGGCAACGTACAAAAGCCTGCGCTCTTCTTCGATGGCGGGTTCGCTGTCGAGGCTGTTGTTGTGCGGCAAGACTCCCTCTTCAAGACCGCTGATGAAGACGACAGGGAACTCAAGCCCTTTGGAGGAGTGGATGGTCATGAGGGTGATGGCATCCGACTGTCCGGCTTGCACGCTGTGCACCGTGGGTTCGACTGTGAGAAGAGCCTGCTCGAGGAACTGATTGAGGGTTTTGAATCCTGCGCTCATCTCCGACGTGGATGTGAAGATATCGGTCGGTGGGGAGAGAGCGGCAGTGAGTTCGGAAAAGCTGTCTTCCGGAGGACGATTTTCTGTTTCAACAAGTGCGTTTTGAAGTTCAACCACGTTCAACCAGCGTTCGTCGTAATCTTCCGGATGTGCACT
>JBEGJP010000104.1:0-3415 GCA_041184525.1 Pseudomonadota bacterium | reverse complement strand
ATTCGGGCAACAAACATAACGAAAGCGTTGACGATGCCTTGCACGAGGGTCATGGTCACCATGTCGCCGTTGGCGATATGAGCCACCTCGTGTGCCAACACACCTTCTACTTCATTTCGATTCATCCGGTATAAGAGCCCTGAGCTCACCGCCACCAGTGATCGGTTGCGGGTGGGGCCTGTCGCGAATGCGTTCAGGTCGGGACTTTCGTAAATGCCGACTTCAGGCATTTTAGAAATTCCGGCCTTTTGGGCAAAATGATAGACAGTCTGCAACAACTCTTTGTCTTGGCCTGTCGCAGTGGCGGGGTCGATGAGTTTGACCCCCATACTCCACTTCGCGATGATTCGGCTGAGTGAGAGCGAAATAAACGCGCCTCCAAAGCCCCAGACCAAACAAAAGAGGGCCAATGCCTGATAATTCAGGCCGTAGGCCGACATATACCGGTTGACGCCCAAGAGGTGTGTGACAACCGTGATGGTCGATATGATCAATATGTTGACGAGAAAAAACCAAAAAAATCGTTTGAAGAACTGCATTTTTGATCCTCCTGACGGTGCGCCGTGACAGGCGCGAGCCCTCAACACTCAATCTGATCGGTTGTTGGAAAAAGTCAATCCTATTTTTAATTAAAAGACTGAATTCGATAGACTTTTTCTGACAGCGGAGACACCGGTCGGCCCGAGTGCTGCGAGTCGACAACCACGTGTACCGCGTTGGGTGCGCAGCCGACCATTCCTCGGATGTTCACGTATTCGTTTTCAAAATTGCCAACGACGTGGTGTGATTCGCAAATGGCGCGGAAGGCCTCTTCCTTGAAAACCGCGTCGTCGGTGACGGTGTTGACTTTGAGGATCAACTCGACATCCTCAAGGGGAAAGCCAAACTTTTTGAGTTGCTGACGAGTTCCATTTGCCATGACTTTGTGGCTGCGTCCCGTCAAATAAACAATTTTGAGTCCCAGTCGTTTGCAAAACCAGACAAATTCGCTCGCTCCGCTGTAAACAGCGTCGAATTCAATGAGGCTCTCACCGTCAAAAAACCTTTTTCTCCAAAAGCGTTCGAGTGTGACGAGGACTTCCATCACATCTGGGTTGCGCATGTCCATTCCGGCGTTTTCAAATGCGTGCGAAAGACTGTAACCGATGTGATTGAAATCAATCCTTTCGATCCGTTTGATGAGTGATTTCGGATGATGCTTGCTTTCGGGAAGGTTCAACCACTGTTTCAGAATTCCCAAGGTTCTGTGGCCGACATCGAAAAGAGTTCCGTCAAGATCGAAAACGATAGCAGGTACTTTCGAGCCCGCCGAAGAAACTGCTCTGTTGGTTTGCTCAGCAATGAATGCTTTCAGTGCAGAAGCGTCTGTGTCTTCAATCCACCAAGCGGCAGGTTCGCTTCGGTAAGTACGGCTGCGTGGATGAGGGTGTGGCGGGTGTTCATAGACGGCCGTTGCTGTCCATTCCGACGTCAGATCGAGACTCAATCGGCGCACCACCTTGAGAGCATCTTCAAAGCCGGCAAGATATTCAGGCGTGCGTGCATTCTCGCTTTCCGAAAGACTTTGTATCGCGCGGAAATGCTCATCGAGTTGGTCATGAAGATGAGTGAGGATTTGAAGTCGGTTCATGGGAGCCTCAAAAATTTTTTCTTACGGCGTGGGTTCTGATGATGCGCGCGCCGAGACTCACGCATCGTTTTTCCCACACGTCACTCTGTTTGTCGCGCCAACAGAGTTCTTCGTGCGGAGTTGAAAAGTGGGGAAGCGTCTGGGAACGTTCTGCGAGAGCCTTGAGAAAGCTTTTTCTTGAAAGACCAATCAGCAGCGGCTCTCCCAGTCCGGAAAGTTTTTCCATACCATGGACACTCAGCAATGCGAGATTGTCATCCAGCGTTTTGCCAAAGCCGATTCCCGGGTCGACAGCCAGCCAAGCGACGCCGGCTGACTTGGCAAACGAGACTCTCTTTTTCAAGAATTCACAAACGTCGGACACACACTCAGTGTACGCGGGACTGCGCTGCATGGTTTGCGGGTTGCCTTGCATGTGCATGAGAATCAGACCGAGCTGAAAGCGCGCGGCGACATCCGCCGTCGTGAGTGGCGACAACGGATGAGCTGTCGCGTCTGCAGAAAGATCGAGAGTTTCTTTTTTTCGAGCCGCAAAGACATCATTGATCAGATCGATGAGATTTTCCTGCGCAGCCCTTGCGGCTACCGTTGGAGACGAAGTGTCCAAGCTGACAAGTACGTCTTCTGGGAGTTCCTTGCGGATCGCCCGCAGCACAGGAATCACTCGAGCCAGTTCTACATCGGCCGGAATTTCTTCAGCACCCGGACGAGTGCTGACACCGCCGACGTCTATGATCCGCGCTCCCTCTTTGACCAATTCCAAAGCCCGACGCACCGCATCAGGGACCGCTGTGTAGCGGCCCCCGTCGGAAAAACTGTCTGGCGAGGTGTTGAGGATTCCCTGATAAACAGACGTTGAGCTCAGGAGGAGGGAACGGCACCGATCGGCTGCTGTGCGAAGCTGGACCAAAGTCATGCGCTCGGTGCAGGGGTCGGGCCGCCCGCCGCGACCGTCGGCTCAGCACTCGTTGTTGGAGTGGAGGTCGGGTTCGCCAGTGGAGCTCCTGCCGCTTCATTGCTGCTCTGAGCGGCTGCAGCTTTCGCGTGCTGCATTTTGCGGACGTCATCCAAGTTTGCACCATTGATGACCGCGAGGAATTCATCGGAATCCAATGTTTCAGCCTCAACAAGAATTTGGGCACAACGCTCGAAGACGTCCATGTGATCGACGAGTGTCTGTTTTGCCAATTCGTATTGGGTGTTGATCATCTTTGAAACTTCAACGTCGATTTCGTGAGCCAAGGTTTCTGAGTAGTTTCTGCTCTCACCCCAATCACGACCCAAGAACGGATTTTCGCTCTTATGGCCAAAGTTGATGGGTCCCAAGCGGCTCATTCCATATTGGCACACCATGGCGCGCGCCAAGTTGGTGGCCTGTTGGATATCGTTTGAAGCGCCCGTCGTCAGGCGTCCGAATTTGATTTCCTCTGCCGCACGACCTCCCATGCCCTTCGCGATTTCGGTGAGGAGATCTTCTTTCGAAGAACTGTAAATATCTTCCTTAGGCAGAAACGCCGTGACACCCAGTGCGGGGCCGCGCGGAATGATGGTGACTTTATGCACATCAGAACGCGATTTCAGGTAGTACGCCACAAGAGCATGGCCCGTTTCGTGGTAAGCAGTCATCACAAGCGTTTCTTTGCTCATGACCATGCTCTTGCGCTCGGGACCCATCAGGATTTTGTCTTTGGCATCTTCAAAGTGAGTGCCGGTCACACGTTTGGCATTGGCTCGTGCCGCCATGAGGGCTGCCTCATTGACGAGATTCATCAGATCAGCACCCGA
>JBEGJP010000103.1:0-12905 GCA_041184525.1 Pseudomonadota bacterium | reverse complement strand
GGCGATGTCGAAACATTCCGCGCCCGCATCGAGAAAATCGCTCTTCCGTTGCAGGAAGAAGCGACAAAACTTTACGCGCAGGCACTTGAAAAAGCCCACGAAGCCGAAGTGATTTCTCCCTACACCGCACTGTTGCAGGAGAAACTCTCGCTGAGCCGCCCCGATGACTACAAAAAGTTAGTCGAAGTGATGCCTGCTCCTTCGTACATGTCTCATGAATTGCCCATCAATCAGGAAACGAAAGGAATTGTTGAGGAGGAGTGAACAGACGCAACCGTGATCTGACAAACATAGACTCTGGCTTCATTAGAGGAGAAATGCCATGAGAACGAAAAACAAAAGTCACGCTTTACCTTCTTTTTTGCTGTGCATCGGAATTGCGTTCACAACGGCATGCCAAACAACGCGGCTGCCCACAGCTCTGAAAAACTCCGATCAATCTTCCATGACTGTGCAGGTTTCAGATGACCAGCGGAGTCTGATGTGGAACACTTCGGCTCCCAAACTCGACGCAGGGGGCAGCAAGAGTTCAGCTGGGAAGCGTGCCTTGGCAGATACCGCCACCTTGCAGGCACACGCAGAAATGGCTCTTCTCGGACGCATGACACAATCGGCCGTCGAGAATGCCAAGACCATTTTGGGCTCGGACATCCGTAACGTGAAAGCCATGAAAACTCTCATCAAAGCCGCGTTGATGGAGCGCAAAACACATGAGGCTCTGTCTCTCACACAGACCGCCCAATCACTCTCTCCACAGGACCCCGAACTTTTCGCCCTTGAGGGAATTGCACAGCACCAGCTGGGCAACGTGATTTACGCCAAAGCGCTGTGGAACAAAACTCTGAGCCTCGACCCGTTGCACATTCCCACTCTGATGAATTTGGGTGTCATGCTCTTCCAAAATGGGCACATCAACCGCGCAGGAGCGCAGTTCGACAAAGTCATCAGTCTCGTCCCGCAACACCTCGATGCTCAGGTGGGCAAAGCACTTGTCATGAGCGCTCAAGGGCAGGGCGCTGAAGCGGTTGTGGAACTTGAGGCCATCCTCAAGAAAACAGGCGACACCTCTTTGGTTCTGGAAAACCTCGCTCTCATTTGCCGCGACCGGCTCAAAGATTACAAAAAAGCTGCGCGTTACGTCGACAGGGCACTTGCCTTGGGAAAAACGGACAGGCGCTCCACAGAAATGGCCATCACTATGAAACAGGAGCTGCGCCGTCTCTTGGCTTCGCAAGAAAAACAACTTTCCGACGAATCACTTCGTGAAATGGCAGCTCAATCGGCCCAACCCTCTGCTTCCGCAGGCGAGGTTCCAGCTGCGGCAACCAACTCTCAGGACAGTTCATCTGAATTGTTCAAAATGGAGGAGAGCATCAAATGAAAACTCATTTTTCATTTCACGACGACGTCCGCTCAGCACACACCACGCGACTTCAGCGGAAGAGAAGGGGCCTTGTCCTGACTGCTGTTCTTTTTCTCGCACAGGCGTCGTGGGCACAGGCAGAAACAGAGTCGCAGGCGTCTCAGTCACTTGCTCCACCCGCAACAGCACAAGACGGAACTGTCATCAAAGTGAGTCGCGACGCACGCGGGCGTAAAATCCAAACCATCGACTTCAGCGATGCCCTCATTGAGGGCAAGGTGCGCACGCCGGAGGGTTTTGTGATTCAGAGCAAACAGGCAGGTCGTTTCAATTCACTCATCGAATTGCCCAAGAACTTCCGTGAGCGGATCCAATTGGATGCACAGGACGTGGGCAGTGCCCTGTCGGGCGGCGCGCGCTGAGTTCAAAAAAAAGCTTATTTACGAATCATTCTTGGTGAAAGGGAAGGGCGGTTTACAAAATCTCCAAGCTCAGGCATACATAGCTGCCAAAGTGTCGAAATCAATGAATGAACCCAGGCTATGCGCGCAGCAGGAGGTTGCTGAAATGGCATCAAAGGTCTCCAAAGAACTTCAGGAACTGACACCAGACGAAGTTCTGAAGCTGAAAGAGGTCTTGCTCAAAACCCGCGAAACCCTTCATGAGAAGTCTCGCGAAAGAAAAGCTGAAGGCATGTATGAAATCAGTCGTGACGATCTTGCTGACGAAGCCGATCTCGCGTCGGTTGAAACGGCACAGGATGTGGGCATGAAGCTCGCTGAACATGACCGCCACAAACTCAACCTTGTCGAAAAAGCACTTAAAAAAATCGAAGCCAACGACGGCTCTTATGGTCTGTGCGAAGGCACGGGCGAACCCATCGGATTCCGCCGCTTGGAAGTCCAACCTTGGGTTCTCTATTCCCTCCGCTACCAAGAAGAGTTGGAACGCGGTCGCCGCGGCTGAAAACTTAGTCAGTCTTCAGAAGGGCCGCGGAACGTGAGTCGTGCGACGCACTGCGCAGGACCGTTCAGGACGAGTTCTTTTTCCTGCTGAAAAATGGAAATGAGGCCTCCGGGCATCTTGAGCTGGAGAGGCTCATTCTGCTTGAGCACGGGGCCGAAAGCGGCCTCGGTTGCAACACGCATGGCACACCCGCCGGATCCACAACACGAAGTCAGACCTGCGCCACGTTCGTAAACAACCGCGTGGGCAGGCTGTTGGACTTGTGTGAGAGGCTCTTCCACAAATCCAATGTTGCTCAGTGGAATTTGCAGGGCCTGACACACCCCCTCAGACTGCAGATAGCGGCCTATGTGGCAAAAGTCGTCATTCGTCAGGGTCCGGAACACACCGGCATGAAGCGTGAGAACAAGATGCGGATTGGCGAGTTGTACAAAAGTGATGCTTGAAACGTGCGGAGTGAGTCGGGTCAGCACGGGTGGCTGTCCGAGAGGGAGCGCAGACAAAGAGAGTCCAGTTTTCACGCTCTGGACGTGTCCCATGGCCACAGACGCCACGAAGGAGTCAGACTCTGTGCCGCCTTGAGCGCTCAACAGCCGGGCGAACGTCTTTTCCGAAGAACCCCACCCCGTGTCGGCAAACGTCAGCTCCCGCACCTCACAGGAGCTTATCCCGTCCCACAGCCCTTGAGAAAAAAGAACAGCTGCAAGGCAGCGGAGGGCGTTCCCGCATGTTTGCGCACGCGAGCCATCGCTGTTCCAGATTCCGGCCGTCGTGTGGCCTGTCTTTGGATCCTGCTGCCAAACCACAAGCCCATCGGCACCCAAACCTGCCGCCCTGTCGCACAGCCCGAGAGCGCACTGTTCCACAAAACTGGGGCTCAACGACTCAGCCGCGTGCTTCAAGAATTCATTTGCAGAAACGAAAATAAAGTCGTTGCGGGCGCCGTGCCATTTTTCAAATGTAAAACCTGAGAGAAAGCGGCGAGCGAGCTGGCTCATCACTCAGAAACTTCAACAACGACATCGCCAAGAACACGGCACTGGCAAGCGAGACGTTCGTCTTCGCGTGCGGCCATCGTCTCGAGAAAGTCTCTCTCGTGTTCTTCCATTTTGCTGAGATTTTCGGGATGTTCGAGAACGCGAATCATACAAGCACCACAAGCGCCATCGCGACATCCGAACAGGATGCTGGTGTCGTGATGTTCACACACATCAATGATAGATGCGTTTTTTTCTACTTCGATTGTTTTCTTGTCGGTTTTGATGGTGAGTACCGGCATTTTGCCTCCCAAGTGGAATCTCGGTCCCGGAAATTAATCCAGCGAGTCCGATAACATGCAACCTTTGGCATAAACCCGCTTCCGATTCAACCGATATATGCTCAGGACGGTTTGAATCGGGGAGACTGTTGCATGATCAAAGATCTCAGAGGGTTGCTAGAACCCGGCTTGGGATACGATCCGGAGCATAAATCATCCAAGCAGGTGCCTTTGGCGCTGCGGCGCTCCGCGGCCAGCCCGGGGCAACCGCGAGTCTATCGCGTTCAGGCCGGATTCCTCTGCGGATTGTGCGGGCGGGTGAACGACGACTTGAACGTCGCTTTTGATTGCCTCGGCCGCTGCACGATCGAATTGCGTCTGAGGACGCCCGCGAGTCCGTCATTCTCAGGCCGTTCCTCCCATTTTGCATGCGCAGCCTGCGGTAAAAGTTTCGTCAATGCCAGCGATGCCGAGCAATGCTTTGAAGGCTGCCTTGGCAAAATCCGCCCGACGCCGTTCTTTCATCACACCCTGCGAAGAATCCAAAGCCGCTATCTCCAGCGCTTGAAGGCGCACGGACTTCGGGCCCTTGAGAGAATCGATGCACTCGCTGAACACACACTCATGCTGACAGCCCTTTCCAAAGGCCAAGCAGCACTGTCACTCGCGCGTCAGCATCTCAGTGCTTTGCTCACAGGTACAAACACCACTCCCCTGTTACCAGAAACACCTCCCTCTGACGTGTCGACGTTCACGGCAACGGCAGCAACCACGACAACAGAAGCAGCCGCTGCAACAGCAACGGCCACGGCCAATGCATCGGCCATCGAGAGACGGCCCCAAGAACAAGCGCAAGAAGACGCACGTGACGCCTCCCGCCCCGCAGCTGAAAATAAAAATCTCCCAGACCAGAGTGACAATCTCGAACTGAAGAGTGCGTTCGAAAGCGCGGTGGCAGCGCAACAGTCGGAAGCCGCTGAGGGCAGCGCATCCTCTGAAATGTCGATGCTCCTCGACTTGATGAAAGACAGTCCGGAAGTGGCGGAATCAGTCTCCGACGCTGCAGAAAGCGACTTTGTGTCAACAGCATCATCACCGGAAGAAGCGGAAAAGAACGCACTGGAAGATGTTCCGTCCGAAGAACTCTCGGATGAGCCTGCGAAGGTGATTGCCATGCCCGAACAGTCTGAAAGTTCGAATACTGTCGATATCGATGCACTTGACTTGGATGGTTTCGAGGGAGCCGACGGTAAAACCAGTGAACAACTTCTGACAGAAAGAAAAGTCGCGTTTGCCGAAGAACTGCTTCCTTCCGATCAACCCACCGCTTCCGGTTCCCTGCCGGACGAAGAAGGACTCGAGGACGTGTTTGAAGAGGCCACGCATTTTGCAAGTGCCCAGAACAGTCCCGCCACTGAAAAAAATGCGGTGATGACAGCTGCAGAGGTCAATTTGAAGGACAACTCTCCTCAGCCATCACCTGCCCCCGAAGACAACGTGACCGTGTCCGATGATTCCATCTTTAAGGCGTCCGGCATGGATTTCGATGACCTTTTGAATGACGATCCGTTCAAAGAAGGGTCCGCTCCCGTCAAACCCAACAAATCTGCCAAAGTTTCGCCGCGTTCCGGTGCAGATGAAGAGAACTCCGAAGACCAAAAACTACTGGCCCTGTTGGATGGAAATCCAGATAAATCAGCCGCTTAATAATCACAAATATGCTTCCGATTGAAAAACATGTGACTCTCCGATACACGGCTTGCCGTGGGCATTTCAGCCCGAACTACGGAGGATTTTCGCATGTTCAATTTGAAGTCTTCGGGCATCTTTGTGCTTTCGCTTCTCTCTGCCATAGCCTCCGCTGACGACTCGAAATTGGGCACACGAAAAAATCCCCTGAAACTGGTCATGGTCCCTTCCACCGACTCGACCAAAATTCTCTCCAGCATGAAGCCCGTGGCTCAATGCCTCGAAAAGGAAACCGGACTGACGTTCGATATTTCTGTTCCCAACAGCTACATCGTTGCCATCGAAGGAATGGGTTCCAAAAAAGTGGACATCGCTTTCCTGCCCACCTTCGGTTATCTGCTGGCTCACGAAAAATACGGTGCGGAAGCACTCCTCAAGGCATCGAGAAATGGTGAGACCACCTACAGATCTGCCATCATTGCACGCAACGACCGCAACATTAAAACTGTGAATGACTTCAATGGAAAGAAAATTGCCTACGTCGATCCTGCATCGACGTCCGGATACATTCTCCCGAAAAAACTGTTCCTCGATTCCAAAGTGAAACCAGCTCAGGAAGTCTTTCAAGGCAAACACGATGCGGTGGTCACTGCTGTGTATCAAGGGCAGGTGGACGGCGGAGCTGTCTTCTACAACAAGCCTGTGAACGGGAAAATCAAGGACGCGCGTGAAAAAGTGAAGGTCCAATTTCCGGACATCGAAGAGAAGGTGAAGATTGTCACTCTCACCGACGACATCCCCAATGATCCGATTGTCATCCGGAAAGAAGTGGCGGCCGACGCCAAAATCAAAATCGCCAAGGCGTTTCAGTCGTGCGTTGCCAAACTTCCTGATGCCTTCCGAGGCATCAACAACTCCGATGCTTTTGCCGACGTCAAGGACACCGATTACGACGGAATTCGTAAGACGGTGAAGATCTTGGGCATCAATCTGGGCAGCGAAATCGACAAGAAGAAATAAGACTTCTGATTATTTTCGTGTCACACGAGAGCACACCTGAAAGCAGTCATTCCTCGCTCGCACAGCGGATCGAAAGTTGCACGCTGTGCCCGCGTTTGCTCGCACACTGCCAAAGTATTGCACAGAGCAAAAAGAAGATGTTCGCCGCATGGGACTATTGGGGAAAACCCGTTCCCAATTTTGGTGACGCGAACGCCTCGCTGCTGATTGTCGGTTTGGCTCCGGCGGCTCACGGTGCCAATCGGACAGGACGGATGTTCACCGGCGATCAAAGCGGGGTTTGGCTCTACCGTGCGCTGGCGCGGGCCGGTTTTGCCAATCAAGCTCTCAGTGAAAGCCGCGAGGATGGGCTGAAACTCACAGATGCTCTCATCACTGCCGTTTGTCACTGCGCACCGCCAGACAACAAGCCCTCTTCGCAGGAGTTGCACAATTGCGCCCCCTTTTTGGCTGAAACAATCGCACAGCTGGAGAACAGGACTGTCATTCTGGCGCTGGGAAAAATGGCATGGGACTGCGTTTGGGATGAATTGAAAGGCAGAGGAGAACTCTCGGGCCCGCGCAAAGCCTTTGCGCACGGAGCGGAAGTCGAACTCTTGAACGGGCGAGGGTGGCTGGTGGGCAGTTATCATCCCAGCCAACAAAACACGTTCACCGGACGTCTGACGGAAATACAGTTCGATCAGATTTTTTCACGCTGCCGGAATTTATTGAACCGCTGAGCAGGTCTTCTGATTAGATAGAGCTGCAACCAATGCTCGGGAACGACTCCACTGAAAACTGCACCTGATCGCTTTCAACAGAAAATTCGAAATCGTCCCAGTCCACCGCTGCGGGCTTGGAAGGATCTTTGCCGAGAATCTGAGTGCAGGTCTTCTGATTGCCTTCAATCACATCCAGCACAAGATCGGTTCCGCTTTTGCTGCCATTGACACAGGGCTGATAAGTTTTGTTCCAGTAGGCATCGGTGGTGTCTTCAAAGTGAATATTGATTCCCTCACCCCGCGCGTTCCCCTCCGAGTTCTGGTCGACAATGAAATACTGCTGGTCGACCGCCTTTGCCGTCTCACGCACATACTCCTCGGTGAGGCCGGTTTTTGTCATCGACACACGCGCACGCAATTGGAGAATGTTGCAATAACCTGACTTCGTATTGATGCGAATTTCTTTCGACTTGTCGCTGCAGGTGAACTTGGTCCACTCGGTGTTCTTCAATCCGGCAACCTTCACCTCAAACTCCGTGATTCTTTCTGCAGAGCAGCGTGTGCCCGTCAGACGGACGGTGGCCGTGGTGTCAGGCATACCGTCGCCGATCCCCTTACGCGGAGGCTCAGCCGTTGGAGAGCTTGTCACCATAGGAACAACGCGGTCAGAAACGACAGTCTTCTTGCAGGCACTGTTCAACAGCCCCAAGGCAAAGAGACTGCAAGGGAGCAAGCGAAGTCGGAGGAAGCGGGTCGAACTCAGGCGAAGCATGCGTCATCTCCCTATAAACTCCTCTGTTTTCGGAATCATTCATGAAAAACTTTAGCCTTTAAAATGCAATCGATTTAGATATTTGAGCCGTTCACCACCCCAAATTCGATGTGAGGTGTTATGCCGCGCATAAAAAATACAACGACCCTCGGGCTCAGAGTGAGCGCAGTTGCTTTGTGCGCCTCTCTCATGATTGCAACACCTCTGAACCGCGCTTGGGCTGGTGAAACGGCTACAAGAACGGCACGCGTGAAGGAGTGGCTGGCCTTTGGTTCAGGCTGCCGTTCCTCATCTCAGGCCCCTCAAAACGACCTCACAGTTGAATCCCGCTATTCAGAAAACATAAGAACTTCTTTGAGAATGTCCCGTTTTGAACTCGAGCTGCCGATCGGAGGGAAGGGTGTGCGCGAGTGCGCCTTTCGAATGGTCATCACACCGCCTCCGGACGTCAGAGTCACAAACGTTCAGGCACGCACCCGATTGGTGGCCAACAAAACTTCACAAGAACATCTGCGCGGACGGATCCTTCTCCTTCTCGGCGACAACGTGGTCGATCAGAAAATCTGGAATCTCGAGAAAACTGATTTTGCCAAGTTCAGAGATGAGCTGATCACGCTCGTATCAGGGGCAAAAAGCGAATTTTCAACACCACAAACCTCTTGCGGGAAGGAACAAATTGTCGGGCTGGACTTCACACTCGAAGGCGTGAGTGACGGAAAGACCACCGCTCATGCAAAGACCGTGGAGGAAAAACTTTTCCTCCGTGTCCCTCCCGAGGCAGTCACTGAAATCGTGGTCGACACGGCAGAATGTCATCGCCCGCAACAAGAGAAGAAGAACGGAAAGTGACCCATTGAGCGCGACTGAGCGCACATCTGAAATCAGAAGTCGCTGCCGCCCGCACTGCTTTCCCCTGAATGCTCTCCCTCTGTCGTGGTCGATTTGACCTGCTCAATATAGATTTTTATCTTGTCCACAACTTCGGGTTCCTGAAGATTTGAAGAGGCTAGAGCATCTTCAGCCTGCAATGCGAAGCTGCGGGCCTCGGATTTCATTTTGTCTCGATTCCACGATACCAACGATTTGATTTCGGCAACCACATTCTCATCCAGATAGTTGGATGGCTCGACATTGACCAACATCTTTCCAAGATCCCCAGCCAAGCGCGAGGCCTCGTAATAACCAAGGACACACCAATCCACTCCCGGAATTTCGCAGGGCGAAAGCAACGATGCCTTTACTTTTTCATACTCCGTAAACAGAGACTGGAGGGCGACTTTGAGATCTTTTTGGCTCATAATTTGCCGTGAACGAAGAGCAGGCGCGTCAGAGCGGCCAATGAGGAAACGAGCTTTGGCTTGGTATTTGAAACCCTCGGGAGTCGACGGCTTACTTGCGACGATAACTCCTGCAGATTTCCGGCTGAGGTCGTCTCTGCCGAGCTTCTGATAGACTGTCATGAGTTCAAACTGAACACCAATCACCTCATCCGGCTGGCGGACCAATTTCGAAAGACGCTCTAGAGCATTAAGCGCAACAGCACCGTTAGAGGCTTTCACTGCGCTGGCTGAAATAAGGCGCAGGACGCGCATCTGCTCAGCCGGAGCTTTGACTGTTTTGAGATATTTCTCATACTCATTCACTGCGTCCGAATACTTTGCAGCCAGTCGGAAGTTTTCTGCCGCCTTGAGACTGGCAGACTTCTGCACTCCTTCTGCAGGAAATAAGATATTGAACTGCTGATAATGTTCTGCCGCTTTCAAATAAATCTTGGCCGTAGCCGACATCTCAGCCGCAGACCAGCGAATATCCTTCGCTGCAGGGAGTTTTGGATAAGTTTTGAGATAAAGCTCGTAAGCAGTGAGAGCCTGATCAATTTTATTGATTTGAGCAAAGGAAGAACCCGCCTTTTCCAGCGCAAACGGCGCCAATGCGGACAATGGAAATTCCTTTTGAAAGGCCATAAAACGGGAGGCTGCGAGGTCGAATTTCTTGCTGTCAAAAAACAGTTTTGCAGAATCAATGACCGTTCTTTCCAGAACGCGGGGAAGGTCCTTGTTGGGATCGCGCGCAGGAATAATGCCCAGCTTCATAAACAGCCGAACGAACTTCTCGACTTCGGAAAACTCCTTCCGTTGCGCAAGAATTTCCAAAAGTGCGGAGGCCGAGTCAGAAGCATTGGGATTGCGGGGAAACTTTGTGAAGGCTTCCTCATACCGAGCCAGCGAGACCTTCAGCGGACCGGACAAGAGTTGAACGTAGGCGGACATATAGAGATACTGCTCTGACTCATGCGGAGGCAAGATAGCACGAAGTTTGTCACAGTTCTCAATGTAGCCGGTCATCAGTGACGGCTCACCTGTGAGTTTCGCATTGCTCACGAACTTGAAGTTGGCACCCAAACCCATCATTTGTGAACGTGATTTAAGGTTATAATTGAATGCGCTGATACGATTCATCTTATCTTTAAATCGTGCAATTCCACTCTCACTGCGCTTGATGACCTCATTGTACATTTGACCTTGAAAGAGGGCTTCAAGAACTCTCAGTGCATAGTCTTCCCGCGCAGCGTAAAAAGGGAATCCACGCGCGAAAACGTCATGAATGCCAATGAAGTTGTTGATGGAATCTTTATCCGGCTTGGTTCTGAACTTTGAATACACACTGTTGATCGTTTGCATCAGCTGTGATTCCAGCGGAATGGCTTTTTGAATGCCTTTGGCAATCACCCGCTCCCATGCCAAAACCATCATACGGTTGTCATTGGATGCAATATTCATATCGAGCATCCGCACTTCGGCCTTCATTTTCAGATCTTCCGGAACAATGCCTATAGCAACCGCATCCACGTAAGCCTTCAGAGCCGTGACGAGATTCTTGTTGTAAGTCAGCATTGCATACTGCTCGAGGTAGGAGCGGGCGTATTCGAGCAAGTCATTGTTGACGAGCGTCTGAACGACGTCCTGATTGATCGATGTCAAATTCCTGAGTCCGGCTGTGATGAGCATGTAGGATGCGGCCTGCAGAATAGTCCCGGGGGTTTGCTCTTTGGAGTTGGTTCCACCCAGTCGAATGGCCTTGGTCGTCGTGATGACCTCTTGCAGTGTCGTGATAGCCTGCGGAATTTTGTTCATCGAAAGTTCGCGCTCTGCAACCAACAACTTGAACGCAGCTGTTTCATAGCGATCGATGGAATTTTGAATGACGGCTTCCGGAGTTCCGAAAGGACTCGGCAAGCGGCCGGCAGCTGCATCGACGGCCACGCCGACGGCCATCAACTCACGCGCTTCTGTCCCTGCTGTCGTCCGCATGAGTGAGAGTGCCTCTTCACGGACACTCGGATCTCCCAATCGCAAACGAGCCAAAAGTTGACTGAACTTCCACTGTTTCACGTTGGGATGTCGGGGGTAGTTGAGAATCAGATCGTAGTAGCGTTGTGCCTGCTGACGCCGGATGTTTTTGAGTGTCTGGCTCAAATCCGGGTACTTGGGATCGACGGCCCCCACAATCCGCATCCATTCAAACACGAGAGCCTGCTCTTCATACAGACGGAGCATGCCCAAAGTTGCCGTCACAGCCTGCTCCGACTTGGGTGGAGCCTTTTTCAATTCAATGCTCAATTTGCGGATTTGATCCAAACGCAGTTTGGTTCCTGAAGGCCGGTAGTCAAGATTCTCAAGCAATTGTTTGTTTCGTGCTGTGAGGTCGGCAATATGTTCGAAGCGTTTGACAGCAGGCCCTTTGAACAGAGGTTCTGTTTCAAGTTTCCACGGTTTGACCGTTGCAGGCGGTTTGGCTGAGGGAATCTCACCTTCATCGGCTTGTTCCTGAGCCTCACCCTCCTTGGCCTCCGGTTTCTTGCTTTCATTTTTCTGTTCGGCTGCTTTGCCGGCAGCCCCAGTTTTCTTGCCGGCATTGGCTTTGTCGGCTTCCGCTTTCTTTTCCGATGCGTTGTTCGAGCCCGACTCTGCCGCCGCTTCCGGTGCTTCATCCTGTGCTGCAGCGACGACCGAATACAAAGGATTGAACAGCGAAGACACCGCAAAAAACAAACAGCAAAAGCTTTTGATCTTTTTCCGACCCGCCGGATTCACTTTCACAATGCACCTCACAGAGCCAAAGCCAAAAGTTGCGCCATGGCACAACTTTTGATCTATCGGCCTGTGAGTTTCAGAGTTTAGTCAAAGTCATAACATGCGTTTCTCAGCGGGCAGGGCACGTGAGCCAGCCCATAGTGGCGTAAAACTTGATGTCATACTGGTCCGCACTCAGGAGCAAATTCTGGTTGTCGCTGGATTTACTGCCTTGGACCACCAAGCGGGAAGTGAACAGCCCGACTGGGTTGAAGGCAGGAAGACACCACATGGCAGGACCGGGGGCGGAAACAAGGAAGCTGTTGGTCGTTTGCCGATAAGCGGCGGGCTGGTTGAAGGTGCTTCCGTAGGGCAGATTCACAACGAGAGGGTTCACGGGCAAGCCGAAGAAGGTGCCCTGTGTGGCAATACTCGCCGTGGCTCCGGCAGATTTGATTCCGCCGTAATAAAGGCTCTGTTGAAGGTTCGCTGCGTAATAGCCCCGCGCAATTTGTGCCGGTACAGCCACCGTACAGGCTTTGCGTGCTGCAAAAGGCAAGCCTGAATTCGCGGGCAAATCGACACCCAAATTCGAGAAGATGAACTGAATCTGGTCGCCGGCTGCGATCGCCAGCGTGTCACTGCCCATGATACAGCCAGTCCCGTTGGCGACAGCTTGTTCCACAATCCAATGCGCTGTTTGAGCGGAAGCGGCACCGGAAAATGCGAATGGAGATGCCCACAATGCCCATGAAAGTTTTTTAAATCCGTTCATAATTTCCTCCTTTATCCTGTGATTCAAGGCCCTCAAGCTGCGCACAGGCAGCTGATTGGAATTTAGGAGAAGGCTTTGGAAAGGTCGTTTGGGGAATTTTCTGTTCTAAAAAGATTAAAACAAGAGCAGATGGTGGTTCAAAACAGAGATGTTCGGCTGGGGAACCGGATGGGCGATTGGTCTTTTCGAGCTCATTTTAGGGCGGAAACAAAGCCGGAGAAGGTTTTTTTCAGTTTTTTTTCACTGGTGTAAACTCACCTGAGTGAGTTTCGTGTTACGTTACTT
>JBEGJP010000102.1:0-6378 GCA_041184525.1 Pseudomonadota bacterium | reverse complement strand
CGAAGAAGATGGGCGCCATGGCCATTTTCGACGAAAAATATGAAGATGCAGTGCGCGTTTTGGAAGTGCCCGGCTTTTCCATGGAGCTGTGCGGCGGGACGCACGTCCCTGCCACAGGATCCATCGGCCTCTTCCGCATCACGTCAGAAGGATCGGTCACAAGCGGTGTGCGCCGCATTGAAGCCGTCACAGGCGCGGGGGTATTGGACCTCCTCAATGGCCTCAAGCAAAATATGGGTTCTGCTGCCGACCTTCTGAAGTGCTCAGAAGCCGACATCCTCGATAAGGTCCGCACCCTGCGTGACACTCTCAAGGAAACAGAACGCCAGCTCTCGACCGTGCAGTCACGCTTGGCCAACAGCGTCGTTGAGCAGCTGGTCGGCAAGGCGGTGGCCCTTGCACCCAACGTCCGACTTGTGGCCGCTCAGGTGGATATTTCCAACGCGCAGGAGCTCGAACTCTATGCGGACCGCATCAAAGAAAAAGGAATTGAGGTCGTCGTAGTCGGAGCAGCTCTCGAAGGCAAAGCAATGCTTCTGTCTGCGGTGAAGCCGGACGTGAGCAAGGCTCATAAAAACTTGAGTGCCGGCAATCTCATCAAGGCGCTCTCGGAAAAAGTCGACGGCAAAGGCGGCGGGCGTCCGGACTTCGCGCGCGGCGGTGGTTCCTCGCCCGACAAACTCGCCGCTGCTCTTGGGACAGCCGCTGAGCTGGCGAAAGGCTGGATCTGAATCATTCGCGCTTCAAGCGCAGAAAGAAGAGTTCTGAGCGGGCCGCCGGTTTTCAACGAAATCCGGCGGCGGTTCTCTCAGAGCTCTTTTTTTGCGAGTGTGTCAAACGAAAGAAAACCGAATGAGGGAGCGTCGTAAGCAAAAAGCTCCCCGCGCTTGATGTCGAAATACCAACCGTGAAGGTGAAGTCTTCCTTCCTTCACACGCCGTTCGATTTCCGGAAACGTGAACAAGTTGCCCAGTGAATTGATGATCCCGACCTTCTCATAAAATTCGTCACGCAATTCGGGCTCAAGTTCATTGGCTTGCGCTTCCAACGGTGCAAACTTCTCGCTCAGTTGCCTGAGCCACACGCTCAGATCTTCGAGGTGCTGCCCCTGCGGGCCAATGACCTGATTGCGCCGTGCGCCTTGAACGCCCCCGCAACCGGAATGCCCGCACACCACAAAATGCTCCACTTCGAGCACCTCAATGGCAAACTGCAGAGCCGCACGCACCCCCCATGCAGTTTCGCTCGTGCGCTCAGGAATGAGGTTGCCCACGTTGCGCAGGACAAACATTTCACCCGGCTTGGTTCCGGTGATCAGCGCCGGATCGACACGTGAATCCGAACAGGAGATGATCGCCACCCGCGGCTTTTGCCCCTGCTCCGCCAAGCTGCGATAGAAGTCGCCCGTTTGCGCGAGAAAGTCGGCGCGAAAACGAAGGTAGCCTTGAGCAATTTTGTGGATCGTTTTGTCCAAACGAGTTCCCTTTTCTGCAAGTCCCTGACGACAAAGAAACGCTGACATTAATGGGATTTAGGGAAAACCTCAAACCCTCATCTTTTGCGTAAATGGCGAGCATAGAAATAAGATTGGAGAACAGCGAGTGTCAAAATCAGGAGCAGAGGGCGAGTGACGGACGTCACGTTCGGGTTGTTCTGGTACTCTGATGGGGTGACACGATACGTGCGAAAAACACCCTCTGATGAAATAAAAACCCTCTTGAGTGGATTTTTTTATGACACAAGCACCGCATCCTCAAAGCTCGCTCAATGGTCGCATCTGCCTTGTGACCGGCGCCAATTCCGGAATCGGAAGAGAAACCGCCGTGGGTCTGGCGCGCCAAGGAGCGACCGTACTCATGGTTTGCCGCGATCGCTCGAAAGGTGAAGTGGCCGTTGCAGAAATTAAAAAAGCCACCGGCAACAAAAGCATTTCGCTTTTCACGGCTGACCTCACGCAGCGCGCGGAACTCGATGCCCTTGTGGCCGACGTCCGCGACCGGTTTCCGCACATCCATGTGCTGGTGAACAATGCGGGAGCCATTTTTGGTGAGCGCAAAACAACGGAAGAGGGGCTGGAACTCACTTTTGCCACCAACCATCTCAACTACTTCATCATGAGCCACCTCTTCCTCGACCTCCTCAAAAAAGGAGCACACGAGAGCAAAATCCCTTCGCGGATCATCAACGTCGCCTCTGAAGCCCACAGACAGATCCGCAGCGAGACATTGGACTGGCAGTTTGAAAATTCTCCTTACAGCCCCATGTTTGTTTATGGACTCAGCAAACTTGCAAATATCCTTTTTACAAGTGAACTGGCTAAAAGATTGAATCCTGCCGAGATCACCGTGAACTGCCTTCACCCCGGTGTGGTGCGCACAGGCTTCGGCGCACAAAACAATTGGGGCTTTCTCGGAATTCTTTTCAATGCGGCAAGGCCCTTTTTCATCACACCGGAAAAGGGAGCGCGCACGTCTCTTTTTCTCGCCGCCGACGCCGGTGTCGCACAAGTGCATGGTGCCTATTTCAAGAACTGCCGCGAAGTGAAACCTTCAAAATTGGCCTTCAATGAAAATATGGCCAGCAACTTGTGGCAGGTGAGCGAACGGCTCACGGGACTCGGCAGCAGCAGCAGCCCAAGATCCTGAAAAACATCAGCTCAAGCATGAAGGCAGAACTTCCTGCAGGAATCCGGCGTGCACGCGCCAATTCTCGGGGCCGTAGCCACCAGCCATCACATAAGCCTGCGGCAAACCCCGCTCTGCAAGCCAACGGTACACCAGCAGCGTTCTTTCCACGCACTGCTCTAAACTCAGTTTGAGCAATGAGGCGCTTTGCAGGACGTCTTTTTCGTAAGGGTCGCTCCCATCGACAACCAACACCAAATCGGGCCGCTGATCACCGGCCAGCAGTTCCAATTGGCGCAATCCGTTCGTCAGCAACTCCGCATAGGAGTTTTCCGCTCCCTGCGGCACAGGGATGTCGACAGTGCTGGGCCAGTAACATTTTTTCAATTGTCCTTGATCATCCAAAGGCGATTCTTCGTCCAGAGGCCAACCCTTTTGCATATGAATGCTGAGCGTGAGAACAGACGCATCGCCGGTGGCAATTTCTGCTGTGCCATCACCTTTGTGGGCGTCGAGATCGACAACCCAAACTGACTTCACTTTTCCATGCGCCTGCAAATCGCGGACTGCCACCATGAGATCATTGACGACACAGAATCCGCGCCCTCCCTGCCGCATGGCATGATGCGCACCGCCGCCCAGAAAGTAACAAAAGCCATGCACGAGAGCGACCTCGCAGGCAATCAATGTGCCTGCGGCATGAGCCAATCTCTTTTGCACCAGTTCCGACATCGGGCGATTGTCTTGGCTCTCGATATAACGGTCGTTGAACTGCCCTTGCGCATCCACGAATTCAAAGACGTCTCCCATCACGCGCAGCGGCTGGCTCGATAGAAGAGCGTCCACATATTCACGCGCATGCACACGCAGAAGCTGCTCACGTGTGAAGGGTTGAGGATCGGCCTGCAGCAACCAACGCTCTTGGCAATCGGACAAGCGGGGATCCGCTTTCACAGCAGCGAGAGTCTTTGTGTAGCGATCGGCGAGCAATGGAATTTGAATGCCGTAGCTTTGCAATGAGGCATTGGAATTTTCAATGGACAGGATCAACGCAACTCTCCCTCTTCAGTGGACGGCGGATCACGTTTCTATGCAATTTATTTTGCGTCTGTCCACTCAGAAGCTTCATCTGACCACTCGGTACAGTTGCGCGCCTCAACGGCATTGGTCAGGGTCTCGACCAGCAGCCGTGCCGCCTGCGGATGAACCGAGAGATCTGTCCAATACTTCAAATCAGCCCTTTGATAATCTTCTTCATCAACGAAATATCCGAGCCAATCCTGACCGAGCGCCATCAGAAAGGGCGTGCGCCCTTGCCATACGTCCGCCGGAACACGCGCAAAGACCTTCGGAAACGCCTCTCCCGGGATGGAAACAAACTGGACAGGTCCCCATTGCAGCGATGAGACGCGGGAACTGATTTTTCCATTGCGGATCGGAGTCTCGACCACTTTGAGATTGCTTGCCAGCTTGAAGAGCCGATTTTCAACAGGGAATTCCACTTTCACATGACACGCCTTGAATGCG
Source organism: Pseudomonadota bacterium (assembly GCA_041184525.1). Classification (GTDB taxonomy): domain Bacteria; phylum Bdellovibrionota_B; class Oligoflexia; order Silvanigrellales; family Silvanigrellaceae; genus RFOM01. Next base: position 2,227 of record JBEGJP010000102.1, on the reverse strand, counting down.
TCATCAGATGTGTCCTGCAAAGGAGTCTCTACGGCCTTCAAAACAGATTCAGCAAAACGGAGTCCGACCGAGGAAACGAACCTGTAGCCGTCTTTCACATCCGGATCGCGATCCCCTGAGGGAAAAAGATCGTCCACCACATCGACCGCATCGGCCGCAGGGATCAGCGGGTAGACCTTGCCTATAGCGCCGTTGAAATACAGATGCGGCACGCGCCCCAAACGACGCGCCATGACTTCTCGGAAAGCACCCACATAATCGGCGGAGAGTGCGTTGTTCTCCATCCCAAGCACGGTGGGGTGTGCTGCCCATTGTGTCAGGGTGCCCAGCACTCGACCGTCCTGCTGGGAGCGGAAGGTCAATGAAACAAAGCCGTCTTGAATATTTTGCGGCTCAGCAGAGGCCGTGGAATCGTTGGCATGACGGCCCAAGCGCTGGGTGACTTTGACCGGCACCCGCGTAGCAAAAGCATTGCGCACAGCCTGCACAATCGCTGTTTCAATTTGCCTTGCGTAATCTGCATTGCGTCCGGAGCGCGGCAGACTTCCCCACAGCCCTAATGTGTCAGGTGAATGGTGTGTGTGGGTGGCTGAAATCATGAGATGCAACTGAGGATCGATCGTCTCGCGCAGCTGCTTTTCAATACGTGAAATTTGAGTGCCTGAGAGTCCCACAGCATCAACACTCACCAATGCAGCCAGTTTTCCCGCGGACGTTTCGAGCAGCACGGCTCCTGCAGAAAGTGGGTCATGGATTCCGGCAGAGTTCATCCGAGGAGTTTTAAGAAAGAACGTTCCGTAGCCACCCATGGGCAGCGTCTGACGGGTGCTGATGTCGACACTCGAAAAGCCTGCCTTGAATTCCGCTGCGAAACCTTTGCCGCACATGAGGACTGACAGCGCCGCCAGTGCGCGCAGCTTATTTTGGTGTTTCGGAGATCTGACATCGCGAGGGCGTTCAGGTATGCTGTGGGGCATCTTTGCAAAAAGGAAGAACCGCATATGATTCACTCCGCAGCTCTGAAATGGAAAAAGATGAGTCTGGAAAAGTTTCAACGCTTCCCCAACCGCGCTCTCACGCACTGTGTGATGATAGCGGCAAGCGTTTGCGGAGTGCAAAATGCCTCTGCCAATGTTCTCACCCTCGAAGCCGGTTTTGCCAAAGAAAGCATCACTCCAAATATCAATGACCCCAAGAACCCCATCTGGATCGCCGGTTTCGGTCAGAAGCGGCAGGCTCGTTCCGTCAATGACCCGCTCTGGAGCCGTGTGATGGCGCTGCGCCACGGCGAACGTCAGGGCGTGATGGTGGCATTGGATGCGATCGGCTTCATGCACAACGACATTTTGGATATCCGTGACGCTGTTCAAAAAGAGCTCAAACTGGATTTCGTGATCATTTCATCGACACATGATCATGAAGCACCCGACCTCATCGGCATCTGGGGCCCGAGCCTCTTCAAAACTGGGATCAACCCACGCTACATGGCACTTGTGAAAAGCCAAACCGTGAAAGCCATCCGCGCCGCCGTGACCTCTCTTGAACCCGTCGCGGTGCAGCGCATGGAGCTCCCCAATGTGGGAGCTGATGTCGTCGTCGACACCCGCAATCCTCAAGTTTTTGATTCCAATGTGCGCCTGCTGCGCTTTGTCCGGCTCTCTGACAATCAAACCGCGGGAACATTCATCACATGGGCCAATCATCCGGAGGTTCTGTGGAATGCCAACACGGCGATCACCTCCGACTACGTTCATTTTCTCCGTGACGGAATTGAAAATGGAATCCGTTATGGCGAACAAACTCTCAAACAAGGACTCGGCGGCACAGCTGTTTATGTCAACGGCGCCGTCGGTGGCCTGATGACCACACTCGACTCCACACCAGTGGTAGACGCTGTATTGAACCAGACGCTGACAACTCCCAGCTTTGAAAAAGCTCGCGGTGTGGGATACCGCGTTGCTGAGGCTGTACTCGACGGCATTGCGGCAGGACGAGAGCAACCCGTTCAAGGCGACGCCTTTCAATGGACTTCAAAATCGCTGCTTCTCCCCGTCGACAACATCAAATTTCGGGCAGCAGCGCTTTTGAAAGTGATCCCGAGAAAATTCGAGTCGGGTTTTAAAACGCGCAGCGAAGCCGGTTTGCTTCAACTGGGCGACACTTGGATTGGCACCATTCCCGGTGAGCTCTATCCTGAAATTGCCAATGGCGGCATAGAAACGCCTGA
>JBEGJP010000101.1:0-22328 GCA_041184525.1 Pseudomonadota bacterium | reverse complement strand
TATATGCACGCGCGAAACAGACAGGTGAATGGTTCCTTGTGGGCAACGAGAGCACAAACCCCGACGACATCTACAAGAGGGACTATTCACCGGAGGCCACAAGATGTTTAGACACGATTTGTGTCTTTGGCGGATTTTCGAAGGTCGGACTTGGCAACCGAAAGATTCTGAGAATGCTGGAATCGCCGCCGTAAGGATGAAAGCAGACTGCAACTTCGGATGACGCAGTTATTGCACGCCGAGCATCCGTGGCCAAAGCAACGACGTATCGATATTTCGAAACCCGAGAAACACTCTTGCTCGCCCTGTTGTGGGAAGAGTGGCTAGACCGGTTCAAAGAATTCGAAAGACTGCTGATTGCTGCGGCAAGAGAACTCGAAACTTCGCAAGGTGCAAGTCCGGTGATAGGCTTTCCAAATTGCACGGGATGCCTCTCGAAACAGAACTCTCAACGCATCGTCTCTTCGAGCTCTGCATCTTGTGCCCCCCTGCGACTTGGAAATGACTCGACCCTTTTTTAAAACGGAGTCCAGTTCAATGTTTAAAACTGCACTTTTAACGTCAATCCCATGGTTTGCTCTGGCTCATGGCATCAGTGATGAGCAAAAGCAGCGCATGCTTTAAGGTGGTTACCTTCAGTATGTGGTTTTAGGTGCTGAGCACATGCTGACGGGCTATGATCATCTCTTGTTTCTTTTTGGCGTCTTTTTTTTTCTGACAACCTTCAGAGACGTTGCGAAATTCGTCAGTGTCTTTACGTTAGGTCACTGTATCACACTCATTGCAGCGACTTTTTTTAAAATCACTTGGAATTACTATCTTGTCGACGCAGTCATAGCTCTCAGCGTGATGTACAAAGCCTTCGACAACAACGGAGGCTTTGAAAAACATCTGGGCATGAAATCACCAAATCTTCTGGTCATGGTATTTTCGTTCGGATTGCTGCACGGTTTCGGTCTTTCCACCCGCCTCCAACAACTCCCACTGGGCGATGACAACCTCGGAATGCTTTTGCGCATCCTGAGCTTTAATGTTGGCGTGGAAGTGGGTCAGATCATTGCACTCGCGATCATGGTCTTTTTCCTTTCCGGCTGGCGGAAGCGCGCCTCTTTCACGAAATTCAGCTACGCTGCCAACAAGGCTCTGTTGTTCGCGGGAGTCTATCTTCTTTTCATTCAAATGCATGGATACTGGCACAATTCTCATCCGAATGACTTCCGCTTTCCCGAAGAGGAGCACCAACACGCTCACGAAGATATGGAAATTCAACGCGAACAAAAAGAATCGGGACGAGATAATTTGGAGTAAAATGATGTCTATCGGAATAAAAATTCTTCTTTTGACAACTTCTGTCGTTCTCTTTTGCCCTAGGCTGAGCTTTGCCGACCCCGGCAGTTCTTGCCATTTTCATGGCAAAAAAGAAGCCTCCGAGGAGACAATCCTCCGATGCTCCGGTTACCACCGCAACAGGCTTGCGAAGAAGGGGTCCATTGATACCTCTTGGACATCTCTCAATCACGAATCCTTGGAAAAAGTGACCAGCCCCAAGGGCAAGACGGAATGGAGAGTGGTCTTCAAACATCCTTCCCACTCAGACGAAACCAAGAAGAAACTTTTTATGTTTTTTAGCCTGAACGGTAATTTTATTGCTGCAAACCATACCGGTAAATAAAGAAACTCTTAGAGTGATGCTTGAGGAATATGTCACTCAGAGTTTTAAAAATCGAATTGTTATTTGTCGAACTTGCCGATGTCGGCGAATTGGCTTGCTGCTCTTCCCAACTGACCTTCAACGATTTTTTTGAAACAAAAATTTGATACGAACTGTGTCACAAGAAAAACTGAAAGCAACTGCACCCCGTGCCCGGAAAGCAGGTGAACATAATCCGAAGTTGGACATTTAAAAAAGAGGCCAACGGCGCCCGCCAGGCCAGCCAACTGACTCATGGCCTTTCGAAGGCTTGCACTCGGTACCGGTCCATAGCGGAACACTGCTATGGCCAGCGACACAGCAGTCAAGCCCCCAACCACGAAACCAAAGGCGAGACAGCGGATGGCTTCAACCCCAATGTTGGCATCGCCCAACGACGGCAAGAAACCCTCCGCAAATTGCGGAAACAAGAACAATAAAACAACGACGATTGAGGACACAAAAGAAAAGCGTGTTGAATGAACAGCGCTCCCGAGATACCGAGAGAAAGAAATCGAAAGGGTCAAATAAAACAGGACCATCGACCAAGGAACCAGAGAGCTCCCCCAGTTCAACGCTTCATTGTGGCCAAAGAATAGGTTAGAGAGCAGAGGGATAAGGACAACAATTGCAACCACTGCACAGCGCAGAGGCCAGAGATGCCTGCTTGCTGCAACGTCCCGCGAAATGAAGTTGAAAAGTTCATTGCCTTCGCTGTTCATTGCCTTTCCCCCTGAGCATCGGCCTCGTTGATGAAGCCTCGCAGGTTTCGAAGAATTCGATGCATTCTGACCTTGATTGCACCCTCTGTTGAGTCCACAACTGCGGCCAATTCCGCCATTGAGAGGCCTTCAACCACACCAAGGTATACGATTGATCTGTCTAAAGGTTTCAAAGTTTTGAGGGCATCCTCGAGCACAGAGCGAAGCGCAATGAGATTCGATAGATCGATGGGAGCTTCCGACGACTCACCGGCTGAAGAAGCTCGGTCTGCGCCATCCAACGCTTCCATTGGCTCCACACGGCTTCTCTTTCGCCAGTGATCGATCAGAGTTCGATGTGCAATTGTGAAGACCCAAGTTTTGATGGAGAGGCGGACATCGAAGGAATGCCTTGAAAGGTGTATCTTTAGAAGTGTTGCTTGGGTGAGATCATCGCTGTCCGCATTCGAACGAGTTCTGGCGAAAAAAAAGCCCCTAACAATGCGGCTCAATGTCGAAAATAACGAGTTCACGACTGCGGAGTCGCCCTCAAGGTAGGCCTGAAAGAGGCACTGAATTCTTTGCCACTCTTCGTTTTGTTCTGTTGGAGCCTGTCGCTGCAATCCTCATGCCCTCGGCGAAAATGCAATATGAAGTGCGATTGAGCCTATCAGTTTGTGCTCGCACAGGGTTGAAGATGTCAAAACCCTGCTAAAGGCGAGAGTCTCCTGAACTCGAGTGGTTTTCGCGGAATCCATAGTGTCTCTGTAGCAAAGATGAGAGGGACACAGCATTTTTCCAGAATTTTTTCATCTCATTTGTAACCACGCTTGGACTCTGCACGTAATCCCAACTGAGGGATTGTTCACCACGGAGGCCACGATGGTCGATCGAAATTTCGACAGCCTAGAGCAATACTGCTGCTCACGCAACAGGTCCATGTGAGGAAGGGAGACCTCTCGCACGAAATCGAAACACTCAGAACCACGCATCATATTGCGTGTCGAGACATCGATGGGGTAATATCTTTATTCGCATTTGAATTAAAAAACGGAGTCCAGAGAATGCAAACATCATGTGAACGCGTGAGCAAAATGCAATTCCCCTCACTCAAACGTGGAAAAATCACAACTTTGCAGGTCAATTTGGGTTACAAATGCAACCAAACTTGCGTCCATTGCCATGTCAATGCCGGACCTCACCGCAAAGAAATGATGGATTCCGAGACGACCGCGCTCATCATCCAAGTGCTTAAAGCCCGACAGATTGAAACACTTGACCTTACGGGTGGTGCTCCTGAATTACACAATGAGTTTCGCAGCGTGGTCACTCAGGCGCGCTCTATTGGCGTACACGTCATCGACCGCTGCAATCTGACCATTCTCTTTGAGAAAGGTCAGGAAGATTTAGCTGAGTTTCTTGCGGCATATCAGGTCGAAGTGACTGCATCACTTCCCTGTTACAGTGCCGACAACGTCAACTTGCAACGAGGTCAGGGGGTTTTCGACAAAAGCATTTCCGCACTCCAAAAACTCAATTCCTTGGGATACGGCCGTGCCAATTCAGGGCTCGTTCTCAATTTGGTCTATAACCCGCAGGGTCCAACCCTTCCCCCTAGCCAAAAGGAGCTTGAGATTGACTACAAACGCGAGTTAAAAAATCACTTTGACATCGATTTCAATCAGCTCTTTACAATCACCAACATGCCCATCAATCGTTTTGCAGCGTCGCTCAAACAGAAGAAGCAGCACGATGCTTACATGGATCTTCTCATTCAAAACCACCGTACCGAGAATCTTGACACGGTCATGTGCCGTTCCTTGATCAGTGTCGACTGGCAGGGCCACCTCTACGACTGCGACTTCAACCAACAGCTTGGAATGCCTTTGAGCACCACCAAAGCACACCTTCGCGATCTTCTTGTCGAAGACTACCAAGGCCTGAGCATCCGAGTTGCTCAGCACTGCTTTGCCTGCACCGCTGGCTCCGGAAGCAGCTGTGGGGGAGCTTTGAGTGTGGAAAACAGCAAATGAAGAAGAAAAAAGTTTTACTGCTTGCCATCATAGTCGCCGCCATTTTTTCGTTCCTCTGGCTCGACGCTGGGCAGTGGCTTTCGTTCCAAAGCCTTAAAAATAGCATCGACGAGCTCCGCACCCACTATGATCGTCAGCCACAACTCATGAGCCTCTTTTTCTTTGCGTTCTACGTTCTGGTCACCGCCCTCTCCCTCCCTGGAGCCGCGGTCATGACTCTCGCAGGAGGAGCAATTTTTGGTCTTTTTTGGGGTACCATCCTCGTCTCATTCGCATCGAGTGTTGGTGCACTGCTCTCGTTTCTTGGGGCCCGATACCTTTTTCGGGAAACACTCGAAAAACGCTTTGCTGCGCAGCTCACATCGATCAATGAAGGAATCAACAAAGAGGGGGCACTTTTTCTCTTCAGCGCAAGGCTTGTGCCTGCCCTCCCTTTCTTTCTCATTAATTTGTTGTCTGGACTGACGCGCATGCCTGCAGCCACTTTCTACGGGGTGAGCCAACTTGGGATGCTGTTGGGAACTATTGTCTATGTCAACGCAGGAACACAATTGGCAAATCTACAGAGTGTTTCAGACATTCTTTCTCTTCCCATACTGCTTTCGTTCTCGTTGCTCGGCATTGCACCATGGCTGGGTTTGAAGGCGAGGAATCTCGTCGCGAGCAGAAAACTCTACAGCAACTTCAAGAGGCCGAAGACGTTCGACAAAAATCTCATTGTCATCGGGGCAGGAGCTGCGGGGCTTGTGACATCCTACATCGCAGCTGCTGTTCGTGCCAAAGTCACTCTCATTGAAGGGCACAAGATGGGTGGCGATTGCTTGAACTTTGGTTGCGTACCGAGCAAGGCCCTGATCCGTTCCGCAAAAGCAGCGCACCAACTTAGGCAGTCGGCTCAGTACGGCATTGAAAACACGGATGGACGGGTGTCTTTCAAAGATGTCATGGCACGGGTCATAAAAGTGATCAGTGAAATTGAGCCACATGACAGCGTGGAAAGATATACAAAGTTGGGCGTCGAGGTTCGTCAGGGGCAAGCACGAATTGTTGATCCATGGACTGTAGAGGTCACCGATTCAAATGGAAGGCAAGAACGACTCACTGCTTGCAGTCTTGTGATTGCCACGGGAGCGCGCCCCGCAATTCCTGAGATTCCGGGTTTAAACGAAGTTCCCTACGTCACATCTGACACTCTTTGGAAAACGTTTTCTCAACGGAGCTCAGCACCAAAGCGCCTCGCTGTTCTTGGCGGAGGTCCCATCGGATGTGAGTTGGCTCAAGCGTTTGCTCGGCTTGGTTCCTCTGTCACTCTCATTGAGAGTTCAGACTCAATCCTGAATAGGGAAGATCCCGAGGTATCGACCTACGCTCAGAAAACTCTTGAGAGTGAAGGAATCGAAGTGCGCATCGGGAGTCAACTCATTCGTGCCGAGCGTCTTGGCGACGCCAACATCCTGCACCTGAGAACTCCCGATGGTGAAACGAAAGTTGAATGCGACGAGCTCCTCATCGCCGTCGGACGTCAACCACGACTCGAAGGATTCGGCCTCGAAGAGCTGAAGATTCGGAACGCAAGAAAACTCCCAACCAACGAATACCTCGAGACGTTGTTTCCAAACATTTTTGCTGCCGGAGATGTGATTGGACCTTATCAGCTGACTCACGTCGCTGCGCATCAGGCTTGGTATGCCTCAGTGAACGCTCTTTTTGGTCGTTTCAAGAAATTCAAAGTCGACTACTCTGTCATCCCAGCAGTCACCTTTCTTGACCCTGAAATTGCTCGCGTCGGACTCAATGAGAAGGAAGCTATCGCCAAAAATATTTCCTACGAAACAGTGAAATACGACATCTCAGATTTGGACAGAGCTATCGCAGACGGAAATGCCCGCGGGTGGATCAAAGTTCTCACGCACCCCGGAACGGACAAAATTCTTGGCGCTACAATCGTCAGTTCAAATGCTGGTGAAATGCTCTCAGAGTTTACACTTGCCATGCGTCATAAGTTGGGACTCCAAAAAATCCTTTCCACAGTCCATCCCTATCCGACGTGGACTGAAGCAAATAAATTTGCAGCAGGAGAATGGAAGAGAGTCCATGCGCCTGAGGGTTTACTGAAGCTTGTTGAGAGATTTCATCAATGGTCCAGAGGATAAGAATGGTCCCATTTTTCGCTGAACCTTTACCTCAGCAACCCAAGAACGGGGGGCGCCTGTGATTCTGTCGGTCGTCATTCCCATGTTGAATGAAGAGACTCAGTTGCCAGACCTCGTGCACAACCTGAGGTCAAACCTTCCGCGAGAGACAGAAATCGTTGTTGTGGACGGTGGTAGCACGGACGCGTCCGTCGAAGTTTGCCGCAATGCTGGGCTGAAGGTGGTCACCTCGGCTGCAGGTCGGGCCCTTCAAATGAATCGAGGCGCGCAGGATGTTCGGGGCGACGTGATACTTTTTCTACATGCTGACACACGGTTGCCACCTCAAGCTTTCGACCTCATTCAAACTGCCATGGAAAAATTCGTTTGGGGGCGATTTGACATCAAAATCGAAGGCGAACCTCAATTTTTGAAGGTCGTCGCATGGCTCATCAATTTACGTTCGCGAATCACGGGAATTGCAACAGGTGATCAGGCTATTTTCGTAAAGAGCAACGTCTTCAAGGAAATGGGCGGATTCCCTCGGCAACCTCTCATGGAAGATGTCGATCTCTCTGCACAACTCAAAAAGCGTTCGCGTCCCGCGTGTCTGCGAACTGTGGTGAGAACGTCAGGAAGGCGATGGGAGAAGCACGGAGTCTTTCGCACCATAGTCTTGATGTGGTGGCTGCGCTGGCAACACTGGATTGGCGTGCCGCTTGAAAGAATCGCGAGGTCATACAAATGAAACCACCGAGAATTGTGATTTTTGCAAAGGCGCCACGGGCTGGATTCGTCAAGACACGTCTCATTCCTGCTGTCGGCGCAGAGGTAGCAGCAAAGATTGCTGAAAAAATGCTGCAACACACTGTGGAAGAGGCCCTCGCCACAAATTTTTCCTCCGTAGAACTGTGCGTCTCACCGACGCCCGAATCCCTCGCCTGGATTCCATTTAGGAATCCGAAATGGAATGTTCTCTGGAGAGATCAGGGTGACGGAGATTTGGGAGAGCGCCTCACTCGCGCAGCGAAAAGAGTCATAGACGAGGGCTTCTCTCCGATCTTTGTCGGCACAGATTGTCCTGATCTCAATAGGCAACAGATGAAAATGGCAGCCAAACAGCTGTCAGAAAATGATGCTGTAATGATACCCAGCGAAGACGGAGGCTACGTCTTATTGGGCATATCGAAGTTCAGTTCGGAGGTGTTTTTCGAAGTGCCATGGAGCACGGAAGTCGTGGCGCGAGAAACACTCAAGAGAGTGCACGATCTCGGCTGGACATTGTCATGCTTGCCGCCCTTGCGTGACATCGATGAACCAAAGGATTTGGAAGCACTTCCATCAGAGTGGAGGCTCACATGAAATTTTTTATCCTGCTTATCGCACTCCTTTTTAGCCATGCCAGTGCTGACGTTCTGAGTGTTGGTCAATTCAGTGCAGATTCAAAAGCAATCCCCGAGCCGTGGGAAGAGATCGTTCTGTCAAAGAAGATCCAAAGAAACAAATACCAAATGAAAATCTGGGACGGTGTGCCTGCCATTGAAGTTGTTTCGAATTCAAGCATGTCGCTGATGGCTCGGCCGGTGACCGTCAACTTGGCCACTCATCCCGTTTTATGCTGGCGATGGCGGATAGATGCCCCCTTGAAGCGAGCCAACCTAAAAGAGAAGTCTGGAGACGATTTTGCTGCTCGTCTTTACCTTTCATTTCGCCTCCCCGCGGACTCGTTGAGTCTTGCGCACAAGGTAAAAATGAAAATTGCGCGTCGTCTCTATGGGGAGCACGTGCCCGACGCTGCTCTCAACTATGTTTGGGACAACATCCATCCCGCTGGCTTCGAGACACCCAATGCCTACACAGAGCAAAATAAGATGATTGTTGTTCGCACTGCTGACCTCGATGCAGGAAAGTGGGTCGAGGAGCGTCGTGACATCCAATCTGACGCCCGAAGACTCTTTTCAAACGAACAAGCGGCACTCTCTCATCTTGCTGTCACGAGTGATACCGACAACACGGGAGAAAACGCCCACGCAGGGTTTGCAGATCTGCATTTTGTTCCGAGGGACCAGCTCTGCCAATTTTCGAAGCGCGAGAAAGAGTGACTTCAGCAGTGACAACCAGAATCGAGACGATTTCTTAGCAAAGATGTTATTGTGTTTTAATAATTTTCATTCAGGAGAGCGACTATGCATGACATCGTCAAAGACTATTACGGAAAACAACTCAAGAACACCTCCGATCTCAAAACAAGCGCTTGCTGCGACTCAAGTTCCATACCCTCTTGGCTGAAACCTATGCTGAGTCGGATCCATCCTGAAGTTCTCTCCCGCTATTACGGCTGTGGACTTGTGTGTCCGACAGAGCTCGAGGGACGCCGCATTCTCGATCTCGGCTGCGGAACGGGCCGAGATGTGTACGCGTTGGCACAAATGGTTGGAGCGAAGGGCAAGGTTGTGGGCATCGACATGACGGAAGAGCAACTCGCGGTTGCACAAAGACACAAAGAACACCATGCCAAGAGCTTTGGTTTCGATAATGTCGGATTCATGCAGGGCTACATTGAGAAACTGCACGAACTTGATCTACCGCCGGCCAGTTTTGATGTCATCGTTTCCAACTGTGTCATCAATCTTTCTCCTGACAAGGTGTCGGTCCTCAAGGGAATCCATTCCCTTTTGAAGGAAGGGGGAGAGTTTTACTTTTCTGACATCTATGCCGACCGGCGAGTGCCAGAAGAGGTTCGAAATGACCCTATCTTGTACGGTGAATGCCTCGGGGGTGCGCTGTATTGGAACGACTTCGTGGCTTTGGCAAAGGCCACCGGATTTGCCGACCCGCGTCTTGTGGAAGACCGCACCCTCGAAGTGACCGACCCCAAACTCAAGGAGCTGATTGGAAGCGTTCGCTTTTACTCGGCCACCTATCGTCTCTTTAAGCTTCCAACCTTGGAAAGTGCCTGCGAAGATTACGGACAGGCGGTTATTTACAAGGGGACAGTGCCACAGTCTGAGAAGTTTTTTGTTCTGGACAAGCATCACAAAATCGAAGCGGGAAGAATTTTTCCTGTTTGTGGAAACACGTGGCGCATGCTGAAGGAAACTCGGTATGAGAAGCATTTTGAATTTGTAGGCAATTTCAATCAGCACTTTGGCATATTCGAAGGCTGTGGCACTGCATCCCCATTTGACACTCAGAACGCAGTTGCTTCTACAGGCAGCAATTGCTGCTGAGAGCTCAGGCGAGCTCTTCTACGAGAGAGCGAGAGAGGATTGGAGTCAGTATGATGAGTCGTTTTCAAAAGAGAGGATTGGAGTCAGTATGATGAGTCGTTTTCAAAAGAGAGTTGGTTTCAGTTTCACCACAGTCGCACTACTGTTTTTTAATGCTGCAGCCACAGCGGCACCATTGAAACTTGTCCTGACCGGCTCAAGCACAATGGCACCATTGGTCAGCGAAATTGCCAAACGATTTGAGGCAAAGAACCCAGACATTCGTGTCGATGTTCAGTCCGGAGGATCGTCAAGGGGAATGAGTGATGTTCGGTCGGGCATGGCCGACATTGGAATGGTCTCACGTGGACTGAAGGCAGAAGAAGGCGACCTCGTCCCTCATACCATTGCAATCGATGTCGTCGGCATGATCATTCATAAGAAAAACCCTGTCGTGGCTCTGACACATCAACAAATTTTGGACATCTTTACAGGCAAGATCACAAACTGGAAGGCTGTTGGCGGTGAAGACAGAAAAATAACGGTTGTGAACAAGGCGGAAGGACGCTCGACGCTTGAGATATTTCTCTCCTACTTCAAATTGAACAATAGGGACATTCGGGCTCAAGTGGTGGTTGGGGAAAACCAGCAGGGAATAAAATCTGTTGCCGGAAATCTTGGTGCAATTGGATATGTTTCGCTCGGCGCCGCCGAATTTGAGGAGAAGAACGGTACTGCAATCCGATTGCTCCCACTTTCAAGCTTGCCAGCATCAGCAGAAAACGTACGTTCCGGCAAATTCCCCATGGCACGCCCTCTGAATCTCATCACGAAGGGAACGAATTCTGACGTCGGAAGGCGGTTTATTCAATACAGTCAGTCCAGCGAGGTACGAGACCTTGTTCAAGCTCAGTTCCTTTTTTCGCCTCAACCTTGACCTCTTTTGGGGTCGCCTCTTCGGAATACTGACCGCAGTGGTGGCATGCCTTGTGGGTCTGATCTTGTTTTTCCTTGTGCGAGAGTCACTCCCTGTTTTTCATGAACTGAGCTGGAAGGACGTCTTCTCCAAGAGTGAATGGTACCCGATGAGCGGCCACTTTGGGATGGCTGGCATGGTGTTTGCCACTGTCGCGGTTGCATGGGGCGCGCTCCTTGCAGCCACTCCTTTCGGAATTGGATGCGCTGTATTTATGGTTTTTCTAGCCCCCCGTTCACTCATGATAGCAATGAAAATGATCTTAGCTATTGGTGCCGGAATCCCTTCCGTTGTTTTTGGACTTTGGGGGCTTACAGTTCTTGTGCCTTGGATAGCCGAGCATCAGCCGCCCGGTGCGAGCCTATTGGCTTCCATATTCATCCTTGGCTTGATGATTCTTCCAACAGTTGCTCTCACGAGCTACTCTGCACTTTTGTCGTTGCCTAGCTCACTTCGGCAAGCCTCACTCGCACTTGGTATTGGAATCAAGGGGCACGTTTTGTCGGTTGCTCTTCCTGCTGCGAAGAACGGTCTTGTCGCTGGAATGATTCTCGCGTTGGCGCGCGCAGCGGGAGAAACAATGGCTGTGCTCATGGTATCTGGTAACATAGCAGCATTTCCGTCGTCTATTTTTGATCCCGTCAGGACCCTCACAGCAAACATCGCTCTGGAGATGTCCTATGCGACAGGTCAGCATCGTGCCGCGCTCTTTGCTTCAGGACTTCTGCTTGCTATCTGTGTACTCGTTATGGTTGTCTTTGCTCACTTTTTTCAAAGGCACCGCATCCATGAGTGAGCGCCTTTTTGAAATGATCATCTGGTTTGTTGCAGCACTGTCATTCGTTCTTATTGGAACTCTTATTTTCGACATTGGCCGACTTGGCACCTCCGGTCTGAGCTTTGATTTTTTAACTCAATTGCCTGTGAATTCGGGGCGTGCCGGTGGAATCCTTCCCATACTGACGTCCACTCTTATCGTTCTCTGCATCACTCTTACTTTTACCGTTCCACTTGGAATTGCCTGCTCGCTTTGGCTCAGTGAGTTTGTTGAAAGAAAGAATGCCGCAGCTCAACTTGCAAAAATCGGTCTTGACGCTCTCGCCGGCGTGCCTTCAATTGTGATGGGGCTCTTTGGTCATGTGTTTTTCAGTCAGTTTCTGGGTTTTGGATTCTCACTCCTTTCCGGTGGGCTGACCCTGTCCTGCATGGCTCTTCCGATTTTCATAAAGACAACGGTTGAAGGATTGACGGCCTTGGATTCTGATTGGAGGAGGCAAGCAGCAGCACTCGGATTGAGTAAAACAACACTTGTCTGGAACGTATTGCTTCCTGCGTCCTCGCCAGCCATTGCTGCAGGACTCATCCTCGCTCTTGGACGTGCCACTGCAGAGAGCGCAGCTCTGATTTTCACGAGTGGATACGTTGATCGGATGCCGGAATCAGTTTTTGACTCTGGGAGAGTTCTCTCAGTTCACATTTATGACCTTGCAATGAACGTCACCGGAGGCGACAAAGCCGCATATGCAACGGCGCTCACCCTCACTGCGCTTATTTTACTCATAAATGTATTCGTTATTTGGGTCTCTGAAAAATGGCTTAAAGGTGGAGCATTGAACCTATGAACGCTCTCGAAACATCTGTATTGACCGACGGAGGATTCACACATCTTTATGAGTCCCGCGAGCATTTGACCCATCTGAGCGTGCGCTCCCTCAAAATTACGTATCAAAAAAAAGCCGTTTTGGATGATGTTTCAATGGACTTTTTCAGAGGCTGCATCACAACACTGATCGGCCCCTCGGGATGCGGTAAAAGCAGTTTTCTGTCTGCCCTCAACAGACTTTCAAACTTGACACCGACCTGCGGGGTCACAGGAGAAATTGAGCTCGATGGAAAGAACATCCTCGCGGATAAATTCAGCCAGAGGGAGCTGAGTCAGAAGATTGGGATGGTCTTTCAGAAGCCCAACCCCTTCCCCCTCACAATACATCGAAACCTTGACCTCCCGCTCAAAGAACATGGAATGAGTTGCCGTGAACGGAGAAATCAAAAGATCGAAGCCGTCCTCCGTGAAGTGGGTCTCTGGGAAGAGGTGCATGATCGATTGCATACGCCGGCGCTGCATCTCTCAGGAGGCCAACAACAGAGGCTTTGCATTGCGAGAGCTCTTGTTCTTGAGCCGGAGGTTCTTCTGATGGATGAACCTTGCAGTGCACTCGATCCCATCTCATCCCGAGTTGTCGAAGAACTCATTCGAAGCCTGCGTGGGCGCCTGACGGTGATCATCGTGACTCACAACCTTGCACAAGCAAGGCGCATTGGCGATTTCTCAGCATTTTTTTGGACGCATGAACGTGTCGGCAGGCTCATCGAATTTGGACCAACTAAGGTGATCTTTGATTCACCCTTGCACGAGCTGACAAAAGCTTATGTCACGGGAATTTCTGGGTAGAGGGCCTTTGAGGTTGGAGGACGCGTTCGCTATTGAACCTCCTCTTTCCATCTGTTGCTCCCGTGCTAGAGTTCCCCACTGAAGTCAGTGGGGGGGGGGCAACGCATGGAACGTGTTTCGTCAGAAGAAGCGAGCCAAGCTCGCACCAGACTAGCAGAGTGCCGCAGGATTGTTGTGAAAGTGGGTTCTGCCCTATTGGCCGACGTCAAGCCTGATCCTTTCGAGCGCATCGCTGCACAAATTGCTGCGCTGAGAATACGCGGCATGGACGTTGTTCTTGTCAGCTCAGGCGCAATTGCACTCGGACTCAACCCTCTTGGATTCTCGTCGCGTCCCAAACTTCTTGCTGAACTCCAAGCAGCGGCTTCGGTCGGACAAAGCATTCTGATGGCACGTTGGCGCGATGCCTTTCAGAAGCACGGAATTGAAGTTGCCCAGATTCTTCTCACCCACGACGACATGGACGATCGAGAGCGCTACCTCAATGCCTTGAATGCACTTCGAACACTTATTGAACACCGCATTGTTCCGATTGTGAATGAAAATGACACCGTCAGTGTCCGCGAGATCAAGTTTGGCGACAACGACGAACTGTCAGCACATATTGCGGGACTCATCGATGCCGACGTGATGGCTCTTCTGACTCAAACCAACGGTCTTTTTTCTGCTGATCCACTTTTGCACCAAAATGCAGAGCGTCTGCCTGTGGTGAAGGCCGTTTCTAAAGATATTGAAGCCCTCGCCACCGGTGCTGCTCAGTTGGGAACGGGTGGCATGAGCTCCAAGGTGCGCGCGGTGCGGCGCGCCGCACGCCACGGTGCTGCAACGCTCATTCTCCCCGGCCGCGAGCCGGACACCTTAACACGCGCCCTTGCCGGAGAGGATCTGGGCACACTTTTTTGCGCACCGGAAGCGAAAGCAGGACGTGCCAAACAGCGCTGGATCGAACTCGCCGTGCGCCCGCAAGGGACTCTGCGGGTGGACTCCGGAGCGGAAAAGGCTTTACGCAAAAACGCGAGTTTGTTGTTTGTGGGAGTGGTCGAGGTGCAGGGCCACTTTCAACCCGGCGATGCCGTCGATGTGGCCTCGCTTGAGGGTGTGCCATTTGCACGAGGCCTAGTGGCCATCTCATCATCCGACCTGCAGCGTGTGCGCGGAAAAAAGCAACACGAAGCACAAGAGACGTTGGGTTGCCCCGTGCCACAGGAGGTCATCCATCGCGACAACCTCGTTCTCGTCGAGGGGGTGTGAGCATGTCTGAAATATTGAAAACCGGCAACAACAGTGAAATTTCTGCGCAAGAATTCGCAGAGGCGCGCGCTCTTGCGTTGCGAGCCAAACGTGCATCAACGCAACTTGCACGTGCAGCGGGTTCCGTGCGCACCGCAGCGTTGCGGAAAATAGCCTCGGAGCTGCGTGTACCTGCGCAACAGGAACGCATTCTTGCCGCGAATCTTGAAGACTGCCGTGCTGCTGAGAGGGCAGGAGTTTCGGATGCCCTTCTCGACCGCCTCAGGCTCAACGAAAGGCGCTTGATGGCACTCGCAACAAGCGTCGACGAAGTGGCTGCTCTTCCTGATCCGCTCGGCACAATTGAAGACCTCTCGGTAAGGCCTTCGGGCATTCAGGTGGGGCGGATGCTCGTTCCGCTGGGCGTTGTGCTGATGATTTATGAATCACGCCCGAATGTGACCATCGACGCTGCCGTTCTTTGCTTGAAAACCGGAAACGCTGCATTGCTGCGTGGCGGCAAAGAGTCACGGAACACCAACCGTGCCTTGGCCGATCTTCTTCAGTCTGTGCTTCGCCAGAGCAACCTTCCCGAAGAGGCCATTCTCTTTGTCGATCGGCCTGAACATTCATTCCTGTATGCATTGCTGAAGCAACAGGGTCACATCGACCTCGCGGTTCCACGAGGAGGAGAGAGCCTCATTCGTTCTGTCGTGGAGCATGCTGCGGTGCCTGTCATTCAGCATTACAAGGGCGTGTGCCACGTCTATGTGGAAGAGAGCGCCGATTTGAATATGGCAGAATCGATCATTCTCAATGCCAAATTAAGCCGCCCCGGTGTGTGCAACGCCATGGAAGGAATAGTGGTCGACGAGCAAATCGCGTCCGAGTTCTTGCCACGGATTGTGAAGAGTTTGGGTGCGCATGGAGTCGAGGTGCGTGCCTGCGTGCGCTCTCTCAAACATCTTGCACCTCTTGAATTTCCTCATGTGCGTGCCGCCAGTGAGGAGGATTTTGATCGCGAATTCTTGGGCCTCACCTGCACTTTGGCGACAGTGTCCGGAATGGACGAAGCGTTGGCGTTTTTGGATCGCCATGGCAGTCGGCACACAGAAGCGATTGTCACACAAGACTACGCTTCGGGCTTGCGATTCCTGCGTGAAGTGGATGCTTCGTGTGTGCTTGTGAATGCCTCAACAAGATTCAACGACGGAGGCGAATTGGGGCTGGGAGCCGAACTTGGAATCTCGACCTCGAAACTGCATGCCTACGGCCCCATGGGGCTGCGCGAGCTCTGCACGCGCAAGTTTGTTGTTTTCGGACACGGAGAAATTCGTCCGAGCTGAACACAATTCCTGTCAAATGTGGTGCTTCGGCAAAGAATTGGTCTTCAGTGACGCCCATGGTAGTCTCACCCTCCGCCTGACATGGGGCGATTGCGACTTCCTGAAGCCACATCGAGGAAACACCTGCCATGACACTTCTTTTTGCATCCACGCAGCTGGCAAATTTGAAATTGAAGAACCGCGTCGTGATGAGTCCACTCACACGCTGTCGGGCCTTGGCCAACACACCCAATGCGCTCATGGCCAAATACTATGAACAACGTTCTGGCGCCGGTCTGATTATTACGGAAGGAACGTCACCTTCACCCAACGGCCTTGGTTACGCGCGCATCCCCGGACTCTTCAACCACTCCCATGTGGAAGGCTGGAAACTCTCAACCCAAGCCATCCATAAGCATGGCAGTCATGTGTTTGTGCAACTTATGCATTGTGGGCGCGTCGGCCATCCGCTGAATCTCCCGCAAGGGGCTCGCCTTCTCGCGCCATCGGCGGTTGCTGCACCCGGCAACATGTGGACCGACGCACAGGGTCCGCAGGACTTCCCTGTGCCACGTGAGATGTCAGAAAACGACATCAAAATCGCAATTGGTGAATATGCTCATGCCTGCAAGCTCGCAGTTGAGGCCGGCTTCGATGGTGTGGAATTGCATGGCGCCAATGGCTACCTCATCGACCAGTTTCTCAACACCGCATCCAACCAACGCAAAGATGCTTGGGGTGGTTCTGTGAAACACCGTGCTCACTTTGCAATCGAAGTCGTCAAGGCTGCCGTGAATGCCATCGGCCATTCCAAAGTCGGCATCCGCCTTTCGCCTTATGGTGTTTTCAATGGCATGTCACCCGACCCTGCTATGGACGAACTCTACATTCATCTGGCGCAAGAACTGAGCGCTCTGCGTATCGCCTACATTCATCTCGTGGACCACAGTTCCATGGGGGCTCCCAAGGTGAGTGAAGAACTCAAGAAGAACATCAGAAAGAATTTCCGTGGCACGCTGATTCTTTCCGGTGGCTACGACACCGCACGGGCTGAAGCCGACCTGAGCACCGAAGCGGGCGATCTCATTGCCTTCGGGCGCCCTTTCATTTCCAACCCGAACTTGGTGGAAAAACTCAAAGCAGGAATGGAATTGGCTGTTGCCAACCCAGACACCTTCTACACCGCAGATGAAAAGGGCTACACGGATTATCCGTGATGACCTGCGTGGGAGCGAGTGATGAAAAGTTTTCGCAAAGAGCTTGTTCTTGAAATTCCAACACGGCGTGCGTTTATCAACCTGACACCTCAGGTCGAAACGTGTTTGCAAGAGAGCGGCATTCGCGAAGGGCTTTGTCTTGTCAATGCCATGCACATCACGGCGAGTGTTTTCATCAACGACGATGAACGCGGCCTGCACCAAGATTTCGAAAAGTTTCTTGAACGGCTCGCTCCCCACGAACCCACGTCGCAGTATCTTCACAACCGCACGGGCGAAGACAACGGCGATGCCCACATCAAACGGCAGCTGTTTGGCCGTGAAGTTGTTGTGGCAGTGACCAACGGCAGCCTCGACTTCGGCCCATGGGAACAAATCTTTTATGGCGAATTCGACGGCTGCCGAAAGAAGCGCGTGCTTGTGAAGATCATCGGGAGCTGAACGGGGGCTTCACCTTGTTCTGCTCGGGACGGCTGCTACCTCTGTGATCAGGCCGGTTGCTTCCTCTTTGTTCAGCTCGATTGTTTCCCCTGTTTTCAGGCCGGTGATGGTGCTGTCCACGCTGGCTCTGCGGCGGCGGCTTGGCGTTGGAATGCTCTGCGGCATCGGAATGGAAGGGTTGAGTCCGATCGACGGGAATCGGTTTCTTGATGACCCGCTCAATCAAGCGCAGATAGGAAATTTCCTCAGCTTCGCAGAACGAAATCGCAACCCCTGAGGCTCCGGCCCGTGCTGTGCGACCAATGCGGTGAACATACGTTTCAGGCTCATTGGGCAACTCAAAATTGACCACATGGGTGATATCGTCCACATCAATTCCGCGCGCTGCGATATCGGTGGCGATCAGCGCACGCAAACGTCCCGCTTTGAATTCATTGAGCGCGTTCTGCCGAGCCGATTGCGACTTGTTGCCGTGGATTGCGCGGGCAGAAACTCCGGCCTTGGTGAGGAACTCGGCCACTTTGTTCGCCCCGTGCTTCGTGCGCGTAAAGACGATGACACGCTTGAGCGCTTGCGAGGCAAAAAAATGAACGAGAAGTTCGCGCTTGTTCGCCTTGTCCACAAAAGCCACACTCTGGTTGATGAGTTCGGCTGTCGACGAAGGAGGCGTGACGGCCACCTTCACAGGATTCACAAGGATGGAATTGACCAATCTGTCTGTTTCCGGTGCCATGCTCGCCGAGAAGAGCAGATTGTGACGCTTCTTAGGAAGAATCGCGAGAATTTTACGAATGTCGTGAATGAAACCCATATCGAGCATGCGATCGGCCTCATCCAGAACAAAAGCTTCGACTCCCGCGAGCGTGACGTGGCCTTGCGAAAGAAGGTCAAGCAAGCGACCCGGTGTCGCCACAAGAACATCAGCTCCGCCGCTCAAACTCTGCACCTGCGGGTTCTGACTCACGCCACCAAATGCCAGAGCCAATTTGATTCTCAAATGGGCCCCATAGGTTTGGAAGCTTTCATGGACTTGGATGGCGAGTTCACGTGTGGGTGCGAGCACCAGAACACGGACGTGCTTGGGAGGCATGCGCTTGGCATTCAGTGCAATGTTCTGCAGAAGCGGCAAAGAAAAGGCTGCGGTTTTACCGGTTCCAGTCTGGGCAATGCCGAGCAGATCTTTCCCCTCGAGGAGATGGGGGATGACCTTCAATTGAATGGGTGTCGGCTGCGTGTAGCCGCTCGATTCGACAGCCTTCAAAAGTGGGGCGATGAGTTGAAGCTCAGCAAAGCTAGGGGTCGTGTTCAAAAAAGTATCCTCTCGTGTTTCAATAATTGCGCGCGCGCGGGGCAGTCAACGCGCTCGCCGGTGTGGCCTTGACGACCAAGTTCTTGATTTTTCGACCCGTCAGACGCTTCAAAACGCTGCCTGCCTGAGGCTGGGTGATTTCAACATGCGTGAAGTGATCGAAAATATAGATGGCTCCCACATCATGACGTGTCAGTCCCAAGTCTTGGGTCAGCGCGCCCAGAAAGTCGCCCGGACGCAGTTTACTAGACTTACCACGATTGATGTGAATCTTCACATAATCGCTCGCAACAGGAGTGCTCGCAGGCACAGCATTCTCTAAAACAAGGTCAGCCAGTTCGATTTCAGTGTCTTTGAGCAGTTCTTGAAGAAACTTTTTTGCATTCGGGTTGCACAAACTGATCGTGCGTCCGCTTTTACCTGCGCGGCCGGTGCGACCGGAGCGGTGCAAATACTCTTGCTGTGTGGAAGGCAGCTCGTAATGAACGACGACAGAAACATCCGACACATCAATCCCGCGGGCAGCCAAATTCGTTGCCACGAGGTATTTTACCCCGCCGGCTCTGAAAAGACGCATCATCGTGTCGCGTTCGATTTGTCCGAGTTCACCTGACAAGCCAGCCACCGAGACACCCGCAGCTTTCAGCGTTTCAACCACCTTTTGGACGGCATCTCGTGTTTGGCAAAACACAATCCCCGACTCAGTGCTGGGTGAAATCTGCTGCAGGAGTTGAGTCAAAACAGCGAGCCGTTCCATTCCTTGCGGGATCAAAACAGTTTGGTGAGTGAACACTGACTTTGCCGTGGCTTCGGTGTCTGAATCAGATTGAACCTCATTGCGCACATCGACACGTGTTCCGCGGTGCACAAGACGGTTCTGAAGACGACTTTGTCCTTCCGATTCCGTTGCTGAAAAGAGGGCTGCCTGTATGCGGTTGGGCAGCTGGTCACAGATGGATTTGATCTGTGCTTCAAAGCCCATGCCCACCATGATGTCAGCTTCATCGAGAACCAAGGCTCTCAATTTGGAAAGCTTCAGCACATCCTGTGTGATGAGATCCAAGGCGCGACCCGGTGTGGCCACCACGATCTGCGGATTTTTCAAAATTTCTTTCTTTTGAGTGTCTGATTTGTGGCCGCCGAAAACGGCTCTCACCTGAAGATGTCTGCCCTCATGTTCTGCCAAATGAACTGCAACCTGAGAGGCCACATGCGAAATCTGAGCACCCAACTCGCGCGTCGGAGCGAGAACGAGCAACTGAGTTTCAGAAAGGTTCGGATCGAGACGCTCCATGAGCGGGATCAAAAACGCGAGCGTTTTTCCAGATCCTGTGGGTGAAAGAGCCAGAACAGACTCACCGTTCGCCAACAGGGGCATGGCTTGCCTTTGAATTTCTGTCGGAGTGGCGAATCCGAGCTGCTTCAAGAGAGCGTCACAGGACGTTTTTTCGAGATTTTCGTTTGTCATGGGGTCACCTGAGGCATGATTGCCGTAGGGTGGCGTATTGAGAATTGGGGGGAAAAGAAACCGATATTTCTTGAGAATTTCACACCCCCATATAAGACTATGAAATATCAAGGTTTTAGTCCAAACGCCATTTGAAAACGGAGAACTCACCGCCCAGAGGGCAGCCCGCCTTGTTCTCAACAATAACCATCAAAGCAAACGCAAAGAGTGCTTTCGCTTAAAACGAATCTGTCATTTCAAATAATATAATAAAGCGAAGAAAATTCTTGCCGTAATGTATCAACAGAACACAGTTGGCGTTTGCCATGCACGAAGATGAAACTTTTTATTATCACGAGGAGATACTTATGATTCGCGTGGTTTTCAAGAATCTGGCAACTTCAGAGGCAGTCAAATTGTCCGTGATTGAAAGACTCCAGCCGTTCCATTTCAAATTTCCGGAACTCCGTGCCTCTACACTTCACGTCACAGTAGAAATGCAGAATGCTCCCGATCAGGCAGGTGAAGACATGTTCACAATTGCTCTCCACATTCATGGAGGACGTTACCACGGAGTGCGGCTGCAGAAGTCATCGCTGAAGCTTTATACAGCGCTCAGCGAACTCGCCGATCATCTGCTCGAGAGGCTCAATCGCTACAGCGATCGCATCAGAATCAAAGAGCGAAAAGGGGCGCGGAAGGTTTCTGAAAATCTGAGGCTCCGGCTGTTTTCTGTGTAAGCGGGAAGAGGGCTCACCTTCTTCCCGCTCAACACGGCGCACGCGATGCGCTCACTTGGTTTCAACCGTGTCGGTGAACGAAGTGAGTGTGGGCATCCCTTTGGCTTTGATGATGTCCAATCCAAGCGTGTAACCTGCTGCGGGAGAGGCTGTTCCTTTCAGCTGGCTGTAAGTGAGGACGGGTGTGGCGAATGTTGTGACGTTGCTGCACTCGGATTCGTCCTTGGCACTCAAATCAGTGGCCGATGCGCAGACAACGGCTTCGGTATCGGTGCAAGTGTCGCCCCCCGCTCCAAACACCGTCGAACCGGCGTCATGGAATCGACCCTTCGCATAAACAAGCGAGGCGGAAGACTTCATCCGGACTCCGCATCCCAAATACGAAACGGGATTCTCGGTGTCTGTTGGAGTCGAAGATTTTCCTGAGCCGCCGACGGCCATTTCAAAGTTGAGGTTGGTTTTGTCGCCCAGAATGTACATCCAGCTGGAATGTTGTTTGGCTGTGTCGGTTGTTGACTCAGGGGTGACCATGATCTGCCAGATTTCCGATTTCGTGCTGGCGTCGTCCACTTTGCCAAGAACAGCAATTGTAGGAGACGTGTCGCCTCCGGCAGGGTTGGCACTCAGTTCCGCCAAATAGGATTGACCATCTTTGCGACCAAAATAAACGGTCAATGTGGCTGTTGGAGAAACGTTGGTGACATCGAGCTTTTCCATGCAGGAGAACCAAAAACTCGTCGTGCCTGTGAGGGTGCCATTGGCGTCGGGAAGTCCTGTCAGCTTCCATTCCTGAGGTGCCTCAGTCACACACTTTCTGGCACTGTCCTGATGACGCTTGTCAAGCTCGGCAAGGCGCCCGTCCACCATTTTCAAGCGGTACATAAAATCGGTCGGACCGGGGTTGAAAAGACGCTCTTTCACCGTAGAGAGCTCACTGGGCGCTGCAAGAAACTGCAATGGAGCCACCAAGCCAGTCACAGCGGCTGAGCCTGCCTTCAATCCGGTGGGGGCGCTTTCCTTCACCGGCAGAAGGAGTTGTCCCATTCCTATGGGTGATCCACCTTTGTTCTTCTTGCCACAGGAAGCGCCCACGAAGGCTAAGGCAACCGCAGTGAATATGAAACAATAACGGCCATTCAGAATTCGCATGACATTCCTCCATCTAACAATTGTACGAGCGTGCAGGCTTTTAAGGTACCATGCACTTTTTCTGAAGACCTAAACAAAAATGTCGGAATTTAGATGTTCGAACCGTCAGTTCTCCGTTGTTTTTCGAAAACCCAAGTCAGAGCACCGTTCAGATCCTCAAAGCCCCTCGAAATCCACGCGCCGCATAATAAGATTCAGCGCCATTGTGATACGTAAAAACCCTTCCGAATCTGAGATCGCAAAAAATGGCGCCTCCGAGATCCCGAATGCTTTTCGG
>JBEGJP010000100.1:0-6251 GCA_041184525.1 Pseudomonadota bacterium | reverse complement strand
CGACAGGACCTGCAGACCACCAAGGAGCACTCCACCATGACAGCAAACTTTTTCACCCACATGGAAGAGCGGGGGCTCATTGCTCAGACCAACGACGCCGCCGGATTGGCTGAAGCCCTTGCCAACGCCTCGCAAAAGAGCCCCCGCTCTTCCATGTGGGTGAAAAAGTTTGCTGTCATGGTGGAGTGCTCCTTGGTGGTCTGTAGGTCCTGTCGTCCTTCTAGCATTGGCTCGGGAGTCTATCAAAGCCGCAGTCAAGTTGCGATGGTCGAGGCACACCTCAATGCGGCAGAGATATGGTCAGGAGAGAGATGTGTGATTTGATAATTGTTCTCGTGACGAACTCGTCAATGGCGAAAAACTTTAATGTAAAAAGCACTTCAAAAAAAGTTTCATTTGTGTGACAAAAGGAAGTTGTCAGTTCGATGATTTTTGTTTGTCCGGAGCTTGCCCTGCCCACACCTGCCCGTTAACCGAGCTTTCAAAATCCAAAGTCGGTTCAACCGGTGCCGCGGTGGCGCGGGGGAAAGACGATTCAGAGGGGGACGCACGTGACAGTGAAGAGTTCGATTCCACTGCTTTTGCTTGTGGCGATTTGTGTTTTGGCTGTGTTGGCACCGGTCGGAACGGCCCAGAACGTCGGCGGTGCGCTCAATTCCGGTGACACCGCTTGGATGATTGCAGCCTCCGCTCTGGTTCTCTTCATGACCCCGGGGCTTTCATTTTTTTACGGCGGTATGGTGCGCACAGGGAATGTGATTTCCACGTTGCTGCAAAGCTATGTGTGCATGGGCATCATCAGTGTTCTGTGGGTGATTGTCGGTTTCAGTCTGGCATTTGGCCCTTCTGTCAACGGTCTTATTGGCAATCCGGCCACCTTTTTCATGATGAAGGGTGTTTCGGGTGCGACGGAAACCGCATTGTCGCCGACCGTTCCTTTTCTTCTCTTCGCTCTTTTTCAGTTGAAGTTTGCCGTCATCACGCCTGCGCTCATCACAGGAGCTTTTGCTGAGCGCGTGAATTTCAAGAGCTACCTCGTTTTCATCTCCCTCTTTTTGGTTTTCATTTATGCGCCGCTCGCGCACTGGACGTGGCATCCTGAAGGCATTCTCCGCAAATGGGGAGTGCTCGATTTTGCAGGTGGGACTGTCGTTCACATGTCGGCCGGTTTTGCGGCTCTGGCGGGTGCCTTCTTCTTTGGTCCGCGCCGTGGCGTTTCCTCCGAAGGCCACACGCCCGCAAACATTCCTTACATCATTCTCGGCACCGGAATGCTCTGGTTTGGCTGGTTCGGCTTCAACGCAGGCTCGGCTTTGGCTGCAAACGAAACAGCGGTTTTGGCATTCGGAACGACCAACACGGCCACAGCGGCTGCCGCTTTGGCATGGGTTGCTTATGATCTTTTGCGCGGCCGCAAGCCTTCTGCCGTGGGTTTCTGTATTGGTGCTGTCGTCGGACTGGTGGCCATCACGCCTGCCGCCGGATACGTTTCGTTGGGTGCCAGTGTTGTGATTGGTGCTGCCTCGGCGCTTGTTTCACACATTGTGGTCGACCTTAAGGCCAAAACCAGCATCGACGACACTCTCGATGTTTTCCCTTGCCATGGCATCGGTGGTGTCATGGGGATGATCTTCACAGCCGTGTTTGCGAAAGACGTGGGCCTTGTATTTGGTCAAACCGAAACGTTTGTCAAACACCTCATCGCCTTGGTGGGTGTGGCCGGCTTCAGCTTTTTCGGTTCTTACCTGCTGTATAAGATTGTCGATGCCATTTCGCCTCTGCGTGTCACACCTGCTGAGGAAGATGCAGGATTGGATGTCAGCCAACACGGTGAATCGTTCGGCGTGCCCGCGTGGGTTCCTGCAGGTGCGTCTGCTGTTGCTGCAGGCGCCGACGTTCCAGTGGAAACTTTTTCGGGTGTTGAAGGCGGAGTTGAGAAGGGTTCTGGCACAGGTTCATCGAACGCCACGGTGCGGAGTCTTTCGTTTCTCTGAGTTGAATTTCTGATGAAAAAAAAGCCCCCCAAGAGGACAAGCGTCTCTTGGGGGGTCGCTTTTTACAAAGAGGGTCAATCCGTTCTATTTATTTTTTCTTAGGTTTGCGAGGAGGAGTCACTGTCAGCACATCCGCATCCTGCCCCTCAGTCTTATTTACGACCTTTTGTTCACTTGAGATCTGCTCCTCAATCTTTTGAGGGGAGTGACCGTCTTTCTTGCTGCTGCTTGAAGATTCTTTCCCGTCGTCACTCTTGCCGGTGCTTGAAGAGTCTTTCGCGTCGTCACTCTTGCTGAAGCTTTCTCCCTTCTTGTTCTCTTTTTCTGGAATGCTGCACTGTGTGATGGACTCGAAAGCTTGGTGTTCTGGATCGTCCTTGTGCTCCAGTTTCAAAAAGATGACTCTCGCATCGTTGCAGTTTTTCTTGAAGGTGAAATTGTTAGCTTCATGTGCAGACAACCTCACACAGAAGTTTCTCGGCAATTCACCGAAGTCCATGTTTGATCGATTCGCATTTCCGAGGCTCTTGCCATCTTTCTTGAATAATGTCAGGTCGACTGCAATGTAAGATTTCGCCAGGACTTCCGCCGGAATTTCGCTCAGAGAGTATACGGTTTCATTATTATGCTCACTCTCCGATTTACCTAGTCTGTGCAATCCGAACTCGCTCACATCGACGCCGTAGGCTTTCGCACAATCACGGAGGAAAGCATCATCAACTTCGGGCTGCACCGGAGGTTGAGTTGTGGGTTCAGCCGTCGGCTCTGTCGTGGGCTGCACCTTCGGTTCAGCTGTTGGATCTATTTTTGGCTCTGCCGTGGGCTGAGCTGTCGGCGCAGACGTTGGTTCTGCTGTCGGCTGCATCGTGGGCTGAGCTGTTGGCGCAGACGTTGGTTCTGCTGTCGGCTGCATCGTGGGCTGTACAACAGGCGCCGCTGTGGGTTCACTGACTGCCACCTGAGGTGCGATGGGCTCAAACGTCTTCGCGATGGCATTCTCAGACATCACAGATTGAATTTGAACATTGTTCACAACTTCTGCAGGAGGGTTGAACTCCACCATATTCGTTCCCGCGATGCGTTTTGCACGGAGTTTCATAACCGGTGTCGCATACTGTTGACGGCTGTCCGAGCAAGCAGTGAAAACGACGGTAACGGCAAAACCAACAAAGACGGGTGTGAGGATTTTGGAAGATTTGTTCATGGTTTCCCCCTTTAATTACTTATCGGTGGAAGATTTTGGAATTGAATATTTTTTAAAAGACTTCTTAAAATCTTATTAAAAACGGAGGCTTGATCATCTTGAGTGAGCGCGGAGGGTACGAAAAAAGGGAATTCCTCGCGGTGTATGGGATTGTTTTTCAGAGAGTGACTCTCTGTGCGCTTGCGAGCAGGTCACAAGAAATAGAAGAGCTGGCCGCTTTCATTGATATTTTTTGATTTCCCTGCAGGACTGCGCATTTCCAGCTGCAGCGTTCGTCCGCTTCCCGCTTGAAAGTACTCCACTCGGAACTTTTGATAACCCACCGGCAATTTGATGCTTCCGGATTTGCTCTTTTTCGTATGGATACCGTCGTTGTTGATGACGGTGGTGTCGTTGATTGTCAGGCGGCTGCCGTCGTCCGAGGTCAAAGCGAATTCGTATGTTCCGGCAGAGTCAATTCGGATCACACCATCAAAAACAAGTGCGTAGTTGTTTTGTCTGTTGGCCACGGACAGTGTCAGAGTTTCGCTTGCGCCCGACTTCAGAGCAGGCTCGGTCAGGCCTTGGGGTATTTTGTTCCACTTGCCCTCAAAATACTTGTAGGTCAGGCCGCGTGTCAGGCTGGGTGGTGGTTGCTGTCGGGGAAGACCGATGCCTTGCAGTGTGTTGAGGGCATTCTCTATGTTGAGAGCCCGTGCACCCGCCACCTTTCCCTCAAATTGGGGATCATAGTCTGAGCCGTTCAAGAGCGCCGCTTTGATTTCTCCCATGGATTTTTCCGGATACGCATTCCAAAGCAGTATGGCGGCGCCCGACACAAACGGCGTTGCCATCGAAGTTCCGCTCAGTTCTCCGTAACTCTTTTTCGGCAAGGTGCTCATGATGTTTTTGCCGGGCGCGGCGATATCCACACCTGCACCAAAGTTCGAGAACGCGCTCAACCTGCCGTCGGGGTCGCTTGAACCTACCGAGATGATGTTGGGGTATTGAGTGGTGTAATAGGCAGGATAAAGTGCAGCGGGACTTGAATCGTTCCCTGCCGCGGCAACAACAAGGCGTTGGTTGTTGTTCGCAATATTCATGGCGGTGGCCAACACGGCCGACGCGCTTGTGCCTCCCCAGCTGTTCGACAACACTTTTGCTCCATTGGCGATCGCATATAAAATTCCATCGTAGGCATCGTTGAACGTGGCATCCCCTGTTGCGTCAGAGAAAATTTTGACCGGCATGATGCGCGCATTCCAATTCACTCCCACGATGCCGGTGTCATTGTTGCCGCGGGCTCCAATGATTCCGGCGCAGTGTGTACCGTGTCCGGAGATATCGTCGGGACCGTTGTCATCATCACCAAAATCCCAGCCATTGACATCATCGATAAAGCCATTGGCATCGTCGTCGAGTCCATTGCCCGCCACTTCATTCGAATTTGTCCACAGATTTTCCTGCAGGTCGGGGTGTTGAATGTCGATGCCGCTGTCAATCACAGCAATGACCTGCGATCCTCGTCCGGTGAACTGGTTCCACGCCTGTGGCGCTTTGATCGCACGCAGCCCCCAAAGAGCGTTGATCATGGGGTCCTGTGCATCAGCGCCTCTGACGACCTTATGGTTGGGCTCTGCAACGAGCACCGAAGACAGTTTGTGAATGCGGTTTATGATATCGATGAGTGCCGCTGTGTTTTTGGCCGCCACTTCGATGCGCAGAAGCTCAAAGCCTTCGGCAGATTTGCCCTGATCTCTGAAAATCTTTTTGAGTGATTTGAGTGTGGGTTTGGGAAGCTTGATTTTTTGGACGGGTATATCGCCAAGGGCGACAACATCTCTGATGTCTTTAATGTCTGTCAGCCGTCGGACGGCACCGTCGGTCGTTTTCAGAGGAAGTGCAGCGGGCCAGTTCTCTTTCAGCAACAGATTGAGCTCGACAATTTCCGGACGGTTGCTGTCAGAGTGAAGGGCGGCCTCTAAGTGAGAACCCGACAGTGCGTCTTCCATGATGGTTTCATCAATTCCGAGCATTTGAGCCGATTTTTCCGGCATGACGACGTCTGGCAGCGGCGACTCATTCTGACTCAAAAAGACAGAATTTTTCTTCAGGCAGGCCGGAAGTGAGAACAAAGCCATAAGCAAGAGCGTATTGAATGCCGTCTTCATAATTCTGCCCCCATCGCCGTGAGGGGTATCGGCCAATGATCTTTGAACTTTGAGAATTATCTTACACCGAAGGCAAGCTTTTCATGGGGACCCAAAATCCTGATAAGAATTTGAGAGTTTGAAATTCGGGGGAGAGGCGGTTGCCGGCAACAGAGGCATTGGTTAGCTTTTTTGACTGGTGCGATTGAGCGCGACAGAACGCGGCCATTTTTTGTCAGACGCACCCCGCGTGGAAGTGCACGCAGAAAGCAAGGAGAAGCAGATGAAGAGTGGGCTGATGTTTGTCTTGGGCGGGCTTTTGCTCGGCGCTCTTTCGGCGAAGTGCGTTTCGACACCTGTCACGGGTCGCATGGCCTTGCGTCTGATGCCCGACTCGCAAATGAACGGCATGGGCGCACAAGCTTATCAGGAAATGAAGGCAAAGACGCCGGTGAGCAAGAATCCGGCATACCGTGCCCTGATCGAGCAGGTCGGCAAACGTATCGCAGCCGCGAGCGGTAAAAATTATTCTTGGGAATTTGAAGTTTTTGATGAACCAAAAACCGTGAATGCGTTTTGCTTGCCGGGTGGTAAAATTGCCTTCTACACGGGAATCTTTCCCATTGCAGCGAACGATGCCGGCATTGCAGCAATCATGGGGCACGAAGTGGCGCACGCAGTCGCCGGACACGGCAACGAGCGCATCAGCCAGAATCTCATCGTGCAGCTCGGATTGACTGCAGCGCAGGTGTCGCTTGCGGATTCCAAGCATAAGAGGGAAATTTACGCAGGATTGGCACTGGGAGCGCAATTTGGTGTTCTTCTCCCCTACAGCCGATCGCATGAGGCTGAAGCCGATGCCATTGGCCTGCGCTATATGGCGGCTGCGGGGTACAACCCTGAGGAAGCTCCTTTGCTCTGGGA
>JBEGJP010000099.1:0-5296 GCA_041184525.1 Pseudomonadota bacterium | reverse complement strand
CACTCCGAAATCGGAATCCGTTTCTACGAAAAATTCGGATTTGAAAAAGCACCTGTTGAACACCAGCACTTTGAAAAGTCGGTCGCCATGGTGGCGCTGGAAGAAGACACTTCAACGGCATACGAAAGTCATCTGAGAGAATTCTTCTGAAAAAAAACCAGTGGTCTTGTGCAAGACCACTGGCTGGGGGCGAGAAAAGGAAAACTCACTCGCAAACGGCTTGTTTCACGACTGTGGAAAGTTTGTTGTCGTTCTTGTTCTCCAGCTTCACGAACCCGACTTTCGCCTCGCATGCCATTGAGAACGTGAATTTGTTCATGTTCTTGGCCTCGATATCCACGCAGTAAGTCGACTTCGGATTGAGCATATTGATTTGCGCTTTGTTCAGGTTGTTGGCTCTGACACGCAACAAAATGAGCGAACCTTCACCTGATTCCGAATCTTCATACAAGACATCTTTGTTCGCGTTTTTTTCTTCCACGGAAACAAGCTTGTAGGAAGGGAATTTATGTTCAGGGTCAACTTTCGCCAGACAGGCTCCCAAGAGTGCTTTTTCAATTGCCTCGTCCACTTTACTTTCAGAAGACTTCGAGGGTCTTTTCCCTTTGCTTGAGTGATCGGAATGATCGTCTTCAGAATCCTTTTCTTCCCGCTCACCGTCATCCGATTCTTTTTTAGATGCATCTTCTGACCCTGATGCTGAAACAGCAGAAGAGCCCTCCTTCGGTGGCACATAGACACTTGCGGCAGGAAGTGTGGCACCTGCTGCAACTGCCGCAGCAGCATCAATGGAACCTCCGGCCGAAACGGGAGGATTCAGATCGCCCGTATCTGCACCTGAAGCTCTTTTTGCGCGCAGCAAACTGTCAGCACCTGCGTATTCACTCATTTGAGATGAACAGGCACCGAGTGTCGCAGCTAATGCCAAAAGAGACAGTGAAATCAGAGACTGGCTTTGTCGGTTTTTCATAGTTCCTCCTCTTAGTCTCTTTATCGGAAAGTTTTTAGAAAATTCTGAACAACCCTCATGGTAATTGAATAATATTGGATTATTAAGACCAAATTATGTAAACGCCGCTCATAGACCTGAAATTTGCATTTTAAAATCGTAATTATAGATACTTAGGGACAACAGAGCCTTTTTCATGAAAAAACTGAACGCTCACCGTTTCATTCAGAATTTCCTGAAATGAAAATCAGGACCGCATCCCAACAACCCAATTTCCCTCAAGCAAGTCTACTTTTTTGTCGAACCTGAAAAGTTCAGAGGCGATGTCCCGCATCGGAGACGACGCATGTTTAGCCCTAAACGACTCACAGCGTTGATTCTTTACTTCATCCTGTGCGGCTGCATGGGACGAGGCAACGGGACAACCAAGAGAGCGGGCCCGACGGCGACTTCGACTCCTCTAGGAAAAATGAAAACAGATCAGAAGATTATCCCACCTGTTCCTGTTGTGGGGAGTTTCCTCACGGGTGAACTGCTCGACAAAGATGGGAAGCCCTTGGTGAATGCTAAAGTCAGCATTGTAGGCACACAGGCAGCAGCTCCCGACTCAAGCACCACCGGCGGAAGTTCATTTTCGCTGGCAGGTTTTTTGGGTCTCGCCAGTATCGAAATCGTTTACGAGACGATGACCAACGAATTGGGACAGTTTTCTATACCCGTTGAAAAAATCACCTCGACTCAAGTGACTGTGAAAATACAAACGGCCACGCGACTCATTTCATCAGAAATTCGTCTCCCCCCAGATGTTGCTCTGATGGTGAATGCGGCCCGCGTGAGTTCGGGCTTGCCCCCCTTGCCTGATGCGCCGCCCATTGAAGACACTCAACAGACCACCGGCACGGCAGATGCAGGACAACTCACAGACAGAAAATTAGGACTTTTGATCCCTGAAAATCGAACAGCCCCTTTGCCGGACAGCAATCAAACAGAGCCCGTCGAAGAAATTGTCTCCATCATCACAACTTCTCTGCCGGCGTCGCGTTCTGAACAAGGAAAGACATTCTCCATGTGGACGCAGGTCGGAAATGAAAGCACGGCAACTGCGGCTCGCTTTTTCTGGAAAGATGCCTTCAGTTCCATAGCCAGTGTGAAAATCGTTTTCGCAAAAACTCCAACTGCTCTCTCTCAATGGGATGGACGCATTGAAAATATTCCGTCGTGGGAAGGCGGCGAAGCTGGCACCAATGTGATCATTTCCTTTTCACAGTGCACGGACACAACATACAAAAGCACAGGCCGCAACGCTCTGACTTCTGCTGACGGAAAGTGCGGCTTCGCCCGAACACTGTTTCCATTCAACACAGGAAGTGATGTTTACGTCAGGATTGTGGGAGAATCGGAAACTGCAATCAAACTCTCTCAGGTGTTTTTGATTGCAGCCAATAATACCGCACCGGAAATCTCGGCCATCAGTGCCGCGACTGTCCCTGAAGACGGTATTTTCCCACTGAACGTGAGCCTCACAGATCAAGACAATCCCCTGATTTGTTCCGCGGCCATGAGCGTGCGCTCAGAGAACACGGCCCTCCTTCCGGAAGGCAATATCTATATCAACAGCATGACGGGCGGTTGCAAGGTCTTTCTTGTCCCGATCCAGAATGCCTATGGCACAGCCAAGGTCACACTCTCCGCCAGTGATGGCTCGCTGACGGCTCAAAAGCTCTTCACTTTGACAGTGACGCCTGTGAACGATGCTCCGAGGATAACGCCCATCGCCAATCAAACCATCATGCTGAAAACTTCTGTCAACGCTCTTCTTTTCTCGATCAATGATGTCGACAACATCCTCAGTTGCTCTGCCCCCTATGTGAGTGCGACGTCAAGTGACGCAGCTCTCGTGCCGGTTGAAAACATCACCCTCAGCGGGACGTACCCGAATTGTTCGGTTGGCTTGATTCCAACGCAAGACACGTCAGGCGTGACGACCGTCACACTTAAAGTCACCGATGGTTTGCTGACAACTGAGAGAAGTTTTTCGCTCCAAGTGAAGAGTGTGAATCAGGCACCCACAATAAGTGCGATCACATCACCGCAAATCACGGACGAAGACACACCTCTCACAATTCAATTTGTGGCAAATGATCCGGATGAAACATTGTCCTGCAGAGGCTCCTCTTTGATATACGCTTCAAGCAACAACAGTCTTATCCCTCAGCAGGGCGCTGTCGAATGGAACGGGACTTGGCCCAACTGCGCGGCAAAGTTCCATCCCCTGCCAGACGCATCAGGAAACAGCGAAATCACTCTGGTGGTGTCCGACGGGCTTCTGAGCACATCACGAAGTTTCACACTTTCGGTGACAAGTGTGAACGATGCCCCGACTCTGTCGCCAATTGCCAATCAAGTCACATTGCCCGGAGTCGCAATCAACAACATACCGTTTTCAGTCTCTGATGTAGACAGCACACTGACATGTTCAGCGACGCACCTGAGTGCTACGTCCAGCAATACCGAACTCTTGCCTGTCGAGAATATCACTTTCGGTGGTACGGCGCCGTCGTGCACAATCTCAATGTCACCTTTTCCAAATCTTTCCGGTGTCACTCGAGTCGAAGTCACACTGAGCGACGGCGATAAGTCCGTTACAAAAGCTTTCAGTTTCACAGGTCAAAATCAAAGTGGCTGGTACCAAGAGGCTTATATCAAGGTCGCGAATCCCACAGAGAACAGCATATTCACAGTTTCAATGTGGCAGGACACCATGGCCATCGGTTCGTTTTTTGAGGATTCACAGGCAAATACAGTGATGAGCAGCAATGACGCAATATTTGACAAATTGAAGCCGGATAGCGGAATGGTCTACATATATCAAAGGTCCGGCGACCAATGGACTCCCGACGCTTATTTAAAGGCCACTAATTCTGATCCAGATGATTTGTTTGGATACTCTGTGTCCTTGTCAAGCAACACTCTGGCTGTCAGTGCCTACAATGAAAATTCAAGTCAATCTTTTATCACGAATGGACCCATTGCCAGTTCTGACACCAGTCTCAATTACTCAGGTGCCGTTTATATTTTCCGGAAAGGTGCTCAAGGGTGGTCGCAGGAAAGTTACATCAAGGCTTCCAACAACAGCGCATATCTCTCTTTTGGTTCCATAGTTTCATTGTCAGGTGAAACACTTGCTGTCGGAGCAGCGGGAGACAGCACCGATGGGAAAGTGATCACCAACGGACCCATCGCACCATCTGAAGGATCGTTGTTATCAAGCGGGGCACTCTATTTATACAGACGCAATGGTTCAGCATGGCATCAGGAAGCATATATCAAGGCAGTGAATGCTCTCATGAATGACTTTTTTGGTGGTGCTCTTTCTCTTTCAGGCGACACACTTGCAGCTGGAATGAGTAATGACTCCTCTGCGCAAGACTTCATTACCAATGGCAACAATGCAAGTTCAAATTTCACACGTTACCAAAGCGGTGCAGTTTATGTCTACCGTCGGTCGGGAATCCAATGGCAGCAAGAGGCTTACATAAAGAGTTCGTTTCCGGATGAAAATGATCTTTTTGGATCGGCAGTCTCACTTTCCGGCAATACACTGGCGGTTGCGTCCCAAGGAGAAGATTCAAATTCAAGAACAGTCATAAATGGGGCCGCAGCAAGTGCGAATAACGACTTGCAAGACAGTGGGGCAGTTCACGTCTTCCGGCGAACCGAAAACACTTGGGAACAGGAAGCGTTCATAAAGGCAGCCAATGCCGGAGCAGGCGATCAATTTGGATCGTCTGTCTCATTGTCAGGTGATACTCTTGCTGTCGGATCTCCATTCGAAGATTCATCGCAAACTACAATAACGAATGGAACTGATGCAAATCAAGACGACAGTTCCTCGAACAGTGGCGCTGTTTATGTCTACCGGCGCTCAGGAACACTC
This sequence comes from Pseudomonadota bacterium, assembly GCA_041184525.1. GTDB lineage: Bacteria > Bdellovibrionota_B > Oligoflexia > Silvanigrellales > Silvanigrellaceae > RFOM01. The sequence continues at coordinate 410 of JBEGJP010000099.1, read as the reverse complement.
TGGGCGCAAGAAGGCTTTTTAAAAGCGAGTAATTCAGATCCCTTTGACAATTTTGGGTTGCCTGTAGATCTCTCCGGTGACACAATTGCAGTTGCCTCAGCGTTCGAAAGTTCGAGCCAAATCTTCATCACAAACGGAAGTGGTTCGAGTGCAGACAACAGCATTTCTGGGGCCGGTGCGGTTTATGTTTATCGAAACACCAATCGCATTTTTGACCCCACAGTGCATGTGACCAGTCAGGACACAAACAGCATCACCTTCACATGGAGCAACACTCTTGGCAAAGCCACCGGAGTGAAAATTGCTCCCTATTCAATTGACGCAAATCCTCCACCAGAATTTTGCCCCAACGGAAACTTCTTTCCTGCCGGAACGCAATCCTACACATTTTCTGGGCTGACAAGGAACAG
>JBEGJP010000098.1:0-17567 GCA_041184525.1 Pseudomonadota bacterium | reverse complement strand
GATTACGGTTGCCGCTCGCCCTTTTCCCCAACTCTTGAACTTTCTCGCTATCGCCTTTGCCGTTTGAATTGAGGTCGACCGAGTTTTTGTTCTGTGCACTCTGGAAGCCGCAGGCCGCCAGTACAAACACAGAGCTCAAATTCAAGAGAGAGAGGAACGCTTTCATCATGCACCTCGCCTGTGCTTGCGAGGTCGACTCATGTGAACCTCATCAAGCCATTCCGTTTTTGTTTCCGCATTCCATGTGTTGACTCGGCTTGCCAGAGAGAGCGAATTAGAGCCGCTCTGTTGAAACCACCATCGAGCCTTTGCCAATGAGCCCACGCGCCTCAGCCGAACCTGTTTGGGAACTTGTGGAGGTGAAGATTCTTGCCTGTACCTCGACTTTGTGAACTCCCGAAGCAAGCTTGTCGCTGACAAAGTTGAATGAGTTTGCGTTCATCGTGGAGAGCAGCAATGAGATCTCCTCGTCCGAAAAAGTACATTCGCTCGACATGATCACACCATCACCATTGGAGTCCGTGCACTGGTCAAGAATTCCAGAAAGTTGTGCGCTCAGCTCCTGTGTGCGCTGACAGAATGTGATCTCGCCCGGAGAAATCACCTTTCCATCAACCAAAACTCGTGCGAGAACTGAAGCAGAAGCAGATGATGTGTCCTTAATACCCTTCTGGCTCTTCACGACAGTTGTTGTGAGCAGTCCACACTCAAGGGAGAGGTCAACAAATAACGAACGGTTCGATGTTTTGATTTCAGAGGAGAGAATGGTCTTGTATGCAACATCTGTTCCATCCATAATAGCCACTTCTGAAAGTGCTGCTGTTGCTTTCGATGCGGGCAATCCGCTTTGGGATGCGCCGAGTTGATGGGCGTCATTGGCTCTTTCGCTTGCACTTGAAATATCGTTGCTGTTCATATGGCCACAACCAGCAACCGCAGAAATGAAAAGTGACAGTGGAACAAATCTCATTCGAGTCTCCTTTTTTCAGATGAGGGAGTTCGATTTCTTATTGCCTCCTCCCACAGTTTTTATCGGACAGATGGATTGTTCGGTTGAAGAAACTGACTTTTCGCCAAAAGGAATTGCTCAGTTATCTGGAAAAAAAGGTCCACGCGTCGTTTTCTGGAGCTTTGAAAGGCGAGATTTTGAACTCCTCGACGTGATTTGTATGACCCATTCGGTGCAATGCCGCGCGCTCAAATCGGTCAGGGGATGTTTTGAATTGCGCGTGAGATGGGGGTAAGATTTTCTCTCCCAGTCTTCACTTTCGATTGGGAAGCTGTTTTTATACGCGTTGATGGGTTTCGACTCTTGAATGAAGGATGCCGCCATGCGTTTACTTGCTTTCGTGTTGCCTGCAGCCATTTCTGGCCTTTCTTTGGCAGAGGATGTCAAAACGTTGAAGAGCCAGCAGAAGGATCAAGTGGGAATTGCACTGACTGTTTATTCGAATGGCCGTTCTCTGGTGCGAGACCGACGGAGAATACAGTTCGAAAAAGGAACACTCAATTTAGAGATTCAAGACGTCAGTGCGAAAATGCGCGCAGAGACAGCACAATTCAAGAATGTGAAATCCCCTTCTGACCTCGCGGTGCTCGAACAAAATTTCGAATTCGATTTGCTTTCACCGGCGACTCTTTTGGAGAAATTCGTAGGCAAAAAAATTGACGTGATAAGAACTCATCCCACCACGGGTGTTGATTCTGCGGAGCCTGCAGAAGTTCTTTCTGTGCAAGGCGGAACTGTTCTCAAGGTCAAAGACCGGATAGAAACAGGGTTGCCCGCGCGACTGTCCTTTCCATCCGTGCCTTCGGATTTGCGCGCTGAGCCCACGTTGGCATTGCTGGTTGACAGTAAAAGAAAGGGCGAGCAGGAAGTTGAGTTGAACTATCTGAGCGACGGGATTTCATGGAAGGCCGATTACATTGCCGACCTGAATGAAGATGAAAACAGAATCAACCTCACTGGCTTCGTAACATTGACGAATCAAAGCGGGACGAGTTTTTCCAACGCTCAACTCCAACTCATGGGCGGGGAAATTCAGACAGTCGACACGGCACGCCCCTATCTGCGCTCTCAGGAAAATTATATGGCGATGGATATGGTTGCTGCAGCTGCGCCTGAGATGAATCAAATGCAGGGCGAAGCGTTTTTCGAATACCATCTCTATTCTTTGCCCCGTGCCACCACCATACTCTCGAATCAAACCAAACAGGTGAATTTGCTTCAGGCGGCCGACGTGGTTTCCAAGAAAGAGATCATCTTTTCTGATGTTCCTGAAAACTTTTATGGCAATGAAGAAGAGTTCGATTTCGCTCCACCCTCCGATGGTTCAGCCGGCGGGGATGATGCCGAACTGGGCACACCCATCAAAGGGTCAGTATTTCTGTCTTTTGAAAACGACAAGCAATCTCGATTGGGACTGCCATTGCCGGCAGGAACGGTGCGTGTCTACAAGAGAGACAAAACGGCTTCATCGCAATTCATCGGCGAAGATAAAATTCGCCACACACCGGAGGAGGAGCGCGTGCGGATCCGCTTGGGCAACGCTTTCGATGTGACAGCGCGTAAGAGAAGGGTGGCTTTCAAGAATGTGCCGCCCCCAGCGAATTTGCGCAAAAACGTGCGTGTTGTTGAATTCAGCAAACGCGTGACCTTCAAAAACGCCAAGGCAGGCACACAGGAAGTCATTTTCCGCGACACCTTGCCGGGCGAGGCAAAAATCACCAACACATCCCGCCCCAACGCCATGCTCAACAACGCTGTCTCCGAATGGACCATCAGCATCCCCTCAAAGGGCAAAGCAGTCTTGAACTACACTGTCAGAGCGCAATTGCGTCGATGAAGCGCATACTTATTTGGTTTTTTTTAGATTTTTAGAAATTCACTTATGTTGCTGGTTCAAACTTCCGATACGACCGACTGCTCAATTGTGCGGGAGGGAGGATGTCGGCTCCTTCAAAAATGTTGTTTTGTTGGTCATTCCCGCAATGGCTCCTGTTGGGAGTCGCTGTCGGATGCTCTCCTTCTCCGGCAATCTCGCCCTCCATCCGCCGCGCTTCACAGGCGGCACCGTGTCCCAAAGGAAAGCCGGCGGGACAAATTTCTGCTCCGAAGTCGAATCTGACTTCACCTGAGGGCGACGCAAAATCGGTAACCTCAGTTTCAGGCGCTTTCAGTGGCGGAGGGTACCTTTCGGTTCGCTTTTCTGGGGTCGAAACGACTTCCGATCTGTTCAAGTCTCCCCTGCAAAACTCTGGCACAGGAACGCTCCAGTACGGAAATCCATCCGGAGTTGTGGACGTCATAAATATTCCCTACTGCACGGAGACCTTGAGCAGAATCAGTCGTGAGCGCCTGAAACAGTGCGTCAGCCGCGTTGTCTGGGACGTCATGGTGAAGAACACCGCGGTGTTGGACCAAATCTTGTCAAGGCCATGGAAGCCCAAAGCCTTCACAAAAGAGTGCACTGCGATGGTCAATCAGGACATTTCCGATCGCAGATCCAACGGGTCGCTCAGCCGACTTCGGGTTTGGACTGCGGAACACTGTTTCCAACCTTCGTTTTCAATTCATGCGGTTTTGAAGGCGTTCGTTCCGGAGCAGGATGGCACATCGGGTCACTATGTTTCGTTGCCCCTCCACGATGTGGATTCTTTGCGCTACGTGCAGCGGGTGGTGTCAGCCGGTGGCGGGCGCGGAGACGCGAATGACAGTCGTATCAGAGAAAAATTGTTCGTCTTGCGCTCCTTGGATGGACGCACCGCAGAGAGTTATCAGAGGGCTTTGGTGTCGGGATGTTTGAAACCCGACTGGAGCAATCTGGCTAAGGACAACCCGCTCCCCGCTAAGTACGTCGATTGCTTTACGACAGCGGACATGGCCACCTTCAAAGCCTCGGTGGATGAAAATAAATTGACCGATCCCGACGCAGAGAAAATGATGCCCGCGGAGCGCAAACTCACTGCCGTGGCTCTTTCGGATGCGAGAAAAAAAGCATTGATTCATCTTTTGCGCGTGGACTCAGAAGGTGAAGACAAGCGAAAGAAGCTCGGTTTTGAAAATTCAGGCGTCTTGGGAACAGTGTCATCGTTTTTAGGAAGGACTGTCAGTTTTTCAGAGATGCTGACTTCACTCTTCGATGGCCTCCAACATGCCCGTCGTCATGAGGCTATGGAGTATGAACGAAGTTCTTCTGGTACAGCCCCCGGCATCGAGCTCGCCCAGCTGAACGATCTGAGTGAGATATTCAGTTCTTTGCGATTGGATTACAGCAGAAGTGACTTGGATGAACTGACCCGTTTTGCGGATCAGGTGACCGGTGGTCTTGTTTCATTGGGATGTCGGTTGGGACTCACACCGGGTGAGTTGTGCACCGGTTTCATGATGACTCCGCCCGACACGGCCCGCTTGGAAGAGTTGTCCTTAGGTTCGAAATTCGAGCTCCGAGATTATATGTCGAGACGGCTTCAGGTGTATTTGCTCAAAACACTCAATTCGAGTTTCCCTGCCAATCACCCTTGGCGTATCAACGCGGGCGATTCAGATGCACTTGCAAATTCCAAAATGGGTGCCATTTGGAGTCGTGTTTCGTTTGAGGCTGCTACTTTGCGCAAGGAACCGTTCAAAGAAGTGAGTTCATTCAATACGCTGACAAAGGCATTGCAGAGTGTTCTCTTGAAAGCTTGTCCTGATTCCAGCGTGGTCAATGCGTTATTTCCTGTTTTCGCGAATGTGACTTTCGCTAGCAAGACGGTGTTCGGCAGGGCATCTCTTTTGGGTGCAACATCCCAGTTGAAGATTCTGCCGCTGATCAGGTCAGGGGGATCAACGCCGGATTTTCAGCATGGCAGCTGCTCCACCGGTACGAGTTTGATCTCCGATCTCGGCGCGGGCCGTGAGGTGTTTTCGGCGTTCATGCCAAATGAGCCCGTGATTGGAATTGACAGTGACGACTCTGCGCTCGCACTCCCGCCCGAAACATCTGCCATGGAATACATGTCGAGGCGCGCCGTTTACAAATTTGAAGGGGGCAACGGGAAGGATTTAAAAATCGCTCATCCTTCGGACAGCGGGATGGGGTGGACGGCACTGGGAATGCCGGCTTTCATTCTTTCGTCTCACAATTTTGCTTTGACAAACGGTGTTGTCTTTACGGAAATGCCCGACATCAATACTTCCGATCCGGATGCCGGCGCCAACGTAGATGCGCAGGGCAAACCGGTGATCAATTGCACCGGACAATGAAGAACCTCCCTTGAACAAGGCCCCGCTCCTCTGTCATCAGACCGGACAGTTGCTCATTCAACTGTCTATTTTTTTTTCACTTGAGTGGAAGATTTCTTGATTCAATCATGGGGAATAAATAGGAAATTTCGTCATTTCAGTTGGCCCGTGACTTGCTGCAAAGGGAGAAAGGACTTGTGTCCATCCCAACGTGCCATGAGGGGAATTGATATGACGTTCACATCTGCTTTCCGCAAAACACTTCCGGTGATTGCACTTGCTTCTGTGTCTGCGGCAGGATGCGTTAAAAAAACGGACAACGTCGATTCCCAAGTGGCATGGACGGCATCTTCGGGCTTGAGCTCGACGGAAGTCAATCGTGCACTGAACGCCCGCGTGGCTTTCAAAGTGAACCTTTCCACCAACCGTGCGACGCTTTACAAAAATGGCGTGGCCGTTGATCAGTGGAATATTGCCACTGCGGACGTCTCGGGCGAATATCACAATGGCCTGCCGCAAGTCACACCGCAAGGAATTTATGCCGTCGATGATATGCAGATGTGTCCTGCTTGGTACCCGCGCAATCCTGTGAACCCTGCCACGGGCCGCGTCGTTCAGAGTGAATCAGAGCGCGCTTCTGTTTTTGCCAACAACCCATCCCTTTATGGTCCTTGCGGCGCTCGGAATCCGCTCGGCAAATACGTTCTTTGGTTCCAAGGCGCCTATGGCCTGCACGGCAATGCAGCGGAAGAGATCCTTGAATTGCCGGACGCCAATGACAGGCGTGTCTCCGGAGGTTGTATCCGCAACCCGAACAACAAAATCCGCGATGTCTTTCACAATATTCTCGACTCGTTTGAATCGCTTTCCGGCTTCTCCGGTTCTGTGGCAGCAATGGAAAGTCGTGATTTGAACAATCGGTGGACAATCACACAGTCGGTGGCATCGCTCGATATGCGCGTTGTCGTCGGGCGTTGGGCAACGGATCCTGCCTTGCGTTCTTCGGTTGATGCGCCTGCAGTGGCCACTCCATCTGCACAGCCCTCGAGCCCGAATAAAAATTCTTCCGCTGGCCAAAATGCCGTTGCTCTTTCTCCCGTGCAGAAAGAAATGCCCGAGCCTGTTGCCACAGCTGCACCTGTTCTCAATGCGAATAAACAGTTCTGCAACATTGGAAGTGTAGATCAGGAAAGCAACATTGCACCGGTGTATTTGAACGTGCCGAGCCCGACGGCGAACGTCGCTTCATTCTACCGCATGGGCTGGCCTGTCACTGTGTGGGCTGATGTTGCCGGTACTTCGTATGTGAAAGTGAACCGCGGATTCATCGACAAAAAATATTTGACCAACTGCAGTCCGGCTCTCTGAACAGCCGCAGTTGAAGCCTCCGCAAAAGAATGGCAATCATGTCGGGAGATGCTTTTCCCACATGATTGTTTTTTTGTTCGCGGAGGCTGAGATGCGCGTCTGTTCATCGACCCGTAGGTTGTTTTTGCTTTCAAATGCCTCGTTGGCACTTCTGTGCGCGTCAGTCGCTTGGGCACAAGAGGAAGGCTCCAGCTCAGAAGCACCTGCTCCGGCAGAGTCTCCCAGCGCAGCCCCACAAGGTTCCACCTCTGCAAAACGCAAGACGCCAAAAAAGGTGAGTGAAACCTCGTCGCCTTTTTTCCCTGATTGGAAGCCTGCTCCCTTCGGATTGCAGGTCCATCCCGTCTTGGGCCTTCAATACAGCAGCAATTCAAAAACCGATGTCAGCGTTTTTCAGGGTGAAGCCGGCGTTTATGTGGGAGCGCAGGGCATTCCAGTGATTGCGGGCAATCCGGGTTTTCAGGTCGAGCCGGGGCTGGGCTATGCTTGGGGCAAAGCAGTGGTGAAAACACCCGGATTGAACGTGAGCGAAGGCAGTTATCGACGCAGCTGGTGGGGAATTCAGACGCCCGTCTATTATAAATTCGTCCGCCAGCTTTTCGGTTACAGAGCAGGTGAAGTTTCAGGCGGACCTATCGAAGTCTCGAAGCAAATGGCCTTCACGAGCGACACCGGAATCGCAGTTCTCCCTCATGTGACAGCCCACTACACACTGTCGTATGAGAAGTCGTCTGGAGAAAACGCGACTTATCCCACTTTAAATTCTTACGATCATTGGTTGCATGGGCGTCTGTCTGCCGACATGTTCAACTTCTTTGTTGATGCTGGCCCTGGATTCTCGACTTCCAAACTCACAATTCCTCAGGGTGCAACGACCCTAGAGGCAGAAGCCTCCGGTACGTATCTTCTGGCCGTCTCCGGCATGGACGTCTTGACCGACAAAATCGGCTTTGAGGCGCAGGCCAAGTACATGTTCAGTTCCGATGCTGATGCCAATTATGCCTCAACCGGAAGACGTTCACCGTTGGAGGATTTGGGCGTTGAAGCGCAACGTCTCGGATTGCCACCCGACAGTTTGGCCGCAAGTGCCTTCTTTGGCGTGCGCCGGCTGATTGGAGTTCTTGGCTTGGGTTGGCGCTACAACCTGCTCATTCTCAACTACAGCGAAAAGAACAACACAAAACAGGTGAAAACAGAGAGCAACGGATTGGGCGTCTACGCAGCTGTGAAGTTCTGAACCAAGTCGAAAGGAATTGAAGTGCTGCCGAATTCTGCCGGCACCTGTAAAATCCTTTGACACGACTTATCGTCTTAAAACCCCGTATTTTCGGCATCTTTTGCTTGGCAAAGGAATTGCTGCGACCTTCGCACAACACAAACGTGCGGAGGTCTTTATGTCTTTCAAAAACATTTTTCTGGTTGCCGCTCTGATCCTTGCATCCTGCGGCCGCGCACCAGAAGTGTCCGACGCTCTGACGGCGAGCGCAGCTTCACAAAGTGTGACTCAGCTCAAGGTTCACTGCCGCAAATATGCGGAAGGAGCTCGAGGTATGAAATTGCGTGACAGCATCACCTTGGCTATTGACGGAAAAGAGGTGAAGCTCAACCGCATCCAGTCATCGGTATCTCCTGATAGAACAACCACTACGACGCAAACGATCACAGGCAAAATCAATTCTGTCTTTGATGGCAATGTCGTAAAAAGCAATCATGCGACTGTTCTGCTCAATCCGACCACACTGACGACCCAGTCGGAACTCAAGAAAGAAGATACAAAGCTCAGATACGCGCTCATTCTCTACTCAGAGGGCAAGCTGAGCGTGTTGGATGCTGAAAACAAACCACTCATGTTGCACTCCATTTGCCGCACTGTTCAATGAACTTCGTTTGTCCTAACTGAGTCAAAACACTGACGCCTGAAGTGGCCTGACCGCTGCTTCAGGCTCCCGTACGATTGTCCCACCAATCTTCGACTGCTGCGGTGGGGACAACGGGCATGACTGAAAAAGCAAACACTGTCATTCAACAGGTCAAAAAATATGCCGGCCAGAAGGTCAAATTGGCCGTCACGGACATCGACGGAATTCTCCGCGGAAAAGTGATCCACATGAAGAAATTCGAGTCCGTCGCGACAGGAGGGCTTGGCTTCTGCAACGTCGTGTTGGGATGGGATTCGAGCGACGTTTGTTACGACAATGTGTCCTACACCGGATGGCACTCGGGTTATCCCGATGCGCAGGTTTTTCTCGATTTAAATACCTACCGCACTGTGCCTTGGGATCATGACGTCCCGTTTTTTCTTGGTGACTTCTGGTCGGCTCCCGGCGTTCCTTTGCCTTTATGTCCGCGCAATCTGCTCAAGAAGATCCGTGCTCAGGCCGAGAAGGCGGGCTTTAAGCCCTTCTTCAGTCAGGAGTTCGAGTGGTTCAACTTCATGGAAAGTTCCGAGACTCTCCACGAGAAGGGTTTTCACGAACCTGAAACACTGAGCAAAGGGATGTTCGGTTATTCTCTTCTGCGCCCCATGCAGAACAACGGGTTCTTCAACGACCTTTTTGATCTCCTGAATAAGTACAATGTTCCTTTGGAAGGTCTGCACACGGAGACGGGCCCGGGTGTTTACGAAGCGGCGATTTTGTACAGCGACATTCTGGAAGCCGCCGACAGGGCCGTTCTCTTCAAAGCGGCGGTCAAGGAAATTGGAAGTCTGCACGGCGTCATCCCGACCTTTATGGCGAAGTGGAATGCCTCTCTGCCGGGGAGCTCAGGGCATGTGCACCAGAGCCTGTGGAAGAACGGCAAGAACATTTTCTTCGACGGCAAATCGCCCGATCGTATGAGCGAAACAATGAAGCACTACATGGCGGGCATCTTGCACTGCATGCCCCACCTGACACCCATGTACGCGCCTACCGTCAACAGCTTCAAGCGTCTCGTGGAGGGCGCGTGGGCACCGACAACACTCACATGGGGCATCGACAACCGCACGACAGCCATCCGCGCTCTTCCGGGTTCTGAAACGTCGACGCGCATGGAGTTGCGCGTGGTGGGTGCCGATGCCAATCCGTATCTGGCTATGGCAGCTGCATTGGCCTCCGGATTGTATGGAATCAAACACAAGCTGCCGCTCAAGGTGAAGCAAACCAAGGGCAACGGCTACGCGGACAAATCCAACGGGACATTGCCGAAAAATCTTTTTGAAGCGGCCACCGCCATGCGCGATTCCAAGTTGGCACGTGAGCTTCTCGGTGCAGAGTTTGTCGACCACTTCACCAACACGCGTTTGTGGGAGTGGCGTGAATATTCGAAGGCAGTCACAAACTGGGAAATGAAACGATATTTTGAAATCATCTGAGGAGTGCATCATGAGTTGGACAAATCGCTATGGTTACAACTTCCCTACGTCGATCCGCTTTGGTGTCGGAGTCATTGAAGAATTGGCTCCCTATCTTCAGGGGCAGAATCTGAAAAGACCTTTGGTGGTCTCTGACAAGGCTGTCACTCAGTTTGATTTTTTCAAGAAGGTTTTGGCCGGATTGGAAAAAGCAGGCATTTCCCCGACGGTGTACTCTGGTATCTCCAAAAACCCTGTGGAATCGGATGTCCTCGCTGGTGTCGAACACTTTCATAAAGAGAAGTGCGACGGTGTCATCGGCTTGGGTGGCGGTGCGAGTTTGGATGTGGCACGTGCGATTGTTTTGAAGGCGTATCATTCCCGTCCTTTGTTTGACTACGACGATGCGTTGGGCGGCGATAAATATGTGACTGAGAAAGTCCCGCCGTTTGTGACGATCCCCACCACCAGCGGAACCGGTTCCGAGGTCGGCCGAAGCACCGTGATCGCAGAAAACACAACGCACAAAAAACGCATTCTCTTTTCGCCTCGTTTGATCGCCAACAAGGTTTTTGCTGACCCTGCACTTTCTGTGGACATGCCGGCGCATGTGACTGCCGCCACCGGCATGGATGCTCTCACTCACAATGTGGAAGCTTACCTTTCAAAAGGTGTGTCACCGCTGTGCGACGGGATTGCCGTAGAAGCCATCCGCCTCATTGCGGAGTCCATCGAAACAGCCACAAAGAAGCCCGCCGATCTCGAAGCGCGCGCGAAGATGATGATCGCCAGCCTGATGGGAGCCACGGCCTTTCAGAAGGGTCTGGGGATCATCCATTCGATGGCACACCCGCTCTCCACTGTGTTCGACACGCACCACGGCTTGGCCAATGCGGTCATGATGCCCTTCGGTTTGGAGTTCAACAAAGAGGTGTGTGCCGCGAAATACAAATACCTCGAGAAGATCATTGGAACAGGCGACTTCATCCAGTGGGTGCGCACACTCAACACCACTTTGGGAATTCCCGCTTCGTTGAAGGCGATGAATCTCGATGCCGGAAAAATTTCACAGCTTTCAGATTTGGCCATTGATGACGCATGCCACCAGTGCAATCCACGTGTGGTCACGCGCGGCGATTTCGAAATGTTGTTTAAGAAAGCTTTCGAACTTTGAATGAATGATCTGAGGAGGGGGGGGAGCCGATGTTGAAGATTGGCCTGAGTGCATGCTTCATGTACCCCGATCCTTCGCGTGTTGTGTTTGGCCACAAAAGCCTCACGTACATGGAAAATGACATGGCGCGCTTTGTGGCTGCCGACGGTGTGCTGCCCGTTCTGATTCCCGATCTCCCGCGCGATCGCCTGCTCCCGATTCTCGATCAGCTCGACGGGATTGTTTTTCAGGGGGGGGCGGATCTCTGTCCGGAGAGCTATGGCGAAGCTTATCTCGATCAAACCCGCTGGCCGGGGGATCGCCACCGCGATCAATACGAACTGGCGCTGGCCGATTATTTTTTCACCAAAGGCCTCCCCATCCTTGGCATCTGTCGGGGCTTCCAGCTCTTAAATGTGTACTTCGGCGGGACTCTGCATCAGGACATCCCTTCTCTTCTCCAGACACCAACAGAACATCGCAACGCGCAAACCTACGATCATGTGCATCACAGCGTCGATCTTGTGAACGGTGGTTGGTTGGCGCAGCTCTATGGCAAAACCCGCTTGGAGGTGAATTCTGTTCACCACCAGTGCGTCAAAGTGCTCGGAAAGAATATTGTCATCGAGGCTCACAGCAGCACAGACGGTATTGTCGAAGCGTTCCGCTCGCAGGATATGAATAAAAACTACGTGGCGGCGGTGCAATGGCATCCGGAGTTTTCGCCCACTTTGAAGGGAATTGTCGACGATCCGACGCCTGTCCTCAGCGATTTTCTCGCGGCTGTCCGGAGAAAAAAGAATCCGATTTGAATGAATTTATTTCATAATCCCAGACAAGGAGAATGACCCCATGCAAATCACAAATCCTGCCACAGGTGAGCTGATCCGTTCTTTGGAGAGCGACGATGCTGCCAGCGTGCGTGAAAAATTTATTGTCGCGAAAAACGCACAAACGGCATGGGCGGCGCGTCCTGTGGCAGAGCGTGTGACTCTCATCAAAAACTTCGGCGAATTGCTCAAGCGCGATATGGAACTGGTCGCCAAGGACATGAGCTTGGAAATGGGCAAGCCATTGCAGCAGGCACGCAACGAAGTGAACGGGAGTATGAACAAGAACCGTTTTTTCGCCGAAGAGGTCGAAAAGACGCTCGCACCGGCCAAAGTGCGGCAGGACGGCAACACGGAGGAAGTCCTTTCCTTTGATCCTCTCGGTGTCGTTCTCAATATCTCGGCTTGGAATTACCCCATTCTCGTCGGCTTCAATGTGTTTTTGCCGGCGTTGTTGTGCGGCAATGCAGTCGTCTACAAGCCTTCGGAGTTTTCAACTCTCACGGGTTTGCATCTCACGCGCCTGCTGCACGAAGCCGGAGTTCCGCAGGACGTTTTTGTTCCTGTGGTGGGAGAGGGTGATGTCGGTGCGCAGCTTCTTCAATTGCCCTTTGACTGCGTCGGGTTCACCGGTTCCTATGCGACCGGAAAGAAGATCTCTGAAACACTTGCGGGCCGCATGACTCGCCTCATTATGGAGCTCGGTGGCAAGGACCCGCTGTACGTCACCGACGAATGCGGAGATCTCGAGAGCGTTGCCGACGCCGTGGCCGAGGGCGTTTTGTACAACAACGGCCAGAGCTGCTGCGCTGTGGAACGGGTTTACGTGCAGGAGAAAATCTACGATGCCTTTGTGGAGAAGCTGAAAGCAAAAATGCAGGCGTGGAAAATGGGCGATCCGCTGGAACCGTCGACGTTGTGCGGGGCCATCACTCGGAAGAATCACCTTCCGTTTCTACAGGCACAGGTGGACGATGCTGTTGCCAAAGGCGCACAACTGGTGCTCGGCGGCAAAGCGGCTACAGGCAAAGGGAATTTCTATCCGCCGACACTTCTTTTGAATGCCAGCCATAAAATGGATGTGATGCGTGAAGAAACCTTTGGCCCGATTGTCGGTGTCATGAAGGTCAAAGACGACGCACACGCCGTCGAGCTGATGAACGACTCAGAGTACGGTCTCACCTCATCCGTCTACTGTCGGAATCTCGAGCGCGGTAAAAAGATTCTTGCTCAGGTGAATACGGGAACGGGTTACTTGAATTGCTGTGACCGCGTGTCGGCGTGGCTTCCTTGGTCGGGCCGCGGGCATTCAGGAATCGGTTCGACTCTCTCGAAGCTCGGGATTTACGCCTTTTGCCATGCGAAAGGGCTGCACCTCAGGTCGTAAGGCAAGCCTCTTGTTTCTGTTGCCACTCAGCTCTCATACGTTTTGAGCGTTCAAAGCGTCTCTCGAGTGCGCGCTGGTTTGTTTCTAGCGCCTTGCGGAGTCGTTCTTCCTTCCGCTGCATTGTTTTCTCAAGGCAGTGAGGGCAATGTTCATTCACGCGATAGTGAGGGCTCTGCAAATCTTCGGGACTCAGTGTCGCCCAGCAGACGTAGCACATGTCGTGCTCTGTTTTGTCGAGTGTGTCGTTCACTGCCACACGGTGGTCGAACACAAAACAGTCACCTTCGTAGTGATTGTCGCCGCCCACTTTTTTGCTTTCCTCAAAATACTTCAGAATACCGCCTTGGATTTGATAGACGTCTTCAAATCCCGCCTGCCGCATGTAGGCCGTGGCCTTCTCACAGCGTATGCCGCCGGTGCAGAAGGTGACCACTTTTTTCTTTTTATTTTCTGCGAAGTTCTTTTCCACCCATGATGGGAAAGTACGGAAGGTGCGGATATCGGGAATCACGGCATTGCGGAACGAGCCCAATTTGGTTTCGTAGTCGTTGCGGGTGTCGAGGAGAATGAGTTCTTCACCTTGGTCCAGCCAAGCCTTCAAAGTTTTGCCTTCGACATGCTTGCCGGTGAAATGCTCGGGATCAATCCCGGGCATTCCCATAGTGACAATCTCTTTCTTCTCTTTCACCAGCATCCGTGTGTAGGGCTGGAAGTCGCTGAGGGAGACCTTGAATTCAATATCCGCAAAGCGCGCGTCAGCTTTGCAATGCGAAATGAAACTCTCGGCTGCGTCCGGACTGGCCGCCACGTAACCATTTACCCCCTCCTGTGCAAAGATCAGGGTCCCTTTCATCTTGAGCCTGCGGGTCAGTTCACGGAACGCACCAGCCGTTTCAGACACGTTTCCAATTCGAACGAACTTGTAAAAGGCGAGATTTTGAAAGGCCGTCATGCTTTACCTCAGAGCGGGCGTTCGAAGGCTCAGGCGTTCATTTCGCCGTAGAGCTTGTCGAGAAGGTCTTTGTCTTTGCGTTCCCACGATTCAAACACGCGGCGCGCTTCGCGGTTGACGAGTGCCTTGGTGCGGAAAAATTCGGTGAATTCGTTTTTTTCCTTGAGCGTGCGGAGCACTTGGACGTTTGCAGCTTCGATCATGAGAACGCTCGCGCCACGGCGCAGGATCATGTTGTTGAGCTGCCATTCGAGAGAGACTGCCAAAGAATTGAAGGCCATAGATGCACTCCTTGCCTGTGTGAAAGATCTTCGGGGTCATACTCCAGAGGCTCAAGTGCCGCAAGAGAAAGGATTTTTCCTTTTTTTTCATTATTTTCGGCATTTACAACCGGAGGGCCCTCTTCACCTCGGAAAAGTGACACCCGAGGTCAGGCTTGCCGTGCGCCATGAAACCGGCCTGCGTATTGTGGAAAGAGTGTGGCAGCGCGGCGCACCCGTGTCAGCGGGCGGGGCGGTGTTCAGGAGGGTTTTCCGGCGTGGCGTCCAAATTCAC
The DNA here is from genome assembly GCA_041184525.1 of Pseudomonadota bacterium. GTDB lineage: Bacteria > Bdellovibrionota_B > Oligoflexia > Silvanigrellales > Silvanigrellaceae > RFOM01. Next base: position 2,761 of record JBEGJP010000098.1, on the reverse strand, counting down.
AGGTCCACAAAAGGCAGCCATTTTGCTTCTCGCCTTCGGTGAGGAGATCTCTGCTGAAATTTTTAAGCAGATGAATGAATTCGAGATCAAGCGTGTCGGTAGCGCGATGAGCCGTCTCGGCCGCATTGAGAGTGAGACAATTGATGAAGTGATGGAGGAGTTCTATCACGTTCTTCAAAGCAACAAGAAATATTTCTTCGGCGGCAACGAATACACAAAGAAGTTGCTTGAAACTGCATTCCGCGACGGTCAGGCCAGCACCTACATCGAAGATCTGGCGTTGGAAACGGCGGCCACACTCGAGTCGCTCGAACTCATCGATTCCAAAATGCTTTCGAACATTCTGAGAAACGAACATCCTCAAACGATTGCCCTTGTGCTGGCGCATCTGGAGCCGAAGAAATTCGGTGAGACCCTGAAGATGCTGCCGGACAGCCTCCATACGGAACTCATCCTGCGCGTTTCGCGACTCGAGGCCGTTTCGCCGGAGTTGATCGACGAAATTGATGATGTTTTGCGCGGCGAAGTGCAGCGCATGGGTAACGTCACCCAGCAACAAATTGGTGGGGTCACTCCTATCGTCGAAATGCTCAACATGATGGACAAGGCGACGGAGGAACAAATTCTGGATCGTCTCGAAGAACGCGATCCCGACCTCACCGAAGAAATCCGCGAGAAGATGTTCACGTTCGAAGATCTCATCAAGGTCGACGATCGCGGCATCCAGACCATGATGCGCGAAATCAAGCCGGACCAATTGAAGCTCGCGATGAAGACAGCCTCCGAGGGTGTGAAGGAACTTCTATTCAAAAATATGTCCCAGCGTGCTGCGGAAAGCTTGCGGGAGGAAATGCAGAATGCTGCACCTGCGAAGCTCTCCGATGTGGAAGGTGCTCAGCAAAAGATTGTGCAGGTTGCCCGTCGTTTGGCTGATGAAGGCAAGATCGTCATTGCAACCAGCGGTGAGAATGCACTCGTTTGATGGATTTTGTGCTTCTCTCCCAGAAAGAGGTTGATGCTCTATGACCCGCGGACGTCTGTTAAAAAAGAAGGACCAGAGTAAAATCAGCGTTCTGAATGTGGAAGAATATCCGTGGACAGATTTCTCTGTCGAAAAAATTCTTTTGCCCGACAACCCCCGCAAATCGGTTGTGCTTTCGAAATCGCATTCCGCTCAGGAGCTTCAAAAGAAAGTGATTGTTCCTCAGGATTTTGAGAAACCTTTGCGGGAGAAAACAAGCCCCATTTTGCCCGTGGATTTGTCCAAAGATTATGAAGTGAGCCAGCAAGAACTCCGACAGCGGAAGAGACGTCAGCAGCTGAATGAAGACGAAGCAGTTGCATTTGAATTGATTGGCTTGGAACTCCCCGATTTGAAAAGATTCAGAACGTCGTCGGACGACGATGTCGAAGAGAATGAAGAAGTCTCCGCTCGCAAGATAATGACTGAAAATGCGCAGGGAGGACTCAAGGTGGCTGCCAAAGCGCAGGCACCCGATATCAGCGATCTGAGCAAGCTGGCGGCTCAATCCAACCGCGGGATTGAGGAGGGAGCTCTTGGCTTCACGGGAACACAATCAGAGACGTACTCAAGTTCCTCTCCGGACCCTAAAGAGCTTGAAGCAAAAGTGAGAGAGGCATTTGAGCAAGGCATAGCTCAGGGGCGGAACGAGGGTGAAAAGGCTGCTGCGGCCGCTGCTGCATCCGCTTTGGCGCGCGCAGAAGCTGAATGGAAGAAAAGAGAAGAGACTTCCAAAGCCGACCTCCCGACCTTTGAAGAAGGCTTGGAACAGGGGATCGCTCAAGGACGTGAGCAGGTGCTGCAGGAAGCTGAGGAGCGATTCAACACGTCTGTCGTCCTTTTCACTAAGGCTCTTTCGGAACTTCAGCATTTGAAGGGTGAGTTGCTTTCCACAGGACGCGAGATTTTCGCTGAAATCGCCCAGATTTGTGCCGAGAAGGTTCTGCGCAACAGTATTCGACTCAACGACAACGCCTTGCGCAGTGTTTTTGAATCTGCCACGGCTCAATTTCTCGCTCAGGATGAACTCAAGATCGAAATGCATCCGGACGATTTGGCACGACTGGAAGCCCAGATTCCGGCAGAACAAAGACAGCGCCTCAAGCTGGTGGGTAATAGCAAACTCGACAGAGGCGATCTGAAAATTGAAGCTAACAACGAAGTTGTGACTCTGGATCTGCATGGAACGGTGCAGCAGGTGCTCGACAGTCTCAAAGACGACCTTTTTGAAACGGCGGTATCCAGCGACAGCACCGACAAGGCAGGTTAAGAGATGTTTTCTTCGAACGCATTGCAAAAGCTGAGACAGGCGCGTCCTGCACTTGCGCGGGAACCATTGGTTCTCGACAAACTCGGAAAAGTGCTCGAGGTGGTGGGAACTGTTGTTGAAGCCTCTCTGCCGGGTGCTCCGTTGGGTGCATTGGTTCGTATTTTTGATCACCGTAAAACATATGCGATTGATGGTGAAGTTGTGGGATTCAGGAGAGATCGCGCTCTCATCATTCCATTCTCCGATCCGACCGGCGTGTGTGCCAATGCCTTGGTTCAATGCGTTGAGCGCGAACCTAAAATTCGGGTGGGTGCTCATTTGATCGGGCGCATTCTGGACCCCTATTTAAGGCCCATGACGGGCGATGCGATTCCTCCTATGGCCGGAGTGCCTTGGTCGATTGTCCGCGAACCACTCAACCCTCTGCAGCGTCGCCGTATCAATGCACCTCTCGATCTGGGGGTGCGCGC
>JBEGJP010000097.1:0-5060 GCA_041184525.1 Pseudomonadota bacterium | reverse complement strand
CCGCGAGTTCCTTTTCTCTGAAACCCCGAATGCGACCGATGAAACTCTTTTCCCACGCATAGAATTTGATCACGCGGATGCCGTTGAGAATTTCGTTCATCAGGCTGACGCGCTGATCGCTTTGTTCCATCAGCCGTTTGCGGCTTTTCATCATTTTCTTTGCGCGCCGCGAGGAAAACCAGAGCATGAGGAGCATCACGGCCAATCCCGCCAATGTGGCTGTCCCCATGATTTGAAACAGGGCAACGAGAATGACGAGAGTCTGCACGGGGAGAACCCACGCCGAGTGGAGCATGCTTGCGACGTTGTAAACGCGGGCAGCATCGTTGGCCATGAGATTGACGATTTCGCCGGTGCCTGATTCGGCGCGGGAGGCATGACTCAGCTGGAGAGCTTTTTTGTAAATGCTGACAACCAAACCGGCGCGCATGCGCATGCCGAGCTTCAGTGCGGTGTGATACACGTGGTGGATGCTCAAGTTGGCCAGAAGCGCACTGCACATGAGGGCAAATGCGAGCCACCAGCCGTTCGCCGCGATCGGTTCTGTGCTTTTGAGTGTGATCAGAATCTCGCGGATGATCAGCGGATTGGCTGTCACAAAGAGGAGGTTGATGAAGGCAAGCAAGCTGATGATGAGGAAAGTCTTCTTGTGCAGGTGCCACAAGGCGCGCAGCACGGGGCGGCGGGAGGCGCGACAAATTGTATTCAGCGCACTCCAAAAATCTTCGCCACGCTGAGCGGAGTCTTCACTTTGATTGAGTTCAAAAAGATGTTCGTCGGAAATAGGATTCTTCTTTCCTTCCGTGATGAGCGGGCTCACCCAGTGGAAAAGAATGCGTTTGTACCAAGGGCTGAATTCTTCCTTTACGAACATCATGAAATTGTCAGCTTTCAACAAATGGCTGCAGATTCCGGGCCCAATTCACGAGTCCGCTCCATCCGTCCGGACCGAAACGGCGCCCTTGCTCGAGCGCGTTTTTGCGCATCGCACCCAGCACGTCGGGTTGGTTGAACAGCACCAAGGCCTTTTCCAAGGCATGAGCCAACGCACGTGCTTCACCTTCTTCATAAAGCAGCGCGCAGCTCGGGGGAAGAACCTCAGCCAACGCTCCTGCTCGGCTGCTGACAACAGGCGTGCCCTGTTGCAGGAATTCAACTGCCACGCGGCAAATGACTTCACTGTCCAAACTCGGGATAAGGCCAAAACTGGATTGCCGCATCCAAACAAACACATCGCGCACGCGCTCATCCAGAATGAGCAAGCGGATGCGTTTTTCTGGAACTTCGACGAGCCATCTGTTTTTGCTGAGTTGCTTTCCGGTCACGGAAAAGGTCTTGCAGGCGAGTTCAAAGAGCGATTGGGCTGCCACATTCTGTGACTCGCCTATAAACACACACTGCAGCCACTGATTGGGCTTTTGGTAAGCAGAGAGTTGGGCTTCCGCCAGCGCTTGAATGGTTTGAGCATGCCCTTTCACAGGATCATAACGTCCGACGATAGTGAATGTCGGGTGCGAAAAATCGAGCGAAAAATCGCGTGACACCACGAGCTGCTGCGGCGCCGTATCGATGGTCATGGTGGGTAGCGCCAGTTTTGCAGTGCAGTACAAATGCACATGCTTTTGCTCAGGCGGCACGGCGAACGATGTTCGCTCCTGCACGACTTGCGCGGCAAATGCGACGCCGGAAATTCCTTTCGTGTACACCCAGCGGTTCAAGAATGAGGGGCGAACGGGCGCGGCCTGCCCGCGCACACGCACGAGCCGTGTCGAGCTCCACCACGTCTTATGAAAAAGGCGGTGCAGCGCACAGAGAGTGTGTTCGCGTCCTTCAAAAACCCACACGACGGAGGGTTTGTGTGTTTTCACAAGTTCACCCAGTGCGTGCCATGTCACGAGAAAGCGTGTCAGCGAAAACGGAAAGAGCGGAAGAGCGTTGGTTTGCAGCGCCGATTGATTTGCTTTTTTGAACGCGAGGCTGCCGGCAGGTGCGCAGTAAATGACTTTGCTCGCGGGTTTTGAGGACACGTATTGAGCAAGCTGGAGGCTGTAATCGGTGACGGCCGAAAACCAAGGATTCGAGTTGAGGACAATTTGAAAATCCATCAGGGGCTGCCGACCTTTTTAAAAACCAGAACAATGTTCGTCGAGATATTGCCACGCTCTTCCTCGTCCACAAGTGTTTGTAGGGCGACGGGAGGACAAGAATGTGAGCTTATCTGGCCTAAATCATAGCTTTTGGCTTTGTAGGCCACCAGTGCAAGGCCGGCTGTTTGAGCCCAAGCGATCGTGTTTTTCAAACTCAGAGCATGGTCGGAGGGGTGAAGAAGCGCATCGGCCACTCGCGCGCGCGAAAATCCGATGTAGCGGAATCGACCGGCCTTGGCGCTTGAACCCAAGAGCGGCAAGAACAGGCGCCAGAGCAGGAGAAGGAGGCTCATTCCTGCGAGTTTGAGGCGTGCTGAAGGTGATGGCTGAGTGAACTCCAAGGTGGAGTGCGTGTGGGAGTGCGGGTGCGAATTTCCATGGGCGTCGTCTTCTTTTTCACCCATGCCACGCCACAGGAGCGCGAATTTCTTTTGCAGGCCGCGCTCGAGCCGGCGGCCCGTACAAGAGTAGATCATGAGCCGCAGCGTTCCGCCGGTCTTGAGCTTGTCGGCCATGGCCGTGATGAGTTTCTCAGGTTCCGGTTGGTGATGCAGAACCCCAAAGCACTGGATGTGATCGAAGGGAGTTTCATGCTGCAAGGCCACTTGCGCATCGCCATGCACACACGTCACCGGCTTCAAGCCATGCCAACGCAATTTGCGTGCGGCCCGCGCCAATGAGCTGCGGCTGAGGTCGATAGCAACGATTGGATTGTTTGGGTGCAACACTCGGAACAGGAGAGGTTCGTCGGTGCCGCAGCCCACCAGAGCAATGCGCTTGTCAGAATTGAACGCTGCGCGCGCTTCACTCAAACTGATTTTTTCGCTCACTTTTGTTTTTTGTTCGTCGGAAGTGAGTGCGAGAAGTTGAGAGGTTCCTGCGTGTGTTTCCACAGATCCATGTGGATTGGGTTTCATAAAAAAAGGTCTGTTCGGGTACGGAAACAGTTCATAAAAGAGCTGCATCCGCGTCAGGAACAGACCGGCTGAAGGTGTTTTTTGTGTGTTCAGTGAATTTTCGCCAGCACGCATGATGAGATCCCGCCAATCCCCATGCTGAGTTTGCCGCAGACAAGGCCGTTTGGCGCTTCCAACGTCATGGTCTTGTCTGTGACGAGGGTGCGGCCCACCTCGCGGATGCTGGGGTGCACCTTGTTGTTCTCGATGCCGGAGCCAAGAACCGTATATTTGCTTCCTGTTTTCTTGGTTGAAAGCAGCTGAGCTGTGAGCTCCCATCCGCCGCAGGTCGACATCCCGTGGCCGAAGATTCCTTTTCGGGCTGTGATGACTGTGGACGCAGGGAGTGCTTCGATGAGCTTGAACTCCGACCAGTCGCCGGGTGTGCCAGTGGCGTGCATGTCCCACGTGTGCACGTCGGCCGGTGTGATTCCCGCTTGCGTGAAGGCGTCGCGGATGCAGAGCTTGGGGCCTTCGAGCGAAGGCGTGATGATGTGTTCGGCATCCGAACTCAAACCGACGCCCATGATTTCCACACCGAGCGATTTTTGTCCGAGTTTTTCCATCACGTCATCTGCGGCGAGAATCCATGTGCACGCACCTCCGGCCACATGGGTGCCGCGCAAATTGCACAGCGGCACGCCGACATCGCAACCACCTGCAAGCACCTTCGCCGCATTGAAGCCGGCCACAAGTTCCGGCGGTGGAGCAAGGTCCGTTGTTCCCACAATGGCAGCATCATAGTGGCCGCTGCGAATGCCGTCGATGGCTTGCCTTACGACCAAACCAAACGTCGCGCAGGCGCCAATCGAGGCATACGACACCCCGTGAATGCCGTGGAGCATCGAAACTTGTGCAGCGGGAGCGTTGGGAAGGTTCCAAAGCAGATTGGCATTGACCGCCTCCCATGGGGGGAGCGGGTGCTTCCATTTGTCAGCCAGTGCTTTCTTGGCTTTGCCTTTGGCGCGAATGACGTTGAGCTTGTCGTTGGCAACATCAGCACCAATTGTGATCGATTCCATTTCATTGAATTCGCGCAGATACTCTTTCAGACCGTCAGATTTTTCAGCCCAGAAAGAATTCCACACTTCCCACGCTGCGGCACGTTCGGGGCTGTCGACTTCGAGGGTGGTGGGTGAGGTGGGAACATTTTCGATCGGATTCTTGCCGGTGAGGTGTTCTGCCAAGGCCGTGTTGCGCTCGGGGTGAGCCCAGAACTTTTGCCACGTTCTTTCAGCCGATTTGTATTCGTCGTGTCCTTTGAAATAAGCTTCGAGGTCGCCGAATCCGCTCCCGTAACAAACGAAAACACGGGGGTCGACCTTCTTCAGGCTTTGCTCCAAGCCAGGGTTGCTTTCGAGGGCATCGATGGACGTGCCCACGGCCATCCGAACGTGCGAATACCCCTTGTCTGAAAGTTGGGAGAACTTATTGGGCGCGTGGCGCTGGCCAATCCATTCGCGGTACTTCTCGAAGTCGAACTTGGGCTCGCCCACAAGGAAGGCACCGTTGAGGTCTTCGATGGGGCTCAGTGCATGCTTGCCCTCTTGAACGAGGCCGAGGAATTCCTTGAGGTTGGACGCTCCGGGCGAGACAATTCCCACTCCGTACAACGAGACGCGGCGCACGGCACCGGAACCTGACGAAACTCCATGAGACTTCTCGGAATTCAAGGGAGCAACCATCTATAAGACCCTCCTGCCGCTCACGCCTAGGGCAGGACTCCCGAAAAACGTGGCGTAAAACTCGGAATCAATCCTCGTCCTGTGAAAATCGTGTGAACTTCATGCCCGAATTCAAGAGGGCCGGCAAGCAGACAGGTCTTGACTATCGGTACCCAACTGATTAAAGCCTCGCCAACCGGAGTGGTGGCTGTAGTCAAGCGGTTAAGACAATGGATTGTGATTCCATCATGCGCGGGTTCAAATCCCGTCAGCCACCCCATTCTTACCGAAGT
>JBEGJP010000096.1:0-5800 GCA_041184525.1 Pseudomonadota bacterium | reverse complement strand
GTGGAGGATTTCCCTTCCCTGATGATTTCTTTTTTCCCTTCTTTCCGCCCGGAGGCGGAGGGCGGGAACGTGGTGTGCAAGAGGCCGCCGGCTCTGGTTTTCTGGTCGACCTCAAAAACGGCTACGTGATGACGAACAATCATGTCGTGCAAGAGGCCAACGACATCACCGTGCAGACATTTGACGACAGAAAATTCAAAGCCAAGCTCGTCGGAAGAGAACCTTCGGTGGATGTCGCCATCCTCAAGCTGGAAAATTTCACGCAAGGCTCACTCAAACAACTTGGACTCGCAGATTCAGATGAAGTTGAAGTGGGTGATTGGGTTGTCGCTTTGGGTGCGCCCTTCTCACTCCCTCAAACACTGACCGTCGGTGTGGTCAGCGCGCTCGGGCGCGGCGGCGTTTTGGGTGGTGGTGCCATCGAGGACTTCATTCAAACAGATGCGGCGATCAACCCCGGGAATTCAGGCGGCCCTCTGCTGAATCTCGATGGAAAAGTCATCGGTATCAACACGGCGATCAGCTCCCCGACAGGCAGTTATGCAGGCATCGGATTTGCAGTCCCCACAAATATGGCGCGGCTTGCAGCCGAAATGCTCATCAATGAGGGTCGTGTCACGCGCGGATTTCTTGGCATCGACGGACGCGATTTTGGCGAATTGAGCCCTGATGTTCTCAAAGAACTGAAACTGACAGAAGACAGCCCGGGGACCATGATCGTGGGTGTCGTCAAAGGCAGCCCAGCGGAAAAGGCAGAGCTCAAACCTTATGACGTCATTCAATCTCTCAACGGCACCAGTATCAGCAGCTTTTCACAGCTGCGCACCCGCCTTGCATTCACCAAGCCCGGAACCGAAGTGAAACTCGGAATTGTGCGCGACGGAAAACCGATGGAAGTACGTGTCAAAATCGGCCAGTTCAGTCCGGAAGTTGCGAATCAGGAGACGGACGAGAACAGCGATTCTGTGAGCGGTGTGGCGGGCGAATTCGGATTGTCTTTGAAACCGCTCTCGGGAGAATTGCGTAAACAACTCGGCATCCGTGCGCAACAAGGCATCCTGATTTCTGCCGTTTCGGATGACAGCTACGCCGCATTTGCAGGGCTGCGCCGCGGTGATGTGATCGTTGAGATCAACAGAAAACCGATGAAGAGCATCAAGGATATTGAATCGGCGCTCAAAACCTCGAAAGACAGCCCGCGTGACTTGCTCTTTCTCATTGAGCGCAATGGCCGTAATCAACTGATCGTTCTCAGGCAGCGCTGAAGAAAATGAGGGTTGAATGAAATCTGTTTCCGCCCCGAGACACTCAGCCTCGGTACAAATCATAGGCATCCACGTCGGCGGAACAGCAACTCACAAAACAGCACTCGTACGTGGGCGCTGTGTTGTGAAAGAAATTCAATCCGGTCTCTCGGAAGCAAATCTGCACGAATCAATTTCCAATCGTTTGCAGAGAACATTTCGCGATGTTCCCATTTCAGCTGCGGGACGTCATTTCGAAATGGAATCACCTTCGCAATTGAACTCACCCCTCTTTTGGGAAGCCTTTTCATCAGAGCTGGGGCCCGTGCCGCACACCGATGCCGACACTCATCTCATGCAAACTCTTTCCGACCTCGGAGGGGCTCAGGTTTTTTGCCTCGACGCTCCCATCACATTCCCCAGCTGCACTTCTTGCAACCGCGCCTGCCCCGGGGTCCCTCTTTGTCCTGAACCTGCGGTCCAATCGCTGCTCCGGCTCTGGGAAAAAGACAAAGAGGAAGATGAGAAGAAAACTCGTATGCCTCTGCCCCACACCGAGCGCTACTTCGAAGCTTATGCCCGCAGACATTTCGAAAGTTCTTTGTTCGCAGGGGCGTTGGACATCGAAAACACGCTCTCAAGCAACAAGGCCCCGCTCTCTGCGCGCGCACATCACTTGGCCCGTCGCATCCGTCAGGCTTTTCCAGACGCAATTGTGGTGGAAACACACCCTTGGCTCTCAGCAGCAGGTTGGTCGCTTCATTCTGGTTACAGAGTCAACCACATCAGCGAACTCCGACAGCCCGAATCAGGCAAGGCTTCCCGCGCAGGATTGCTCAAGAAACTCGAAATCCAAAGAACGGCGCTGCGCTCAGCCGCTTTCATGGAAGATCTTTTTGTTGAACTGAGCGAGCACGTCGAGATATTCGCCGCAAGCATGGCGGTGTTGAGTGCATGGGGACTGCTCAACGGACTTTGTGATATCCAACCGTCGTTCGTGGCGCAGGGTCAAGAAGACCCTCTGTTGGGCTGGGCACTCGTCCCCCGAGATTTGGCAACGTATGGATGGAGTCACTGAACTGAAAGCCATCAGCGGATGGATTCTCCCAGATGGACAATGGCACCCCGCAGAAGAGTGGTGGCACGTGTCGGCGCTGTATGATTTGCAGGATCAGCACCCGCAGCATTTTCAGACCGGTTTGGCAGAAGCTCTCAAAGCCGGAGACGAAGCAAAAATAAGACGTGCTGCTTCCGAAGCGGGCTTCATCAAGATCTCACGCCAGCAAATGGACCTCATTGCCCTGACCTTGCCTCAGTTGAGAACTTTGCAGAAACTTCTTCACCTCATCGACCCCGAGGAAGAATTCATCATCCTGCTCGAGCACGGAAACAGGCAAAAAAATATGGCCGTTGAGCGGCTGATCAAATTGAAATCAGTGACACCGGTTCTGGCCTGATTCATCAGGAAAGTCAGAACAGAGAGAGGTGCTCAGGAAAGAGCGTTACACCGCCCCTTCAGGGAGCGGCCGGACTCGGCGCGGCGGAGGCCGGTGAACCCTGAACCGCCGGCGTTGAGGCGGGGCTGGGGGCAGCCGAAGGCTGAGCGGATGCTGCAGGAGAAGCAATAACAGCCGGTTGTGTGCTCGCGGCCGTGGGCGATGCCACAGCTGCAGGGCTGGCTGTCGGTGTCGGCGTCACAGAAAGAGCGGAGTCGAGCTCACGGCTCACACCAAATTTCTCGTGGGTTTTGACCCAAGCCAATGCTGTCGAGAGCACAAAAAAGGCAGCGCCGAAGATCCATGTGGCACGCACAATCAGAGCCACACCACCCGAGGCACCAAAAAAGCCCGCCGAGTTACCGCCACCAAATGCCGAACCAATGCCACCCTCGTTCCCGTGCTGCAGAGCAACAATCAGAACAATAAGGACAACGCTCACAAAGACGAGCGCCGCAGTAAGAAGACCGACAAGCATAGGCTCCAACCCCCGAAAAACCGGACAATCCATTCGAATTCCGTGCTATGACACAAAGCCATGTCAGACTCAAGGTCACCCCCCCTCTTCCTCCCTGAAAACTCCAAGATTTCGCCTTTACCTTTACATCATTTAGTCTTATGCCTTTGGGGCCGCGTTCGGCCTTTTTTGGCCGTGCCAGTTCTCCCCTTTGCCGACATGCGAGAAGATCAGAATGGTTCGCTCCAGCAGCACTCAGAAGACAAAAGAAAAGAAATCCGAATCCTCCCGTTCGAGTTCCTCGGCAACAACCAAAGCAGCTGCTGCAAAATCTGCGGCTGCCAAAGCGGGTGCCGGCAGTAAAACACAAACAGGGAAAACATCGGTAGCTGCCAAAGCGAAGCCAACAACATCTGAGAAAGCTGCAGCGAGCAAAAAACCTGCAGCACGAAAAGCCGCACCGGCCGATAAAAAAGCAACCGCATCTCGAGCCAAGAGCAAGGAACGTATCCCGACAACCCCCGAGTTGTTCGGTGATGAAATGACTGCCGCAGATGTGCCCAACGTCAGCGTTCTTCCCCAATTGGAAGAAGCGACTCCCGATTTGGAACAGCTGGACGCACTCGCCAAAACACCCGCTGAATTTAAAAGTTCAGAAGTTCCGACGTTTGCGAAACTCCCTGAACCAGCGCAATCGGAACCGGCACCGCAAGACATCACCTTCAGTTTCCTCGGCTTCAACGACCAGATCCTCGAAGCCATCCGAAAACAAAAGTTTGAGCGGCCCACGCGAGTCCAAGCACTCTGTTTGCCACCTGCTCTTGACGGAAAAGACGTTGCCGGTTTTGCGCAAACAGGAACAGGCAAGACAGCCGTTTATCTGCTCACCATGGCCCACAAACTTCTCAGCCAAGAAAACCGAGTGGCGCAACCTCACAAGCCGCATGCGCTTGTCATCGTGCCCACCCGTGAACTTGCCGACCAAGTGGCCCAAGATGCAAAGCGTCTCCTCGGAAGTCTTCAGCTCAAGAGCTTGGCCGTGTTCGGTGGTGTGGACGTCGAACGCCACGTCAGTGAACTGAATCAGGCCATCGACCTCGTCGTTGCGACCCCCGGACGTCTTCTCGACCTGCACCGCAGCCGGAAACTGGAACTCGACGATCTGCAGGTTCTCGTGATCGACGAATGCGACCGAATGTTCGACATGGGATTCATCGACGACGTTGAATACGTGCTGCGACACTTGCCTTCCGAGCGCGTTCAAAAGCTTCTTTTCAGCGCCACGGGAAGTGAAAAGGTCAAGGAGCTTGCCTTCGAATACCTCGAGGAGCCCGAGTACATTGAAACCGATCCCGTGCGCATCACTCCCGAGAGAATCACTCAGGTGGCGTATGCGGTGACCGCTGAGGAAAAATTCCCGACGTTGATGGGCCACATCAAAGCTCACAATCCGGAGTGCGCCATCATCTTCACCAACACGAAAGTGGTGGCTGAATGGGTGGGCTACAAACTGGCTTGCAATGGCCTTGCTGCCGAAGTTCTCACGGGCGACCTCCCGCAACGCAAACGCATGACGCTCATCAAGAAAATCAAAGAAGGAAAATGCAACCTTCTGGTCGCCACCGACGTGCTGTCACGCGGTCTTCATGTGGCGAATCTTTCGCACGTCTACAACTTCGATATTCCCGATGACGAAGAAAGCTTCATCCACCGCATTGGCCGCACAGCGCGCGCCGGAGCCACAGGACATGCTGTGACTCTCATTTGCGAGGACTATGGTTACAACATGGGCGCTGTGGAAGAACTTCTCGGATTCAAAATTCCGCTGGAAAAAGTTCCCGACTCTTATCTGCAGGCACCCGACAATTCCGACTATCCTTTCGACAGCCAAGGAAGGGTGAAGGTGTTCGGACAGCAGGCAGCCACGGCAACCGAAGAATCCGCTCCAGAAGCCAGAAGCGAGAAGCGTCACGAACGCCCCGACCGTCGCGACGAGCGTCGTCATGCAGGACCAACTGCCGCGGAAAGACCCGCGCGTCCGGAATCCACGTTGCCGCCGCACCGCCGCGACACGACGCGTGCAGCAGCGCAACCGAACGGCACAGAAGAACGTATTTCGAACGGACCTGAGCCGCGCAACACGGAACAACCCACTCCGGCTCACGCACGCCCAGTGCCCAACGGTCCAACCAAGCCCGCAGCTTCGGGACCTCAACCGGCAGCAGCGCAGCAACGCCATGCCGGTCCAACACCAGTGGCTCAACACGCAGCTCATGCACCCAAAGCTGCAGCTGCGCAGCAGCCTCAGAGCGGTGCGGCGGCAGGCGGCCACCGTGGCGGCACAGCGCCAAGCTCAGCCGCGTCTTTACCGCGGCGTGATGAACGTGCGCGCGAGACCATCGACCTCGCCATTCAGGCAGCCAAAAAGGCAGCAGCACGCCGCCAAGGTGCTGCGCATCCAAGCGCCGGCATTTCTGCAAATGAAACGCACGGCAAGGCAGGCAAACACCGCGTCACCGAACAGATTGATGAAATTGCAGCGGCCTTCCTGACTGGGGCGCAAGAAAAACTGGGCGGAGCTTTTGGAAATCTTCAAGACAAGG
>JBEGJP010000095.1:0-10501 GCA_041184525.1 Pseudomonadota bacterium | reverse complement strand
TCATGGAAAGTTGTCTCGCCGGCCAAAACAGAGCACAAGAGTGCGCGGCACTTTCAAAACGCGCCGCTGACGCTCACTTTGGCTTCAAAGAATGCGAAGCTCGGAGTCTGTCCCGCAGCCTAAATAAGGTTTGCGGAAACTCTTACAAGGCACTAGACCTCCACTGTCGGGCCCTTGGCTATCTTCCCGAATCAGTTGAGAAGTATTTAAAATGAACGCCCTCTCTGAAGTCACTTCGGTTGAACCACCCCTGCACCATTGGCGCCACTATGTGGAGCTGACCAAGCCGCGTATCAACGTGTTCTGTTTGCTGATGACTCTCGGCGGCCTCGCGCTGGCACCTGACGCCATGCCGCTTTGGAAAATTTTTGCCACCCTGTTGGGAACCGGATTGTCCGTGGGAGCTGCGAATGCGCTCAACATGCATTGGGAGCGTGACACAGACAAACTCATGAAACGCACCGCGCAACGGCCTTTGGCCTCGGGGCGCATCAGCGCGAATGGCGCTCTCCTTTTTGCCGTTGTTCTTGCCGTGGCCTCGGTGCTCATTCTCGGATTTTGGGTCAATTGGCTCACTTCGGCGCTGAGTGTTTTTGCTCTTCTCTCGTATGCTTTTGTTTACACCCCGCTGAAACGGGTCACGCCGCATGCGCTTCTCATTGGCGCATTTCCGGGTGCGATGCCTCCTCTGTTGGGCTGGACTGCAGCCACAAATTCCATTTCGGCACCGGGGTTGATTCTCTTTGGCATTCTTTTGCTGTGGCAAATTCCGCACTTCATCGCCATTTCTGTGAATCATGAGCGCGATTACAAAAATGCGGGAATCAAAACATGGCCCGGGGACCGCGGACTCCGCCCCGCCACTGTACAAGCCGTGCTTTACTCATTGGCTTTGCTGCCTGTGAGTGTGTTGCTCATGCCCATTGGCACTGCAGGCCTTGTTTATACAATCACGGCAACTGCCCTCGGGATTTGGATGACCGTGGCAAGCCTGCGCGGATTTGCACCCGAAAAACATAAAAAATGGGCGAAGCAATTGTTTTTTGCATCCCTTGTTTACTTGCCGGTGCTCACCCTCGCACTCGTTCTTGATGTGTTGCTCAAATGACTCTCCGACTTTCTGATTTTACTTTTGCATATTCAACCGGTCACACAGTCCTTTCGGTGCCCGAAATTCAAATCCGCAGAGGCGAATCCGTCGCTCTTGTCGGACGCAATGGCTCTGGCAAATCGACACTGTTGCACGCTTTGGCCGGGCTCTTCAAAGCCCAGAGCGGAAAACGGACATGTGATGTCGCCGCCTCGGAAATCTCACTGGTTTTCCAAGCCCCGTGTCTCGATAAGAAACTGACTGTGCGACAAAACTTGACTCTGTTTGGAAGAATTTGGGGGCTGTCGGCCGGCCGGATTGCAGAGAATCTCGACCGGCTCACTCAGCTCCTTGAACTCGAAGGATTGCTCGATCGCGACGTTCAAACTCTTTCCGGCGGACAGCAACGCCGCGCCGATTTGGCCCGCGCCTTCCTGTGTGAGCCAAAACTGCTGCTGCTCGATGAACCGACCAGCGGACTTGACCTCATTTCACAAAGAGAATTCTGGTCTGCGTTACAGAAGGCCAAGAATCACCTGCCGGAACTCACGTTGGTGTGCGCCTCTCATCACGCCTCTGAAATGGGACTCTTTGAGCGGATTGTATTTTTGGAACAAGGGCGCATCGCTCTTGATCTTCCCTGCGCCGATCTCGTCAGACATCTGCCGGCTGAAACACTCGAACTTTCCACACCGGATGCGGAAGGTCTTGCAAAATCGATGCGCGAAAAATTCCATCTGGAATCGACCGCACCCTCGCACAACAAGGTCTTCATTCACACCGAAAGTGCTGCTCAAACACTCGCGCAGCTGCGCTCCGTTCCCGACTTCGACGCACTGGTGGACGCAACGACCATCCGCAAAACACAGCTCTCAGATGCTGTGTGGCAACGGCTTGTGGGATGGAGCAAAGAGGAATCTGGTCTCAGCACGGGAGAAGCTCCGATGCGAGGTGAAGCACGATGAATCTGAAGCCGACATTTCAAGTCGCGTCCGCTCTATGGACACGCGACATTCTTCGCTTCAAAAAAGAACGATCGCGCTGGATTGGGCTCGTCTCGCAACCTCTCATGTTCTGGTTTTTGATAGGATTCGGTCTCAATCGCGTGGTGGCCCTGTCCCAGTCTGAGGGGTCATATTTACAGTTTTTTTATTGCGGTTCGCTTGTGATGTGCGTTCTCTTCACCACCCTGTTTGGCGCCATCAGCCTCATTGAAGACGCTCAAACCGGCTTCCTTCGTGCGATTCTGGCCTCACCCGCGCCGCGCGTGGGAATCGCACTTGGAAAGGTCTCGGCACTCGTCACGCTCGTCGTGCTGCAAATCGCACTGCTGCTTTTGTTTTTGCCTTTCACAGGCCTCGCATTTTCAAATATCAACTGGGGTTTGTTGTTGGCTGCGGCGGTTCTCGGCAGCAGTACGCTCGCAGCATTGAACTTGGGTGCAGCGCTGCTCATCAACTCGGTGCAAGGCTACCATGCGGTGATGGGGCTTATTCTCTTCCCGTTGTGGATCGTCTCCGGTTCCATGTTCCCGCTCCCGACAGAAGGCTGGGTGGCAATGCTGGCACAGTTGAACCCCATGACGCACCTCTCGTCACTCTTCCGACATGCACTGATTCAAGCACCGACCGATCACGCATCGCTCGTTCATTTGGGCATTTTGTTTTGTGAAGCACTGCTTTGCCTCTGGTTTACAACGGCCATGACTCGAAGTGGAAAGGCACGCCATGTTTGAAACCATCGTTGAGAAGTTCAAAAAACAACCCTATCTGTGGGCTGCAGTCCTCTGTGCATTGGTGATCACCGTTCTCACACCGCTCACGCGTCGTGTGCCTCCACCGCCGCCTGCTCTGGGTGACGTTCCTGCCTTCACCATGACCAATCAGGAAGGGCAAACATTCGGCACCTCCCAACTGGCCGGCAGACCCTACGTCGCGAGTTTCGTTTTCACGCGCTGCAAATCGTTTTGTCCGATCGTTTTCCAACATTTGAAAACACTCCAAGAGCGCATTCAAATTTCGAAGCTCCCGCTGACCATCGTCAGCTTTACAGTTGACCCTGATTTCGATTCGGCATCGGTTTTGAAATCCCATGCTCAATTGTTGGGAGCACATCCTGAGCACTGGACTTTTCTCACCGCTGAAAAAGAGGCGATGGCTACGCTCGTGGAAAAGGGTTTCATGGTCGCGATGGGCGAGACGTTCATGAATGCCGGCATGATGGACATTGCTCACGCTCAAAAACTTGTGCTCGTCGATGCGCAAGGAAAAATCCGTGGATACTACGATGCCTCATCAGAGGGCATAGATGAAATTTTCTCTCGCGCAGAAGCCGTTGCTGGTGAAGCACTGCTCTGACGATGGAACGAATTCGATACTCACTGGATCGTGCTCACATCGAAAACTGATTCAGATCAATCTCGTCCAAAAAAAGTTCCCGTCTCTTCTTTTGATGCAAAGCTTGCTCGCGTAAACTGGATGAACTACAGAAACCGCCCAGTGGTGTTGGACAGTCCAGCCCCGCTTCGAGTGTGTTTCTGTGTCAAACCCTCATGAATGAAGGTGATCGAGTGACACCCATCTTTCCAAAATGGACCAATCATATCCCAACAGCGGTTGCGATTGGTGCGCCTCTTGTCCTTGTCAGTGTTGTGCTCGCCGTTTGGTATTTTTTCTCTCCGAAATGGACGGACGTCGGCTACACGCCGAAGCAACCGGTGGCTTTCAGTCACCAGCTCCACGCCGGCCAAATGGGAATGGACTGCCGCTACTGTCACAGCACAGTCGAGCGCGCGGCCTTTGCGGCCATTCCGCCGACTGAAACATGCATGGGATGTCACAGCATGGTGCAGGCAAAAAGCCCGCGCCTTCAGCTTGTGCGCGAGTCCTATCAATCCGGCAAGCCGATTGAATGGGTCAAAGTTCACATGCTCCCTGAACATGCCAACTTCAACCACTCCATTCACGTGAACTCAGGCGTGAACTGTGCGTCTTGCCATGGTCGAATCGACCAAATGAAAGTGGTGGGACAGGCTCAACCTCTGAGCATGGGATGGTGCCTCGAATGTCACCGCAACCCTTCGCCGAATTTGGTGCCAAAGAATCAAGTCACAAACCTGTCCTATGACCCCGCGAAAGAGGGTTATGTGCCCGAGAAGGATCCGCACCGCCTGCGTGGTGTGAATCCTCCGCAGCACTGCTCTGGTTGCCATTACTGAATCAAAGTTTCGAACCTGAGGAACGCACACATGCAGTCTGAAAACAATCAGGAAAAGAGTGGCAAAAAATACTGGCGCAGCCTCGAAGAAATGGCTGAGTCCCCCGAATTGCTCGCTCAAATGAAAAACGAATTCCCTTCCGGTGCAGCAGAGCTTGAAGTCACTCCCGGAGTTGACCGTCGCTCCTTCCTTGGAATCATTGGCGCATCTGCCGCCTTTGCCGGATTGACATCCGCCACAGGATGCATCCGCAAGCCGGCTGAAAAAATTCTGCCCTACAACAAACGCCCCGAAGACCTCGTGGAAGGAAAGCCACAATATTACGCCTCTGCAGGTCGTTTCGGCGGAAGTGTGTTCGGCTTGCTTGTCACGAGCTACGAGGGTCGCCCCACGAAAGTCGACGGCAATCCTTCACACCCCATGAGTCTGGGCGCAACCAACGCGTTTGCGCAAGCATCTGCGCTGGAAGTTTACGATCCCGACCGCAGCCAATCCGTTTTGAAGAAGGGAGTCGCTCAAACGAGCGGTCGCCCTGATGCAAAACTTCTGAAAACGACACTTGCTGCGGCTGCCGCTGAAATCAAAGCCACTCATGGCAGTACGGGTGGTCAGGGTCTTGCCGTTCTGCTTGAAGCAGTGCCCTCTCCGACCCTCCTCGGCCTGCTGCGCGAATTCCAAACGACTTATCCGAAATCAACGGTCACGATTCACGATGCTGCGATGCGCTGGAACGAAATGACTGCGCTCGCATCGTTTGGATATGCGAATGCACATCTCTTTCACCGCCTCGAAGAAGCGGATGTTGTGGCCTGCTTCGACGCCGATCCGCTCGGCATCGAAGGCGATGTTGTCCGCAACTCAAAAATGTACGCAACCAAGCGCAAGAGCGTCGACGAAGCCAAGACCATGTCACGGCTCTATGTCGCTGAGCCCACGTTCACCAACACAGGTGTGGTCGCGGATCACCGCTTGAGCCTGCGCAGTTCGGCCATGGGAGAAGCACTTCTCGCATTGGCTGTCCAACTCGCATCGAAAGGCTTGAATCTGCCGGCCGAGGTTATTGCGCGCGGCAAACAAGTTTCCACTGCGAATGAAAAATGGCTCAAAGCGCTTGCAGCCGATCTCATGGCGAACCAAGGCAAGAGCGTCATCATGGTTGGTCAAGACCAGCGTGCATGGGTGCATGCACTCGCCTTGGCCATCAACTCCGCGTTGAACAATCTCGGAAAAACACTCGTGGTCCGCTCCAGCCCGCTGCCGGCAGCGAGCCCGCTCCATGAGCTCACCCGCGAAATCAACAAAGGCAATGTGAAAACGCTGGTCATCATCGACTCCAATCCCGTTTACACAGCTGCGGCCGACCTTTCCTTCGCGGACGCTCTTCAGAAGGTTCAAACAAGCATTCATCTCGGCTATCACGCCGACGAAACAGGCGTCGCCTGTGCACTCCATTTCCCACGCAGCCATGCACTCGAAAGCTGGGGCGATCTCGTGAGCTCCGATGGCACAGCCGCCATTGTGCAGCCCGTCATCGAGCCGCTGTACCCTTCTTTGTCGGATGTGGAATTCCTTGCCGGTCTCATGGGCAACACCAAAAATTCCTATGAGCTCGTTCAAGCGCAATGGAAGAAATCCACGACCGGCGATTTCGACTCGTCATGGCGCCGTTGGCTGCACGATGGCATGGTCAAAGGCACTGTCGGTGAAACGTTCAGTGCGAAGCCTGAACTCAGCAAGCTGGCACAGCAGCTGGAAGGCTTGGGCACATCCCCTGAGTCCACATCCACACAAATGGAACTGCGGCTTGTCCTCGACCGCAGTGTGTATGACGGACGCTACGCCAACAATGCATGGATGCAGGAACTTCCGGATTCCGTGACAAAACTCACATGGGACAACGCAGCTCTCATCAGCCCGAAAACAGCGAAAGCCAAGGGCATCAAGACGGGAGACTTCGTCGAAATTAAATTGAAACAGGACAAAGAAGCCATTCTCAAGATTGCTGCTTTTGTTGTCCCCGGAGTGTCTGAGAATACTGTTGTTGTGCCTCTGGGCTACGGCCGCTCCTTCAACGGTCGTGTTTCGACGGGCACCGGCTTCAATGGCTACTCACTTCTCTTTGGTGAGAACCGATTCGCGTTCGGCGCCGACGTCCAACGTGTGTCTGGAACCTATGAGTTGGCAACAACACAAGAACACGGTGTCTCTGACTACTCCTATGACACGACTGTCGGGAAAGAGGCTGTTGAATCGCGCGGAGTCACGAGAGAAATCACCCTTGCCGCAATCAAGGCCGATCCTTCTCTCGAAGAGACCTTCAAAAAGTTCAATCTCCTTGATCCCAAGAAACACAAGACGCTTCTCTGGACAAAAACCAACACCACAAGCGGCAACCAATGGGGTATGACCATCGACCTCAACTCTTGTACAGGCTGCAATGCGTGTACAGTGGCTTGCCAAGCTGAAAACAACATTTCAGTGGTGGGCAAGAAGCGTGTCCTCAAGAGCCGCGAAATGCACTGGATTCGTATCGACCGTTACTTCACAGGCAATGTCGATACGCCTGATTCCATTCAGGCCGTCTTCCAACCCATGGCGTGTGCGCATTGCGAGACAGCTCCATGCGAGCAGGTGTGCCCTGTGGCAGCAACGGTGCACGGCGTCGAAGGAACCAACGACATTGCTTACAACCGTTGTATTGGTACCCGCTACTGCGCCAACAACTGTCCCTACAAGGTCCGCCGCTTCAACTATTTCAACTTCTCCAAAGAAAACGATGCCGACAACCCGCTTTACGCCATGCAAAAAAATCCGCGCGTGACCGTCCGGTTCCGTGGTGTGATTGAAAAATGCACCTACTGTGTTCAGCGCATCAACGCGGCGCGTGTGGAATCGAAGATCCGCGGTGAAGACATCATTCGTGAGGGAGCTGTGGTCACAGCCTGCCAGCAGGTTTGCCCCACCGATGCCATCACGTTTGGCAATCTGGCCGACGAAGTGGACAGCCGCGTGAAAATGCTCAAAGCATTGCCGCGCAACTACGCCGTGCTTTCCGAGCTTGCGCTCGAGCCGCGCACGACATTCCTCGCGAAGGTCCGCAATCCGAATCCTGAACTCGAATCTTCAACCCAACTCTGACGTGGTGAGCGCACATGGATACTTCAGTTACCCTTGCGAATCTTGAAGAACACGTAGACAAACGCTCGCCGCTGGTCTTGGGCAGCGAAACGTTTTCTTCGGTGACCAACATCGTTTCCAGACCCATGGAAATGACCACCCCGAAAGCATGGTGGATCTGCTTCCTCATAGCTCTTTCCGGGCTGGGTGTTTTGGGTGCCGCGATCGGCTACCTTTTTTGGGAAGGGGTCGGTGTGTGGGGACTCAACAACCGCGTCGGTTGGGCATGGGACATCACCAACTTCGTCTTCTGGGTGGGTATCGGTCACGCCGGAACACTCATCTCGGCCATTCTATTTCTGTTCCGCCAGAAGTGGAGAACGTCCATCAACCGTGCCGCCGAGGCCATGACCATCTTTGCGGTCATCTGCGCCCTCATTTTCCCCGGCATCCACGTCGGTCGTGTGTGGGTTGCCTATTGGCTTTTCCCGATTCCGAATCAAATGGCGATGTGGCCCAACTTCCGCAGCCCGCTCCTCTGGGACGTGTTCGCGGTTTCAACCTACTTCACGGTTTCGACACTGTTTTGGTTTGTGGGACTCATCCCTGACATCGCCACATTCCGTGACCGCTCCAAGGGAATCCGCAAGTTTGTATACGGTCTGTTTGCTTTGGGCTGGCGCGGTTCGCACCGCCACTGGCTGAATTATGAGCGTGCCTACCTCATTCTTGCAGCCCTCTCGACACCTCTCGTGTTGTCCGTGCACACCATCGTGAGTTTCGACTTCGCAACCTCTCAGCTCCCCGGATGGCACGCGACCATTTTCCCTCCTTACTTCGTTGCGGGCGCCATCTTTTCGGGCTTTGCAATGGTCATCAACCTCATGATCATCTGCCGCTGGGTGTTCAAGCTCGAGCATCTGGTCACGATGCGCCACTTCGAGAACATGGCCAAAATCATTCTCCTCACCGGCTCGATGGTGGGTTATGCGTACGCGATGGAATTCTTCATTGCGTGGTACAGCGGCAACCCATACGAGCGCTACATCTTCATCAGCCGCGCAACAGGTCCCTACGCATGGGCTTACTGGACGATGGTGACCTGCAACGTGATCATTCCCCAGCTGTTCTGGGTCCGTAAGATCCGCACCAACCTGTGGGCTCTGTTCATCATCTCGGTCTTCGTGAACATCGGAATGTGGTTTGAGCGTTTCGTGATCATCGTGACGTCGCTCCACCGCACCTTCCTCCCGTCATCTTGGGCCTATTTCAAACCCACTTATGTGGATATCGCCACATTCATTGGCTCGTTCGGGTTGTTCTTCACCCTCTTCCTGCTGTTCATTCGCTTCCTGCCGATCGTCGCGATCGCTGAAGTGAAGACAGTCATGCCAGAGGCTGACCCCCATGGACACGACCACGGTCACCACGCCAAAGGAGGAGCGCACTGATGAACCAGAAAAAGAATCTTTACGGTGTGCTTGCAGAGTTTCCGACCGCACCCGCTATCTATCACGCTTGCGAGAAGGTCCGTGACAAGGGCTTCACTCATTGGGATGCACACACTCCGTTCCCCGTTCATGGCCTCGAAAAAGCCATGGGACTCAAGGCAAGCAAAGTGCCTTGGATCGTGTTGGTCATGGGCCTTTGTGGAGCTTCCGGCGGCATGCTTCTGCAATGGTGGATCAACACCCAAGCCTATCCTCTCGTCATTTCTGCAAAGCCCTTCTTCAGTTGGCAGGCCTTCGTGCCTGTCACTTTCGAGCTGGGCGTTCTTTTGGGTTCTTTCGGTGCTGTTTTCGGTATGCTTTTCATCAACCGTTTGCCGATGTGGTACCACTCGCTCTTCCGTTCCGAGCGGTTTGAGAAAGTGACGGACGACAAGTTTTTCATTTCAATTGAAGCACGCGACCCCAAATTCGATGCGAATGCAACGTCCAAGATGCTGAGCGAACTGGGTGCAACGCACGTGGAATTGGTGGAGCAATAATATGAAAATTGCAGTCAATCGTCTTTCAGGCTTCATCACCGTGAGTTCCATTGCGGCCACTCTTGCTCTGTCCGCGTGCCGCGGCCAGCCTTCAGAACAACCGCCGATTCACCCGAATCTGAATATGGACTTCCAAACAAAATACCGTCCTCAAAAGCAGAATGAGTTTTTTGAGGATGGTCGCGCCATGCGCCTGCCTGTGGCAGGAACTGTTGCTCAAGGCAGTCTTAAGGAAGACAAGGCTCTTCATTTCGGAAAAAACGGCGATGCGTTTGTCACGAAAAATCCAATGAAGGTCTCTCTGTCTTTCGTTGAGCGCGGACAAGAACGTTACAATATTTATTGCGCCGTTTGTCACGGCAAGACAGGACAGGCCAATGGTATTGTGGTTCAGCGCAATGCCGGCTTGCTCAAGCCGCCCTCCTTCCATGATGAACGCATCGTCACGATGCCCGATGGCCAAATCTACGATGCCATTCTTCATGGTGTACGCGGGAACATGCCCTCTTACGCCTATGCAATTCCTGTCGAAGATCGCTGGGCGATTGTCGCCTACCTGCGTGCTCTTCAGCTGAGCCGCCGCGCCTCTCTCAACGAAGTTCCCTCTGACATTGCCTCAGCGAAAGGATGGAAGCGATGAGTTCAAACCACGCAAAGGCCATCAACCCCAGCGATGTGACCCTCCCGACCGGCCATTGGTTGACCAAGTTCCCTGTTGTCGCTCTCGCAGCTGGAATCGTTGCTCTGCTGGCAGCGCTTGGCATGGCTATGGGCGACTCTGAAAAGATTGAAATTCTGCAATGGTCGTTCCACACGTCATACTTGTATTTTTTGAGTATGGGCTTGGGATGCCTTTTCTTTGTGCTGGTGCAGTTCGCGACACGTGCCGGCTGGTCGGTGGTTCTGCGCCGTTTCGCAGAAAACTATGCTGCCACCCTGCCACTGTTTGCTCTGCTCTTTTTGCCCATGCTTTTTGGCTTCCATTCGCTTTTCCACCATTGGACATCAGAGGAAGCCAAGGCCGATCCTGTGATTCAAGCCAAGTCAGCATTTTTGAATGAGCAATTCTTCACGGTGCGCGGGATCA
>JBEGJP010000094.1:0-2691 GCA_041184525.1 Pseudomonadota bacterium | reverse complement strand
AATTTTCGGTAATGAAAGCATGAACAGAAACATCAATCCGCTTCCACGGCAGAAAGGTTTTAAGTTTGATTTTACGTTGAATATTCTTCTGATCTTGGTTCAATCGAGGGAGTTCAATTTCGCAGTTCATCCACTCTGAACCATCCTCAAAAGGATGATGCAAACAGACACAATCTCCGCTCAAATCTCGGGGCTCACCATCTTTCAGAAGACTCATTGAAAGGGTTCTGGTTGCTATATGTCTATCAGGGCTTGAATTGTCGGCGTTTGCGAGGCGCGGCGCACTCAATTTGATTGACTTAACTTCGACTTGCGGGAGACCCGACTTTTCATTCTCCACGGCCAGTCTCACAACTTTTCCTTGATACACAAAACTTTCTGCCGGTGAATGGGAGCGGCAGATAGGGCTTAACATGTTCGGTAAACAGGGAACGAGAGAATCGGCTTTCACATCAAGAGAAACTGAGCCATCAGACTGATCCAAAACAAAATTGAAATTGCGAACAACTTCTTCGTAGCCTCGTCTCTCAGATCGTTCAAGAGGTCCACATGACACCTTCTGTCCACTTGTGACACATGGAACAGTGTCTTCGCTGTTAGATTTACTCACAATGACAGTTGATTCACCGAGGCTGTAAATCAACCTCATGCGACGCGAGTATGCGCCTTTCTCAATAAATTCTTTACCTAAAACAAGCAAATCAACACGCACCGGCGGCTTTGCATCCGAATTTGCATTTGCTTCAGTCTCAGCCTGTGTTTCATTGAACTCACGCGATTTGCACGAACTCACAATCCACGCCGAGATGACAGCAACAACAATGGCTACCGGTTGTCGCATTTTCCTCTTCCAACTTGGGTTGACGGCAATAACTACGTTTGCCATATTATTAAACACAATTATCCAGAGCTCAAGACTCCAAATCAAAAAACGAAGTCAATTGCTGTACGGAACCTGATTTTTATTCACAGCTGCCGCAAGAGAGGTCGTCTTGCCCACATATTTGTCGCGGCGATTTTTCATCAGAGCCTCCAGATCCACACGTCCTGCGCGGAACTTACTCTCATATACATCATCTTTATAGGAAGCTTCCTGAAGGTAAGTCTTCAATGACTTCTGATTTACAGGGTAGTCTGTGGTCTCGGTCAGTTTCAGGATAGCAGCAATGCCGGAAATATAGGGTGTTGCCATGCTTGTCCCGCTGAGAACAGCAACTCCATTGTAGTCAGCAAATTTCGGCGTTGTAGGGTAAGTGGAAAGAATCCGCGTTCCCGGCGCGACAATATCCGGCGCTATCCGATAGACCGTTTGCGCTTGTTGAGGAAGGGCATAATTACTGAATGACGAGGGAGCTTCTTGATTGTCATTTGATGCAACGCAAAGAACACCCTCGTTTGAACACGGCAAAACGGTGTATGTGGAGAAGTCCGGACTTTGACTTGTGCATGCCCCCCCCAACGGACACCCTTCATTCCCCGCTGCCGCAATAACAATGACGCCCTTTGAAATAGCTTCTTCAATAACAGGGTCCTTCAAACTCTGCTCTTTCACACAGTCAAAGTTGGATCCGCCTCCCAGACTCATGGAGATGATGTCCACCCCTTTTTGTATGGCCCATCTGATCCCACGGTTGATCGCTGTCGTCGAGCCGCTGCCATCATCACCTAGAACCTTAATAGGTACGATTTTGACTCTGAATTTTCCGGCCACACCCAACACACTGGATGTCAAACCCTCAGATTTTCCCACTCCTTGTCCAGCAATAATGCCAGCCACATGTGTCCCGTGACCTTGTGCATCCGCCACTTCACTTGCACCAGATTTTCCAGTCAATGCGTTGTATGCAAGGTCGCGATCAATGACGCCCTTAAGATCGGGATGATCGACATCAACTCCCGTGTCGAGCACAGCAACGCGAACGACGCGTGTTGGATTTGCTGCGTCTGCTGCAGATTGCAGTCCTGCAACAGCCTCGTCGTATCTCAATTGCTTGGGAGCCCACTGTTCATTGGCATCATAATCTGCAAACAAACCAGATGAATAATCGACATCTGAAGTGACATTGCCATCTGGATGACTCGTATCTAAATACCGCTCCATTCCCGCAAATCCAGACACGTTTTTAAAAATACTCGCGCCTTTCGGATCCGGTGCTTTGACTTCGAGAGCCTCCTGAAGGTGGGACATCGTTGCATAGCCCAATAGGCCGCTACCACTCCCGCCCTCCCTGAATAATCTTGACAAAACCCGACGTCCCACGCCCAAACCTCGACCAAACTTTCCGTCCAATGTGAGATAACGAACGGAGTCGGCATTTCCGTTTGCGCTTTCAACAGATTTCACACTGAAAACGGAAGGTCTGACGAAGGTCTTGAGTGCACCACTCCACAAAGATTGGAGCGTTTGGTTATCGAGGCGGGCTGCTCGGCTTGAGACCGATACAGACATTTGGCCCTTTGCATGATTCGTGGAACAGGAATCAAGATTGCTCTCAGCAAGGGCTTCAGCTTCAGAATCGGAAGAAATTTGACAACAGCTTTGAAACACGGATGCTCCTGCCCCAGCTGCAGCGAGCAGAAACAGCCAACTTCGACACCGCGACGATTTCAAACCACGAAATTTTTGAAAATCAGTCATTGAAAGAGTCCTCCAACGCCGGAAGCTTTTGCTTGTTTTTCGACGGGAGCTTC
>JBEGJP010000093.1:0-2716 GCA_041184525.1 Pseudomonadota bacterium | reverse complement strand
TTTCTAAAGTCATGCACTGGACGGCTCATATCGGTTTCAAGTCAGGAGAGAGCGGCTTCGGAAATGTGACCAATGAATTTTGTCAGTCGACTGCGGACTTTGCTTATGCCGGCGTCGATTCTCCCTCAAGCGGCGATATCTTCGACAAGACTCTTGCCGCAGATATGCGGATGTCCCTCAGCACATTGGATTACAACCAAGTCACAGGCGGCTCTTGGAAATCAGAGGGTCTGACCGGCAAGGTGGAGGAGAACGATTTTCTTTGGGGTGCGATGGTGCCCTTCTCCTCAAATGCAGCCAGTTTTGCAAAACTTGATACAGCCAATCCGAATCTGGCGAACTACTGCACAGCGGGCGGTGCGTATCGTCCGACAACAGGTATCGGCGCCGAAATGTGCCGGTGGGTCGATTGGTGCACGGGCGAGGGAGCAGCGGCGAGTCCGGACGATGTGGCCGGAACCGATGTCATCAAGGCGTTGTCACCAGTGAACGGCGATCGCTTCATGCGCGACCTCTTTGGGCAACAGAGTTTCAGGATGTGTTTTGTTTTCACGGGCAACATCTTCACACGAAAGGGGAGCTACTATGCCGCAGGAAGTGGTTCTTCACTCGGTGTGAATGCCATCGACAATCCCGCGACCTTAGGGGTGGCCATTGCAACAGCGCAATTGGTGAACTCACGCACAGCAGATCCTTTGACTTGTGAAAAGTCGATCTTCAACATGAACCGGAGCATGCGGGTGAAAGTCAATTTGTATGCCGTTCTTAATGCCGACAAAACCATTGCGAGCAAAAAGCAAACCTACAGCAAGACGGTAAAGCAGTTCACATCAGAAAAATTGGCTGTTGATACGCCCAACTGCCTCGACAGGCAAAATCGGCTCAACAAATTCGGCAAGAATGCAGGCGGTGAAGCTGTTTGTATCACCGATCCAGTTTTTCATTTTGCATGTTCGTCTGCAGGAGAATGCGGCAATCCATAGTCTGATTGAATTTGATTTTTTGGGAGCACTATCATGACAAAGAAATCAAAAATGAGACATTCGGAACGAGGTGCGATGTCAGCCAGCACGATGGTTTTTGGGGCCTTCACCTTGGCAGTGGCTGTCATGGCCACGGCCAAATTTGCGGACCTGAGAAAGGCAAAAAGGAACGAAGTACAAAATGACACCAACCGGCGCGTGAACGAGGCAGCCTTGCAAATCGTCACACAGTTGGTGGCCAACGGTCTTATTTTTTACGATCCCAACCAGTGCGGCGGAATTCTCAGGCCGCAATCCAATTTTTCTGACAGCGGAACGGGGTCGGCGAGTTTTTCCTGCGGAGCAACAGGCTCCGTCATGACAGCTGCGCAGTGCGATTCGGCGAGCGACAATGGTTGGGCGTACAGAAACACAGGCGAAAAGGCTGTGGTGGATGTGTGCGTGCCTGTGTCAGACAAGAGCACGACATCGGGCTCGGCCGGCGGTGGCATGGTGAACAAGAAAATTCCGGTGTCGGTCACGTTTTTGAGTTACAGGGGAGAGAAGTTTTCACGCAACACAACGGTCGTCGACAAGACCACGGTGGAGAGCGCTCCCACTGCCACTGAGCAGGTGACACGCTATCTGGGGTCAGTTCGCGCGCAGCGGATCTCATCGGACAAAAAATACCCGACCCTCGACGGAGAAGTGAATCTGGGAGCCGTCGAAGATGCCAACGGCGGTCTGATGGGAAAACATGGTGCAGCCGATGCGTGTTTCTTTATGCGGCCGCGGACCGCAGATCAGGGAGTGGTGGCCTCTTATGACGACGCCGGCGGGGTGCGAAGAAGATACTTGGGCTTTGCCAATCGTGAGAGTGTGGCCGACGCCACCTACAAAAGTTATTCTTATTCCGACGTCGAGCCGCGCCCTGACGGGAAATTGGCCGATCAGTTTGGGCGGGATTATGATTGGGATGACATCACGACAGGGGCAGCGCGGGCAGACGGAAGCAAGCCGACAAAGGGAGAGCTCTCACCCTTCTTCTCTCACTTGCGCGATTTTGGTGAGAAACTTCTCGCACAATATTCAGCGGGCAATCGGATCGGCCGACTGATAGGAAAGAACTTGGGCCTTACCTCCGTATCGGCACCGCTGGACATCAAGACGGCGGAAGTCAACGGGCAGCTGGCGGTGACACACGCAGATTACATCGACGCGGGAAAAACGTACCGCAAATATTTTGCCGGTGTGATGCCCCAATACAACGACGGTGAGGGCCCCACCTTTAAATGGTTTCTTCATAAGAACCACGACACGAAATCAAAAACATGGCCCACACGCGCAGATTTCGACGCTACGGAAAAAGACGGCATGAAGGGAGGGTGCAAGACATCCGGACACGACGACGGCGGGCGTTATGACTTTTGCACCCGAGTCGATATTCCGCATCAGAGGCATGATGTGAAATTGAGGAAGAAGTGCTCAGATCCAATACCAGTGACTCTGACGGTAGGCTCTCCGACGCAATACTCCAACCGCGCTGTGAATGTGAGCTGCACTGCGAGTTGGGTTGCAGCGGTAGGGCAAGTTTATAGAGATAGCGTGAACGCGACCGTCACGGGCAATGAGGGGGATTATGTTCTCGCCGGTCAGGGCGGTGCGAGTTACAATTACTCGGGGAGTTTGGACAAATCCAAGCTCAAATACGAAGTCAATATCGATCAGTTGGTGTCTGCGTTGGAGGTGGACAA
>JBEGJP010000092.1:0-18940 GCA_041184525.1 Pseudomonadota bacterium | reverse complement strand
ATGTTGTACTTAAACCTTAAATTAATTGAATCCATAATTATTATAGGCCTCTTTTTAGCGAAAGACCCGACACAATGCCCTCTCGCAAGCGTAGGAAATACAATGCTAAACGCCCGCTCAGACCCTCCGACCGTCCTTCCACACGTGCCCCGCCCTCCCCTGCGTCACGCAGTGCGAGAAAAATCGGCATCTTGCCTTCCCTTGACAGAGGAACAACGGGTGGTTATCACTGGCCGGCGTTGGGGGAGATACCGAAGT
This sequence comes from Pseudomonadota bacterium, assembly GCA_041184525.1. Lineage (GTDB taxonomy): Bacteria > Bdellovibrionota_B > Oligoflexia > Silvanigrellales > Silvanigrellaceae > RFOM01. The sequence goes on along the minus strand of JBEGJP010000092.1, from coordinate 18,682 downwards.
GGCCAACCGGGGCAGACTGTAAATCTGCTGACTTTAGTCTTCAGTGGTTCGAATCCACTTCTCCCCACCAGAGAGCGGGAATAGCTCAATTGGCTAGAGCATCAGCCTTCCAAGCTGAGGGTTGCGGGTTCGAGACCCGTTTCCCGCTCCATTTTCTCTTTTTAATCTGCCTGAGTGTTTTTAATCTTCCTGAATATGATCGCACCGCGGTCAGGGTGAGATTTTGCAAATTTCCTTGAACAGATTCACGTAGGCCGCAGCAACCTTCTCCCAAGAGAACGACATGCCGTGTTGCCACGCGGCTTCAATGAACTGTGAATTTCCCTCGTACCAAGCCAGCTTTTCCCTCACCTCGCGCGCCATGGCCTGCGGGTCGGAAGAACTCCAGTACAAGGCATGCGCACCGCAAATTTCGGGAATCGCCGAGGCCGAAAAAGCAAAAACAGGACGCCGCATTTGCATGGCCTCGAGAGGGGGGTAGCCCATCCCTTCCGAAGTGGATGGAAAAAAAACAGCCTGACATCGTGAATAATACCAGTACTTCTCCTCATCGGAGACAGCCCCCAGCACGTGAACACGGTGTGTGAGCCCTCGGCCCTCCAACGCATCGCGGAATTCCTGACCGGCCGGTGTGTCGGACTTTCCGATCATGACAAGCGCACATTCGGGCAACTGCTCCATCAAACCGATCAGGGCCTGATAATTTTTTGTTTTCTTGTGAACACCGACGGTCAGGAAAAATGGCGACGCGGGGACAAACGCAGGTTCTCGAGGCGCATCAAACATTTTCAGTTCGAGACCAAAGGGAATCACCTCGAGATTTCTATCGCCCGCAGAAAGATTTTCCCGAACTTCCTTGCCTGTGTGAGCAGAAATGACAGTCACGCGGCTGGAGCGATCGATCCATTTCTGGATTCTTGCCAAACGCGCCCTGATCCGATGCTTTTTCTTCTCGTGGATGAAATTCAAATCATTGATGGTCATGATGAAAGGCACACCGGAAGGCGGTGAAAAACTCACATCCTGATGCGGGCAGTACCAGACGTCATACCGCTTGTGCAGCCAAGGAAAGATCTTCAGAATCGGAGAACAGGCGACATAGCCGACCGCCTGCCCAAACCGCCCGACATCTTTTTTGGGCAGCAGAAAAGTGAAACGGACTTCATTTGTTCCTTCAGCCAGCGCTGCGAACTGCCGGCCGAGTGAAATCGCAACGTGTCCCAATCCGGATGCCGGCTCCCTGAGCCGATCGAGATCAACGAGGACTTGGATAGGACGGCGGTGGACAGGCTTTGAGAAATCAGGCATCGATTTTGAGTTCCCGTACGAATGACACACGTGTTATCAGAAATGAAAACAATTGTCTGCGACAGGCACCCAAGTTCGCAGAAGGGAAATTTGCATGAACACCACCCCCGACAGAACCCCGATTCCAGTTTCTGTCGTCCTCATCACCCGCAACGAGGAGCACCATATTGAGGCATGTCTGGAGAGCCTGCGGGACTTTCCGGAAGTGATTGTGGTCGACAACGGTTCGGTGGATGAAACAATCTCTCTGGCAAAAGCTTTTTCCAACGCGAAGGTCATCTCATCTGAATGGAAGGGCTATGGCCCCACGCGACAAGTGGGTGTGGATGCTGCCCAGCATGATTGGGTGTTCTGGATTGATGCAGATGAACGTATGTCAACGGAACTTGTGAATGAAATCAGGGAAAGCCTCGCGACAGCTGAGACTCACTGCGTTTTCACACTGCCGCGAATGAATTACTTCCTCGGACAACACATCCGCGGTTGCGGATGGTCACCAGACAGGGTCACACGACTCTTTCATCGGGCTCATTCGCGCTTTGATGAAAAAATTGTCCATGAAGGCCTTGCGGGAAATACGCAGCGCAAGGTCATTCCGTTGAAAAACCCTCTCGAGCATTACAGCTACCGCAATGTGAAACAATTCTTTGAAAAGAACCTCCGCTACGCCATGCTGGCTGCGGATGAACGAAAACGTCTGCAAAGAAAAGTTTCAGCTTTTTCCCTTGTGCTGCGCCCCTTCTGGGAGTTTTTCAATTCCTTCATTTTGAAACGCGGGTTCCTCGACGGCCTGCGGGGCTTCGTGATTTCGGCAGGTGCTGCAGCTTACGTTTTTTATCGCGACTCGCTCGTTTACTTCGACAGAAGCGAGTGAAAAACCGTCCTCAGGACTTCAGCCGTTCCACTGCCTGAGAAAGCGATTCACTGGTTATAAACACTGCCTCTGCCGCCGAGTTTGCGTTTGCTCATGCCGGGCCCCGACCATTGCAAATTCAGGCTCGCACCGCCGAAAAGTTGGAAATAATCGACGCGGATGGTGTGGAACCCTGCAGCCAGATCACGCTCGCCGGAACGTTCAACCGGACCATGAAGACCATCGTTGTTGACGAGGCGATCGCCATCAATAAACAAAGCACTGCCGTCGTCCGACTTGAGATAGAAGGTGTATCGTCCCGCAACTGGAATCCAAAGAAATCCTTCGTGCACCATCCCGAATTGCCCTGCGCGTCCTGCTCCATTCAACGCCAGCTCGAGCGTCGTTCCCGACGCCGCCGGTTGAAGTGCATCGAACTTCGGAAGCCGCAACCAAAATCCAAAATAAGTCCGCCACTTCAATCCATCCTTGTAAACAGGCTGAGGGGGCTGAGTGGGTTCTGGGGTTGGCGCTGCTGTCGGTGCCGGAGAGGGTTCAGCTGTCGGCGCGGGCGAAGGACCGGCAGTGGGAACAGACGTCGGTGAGGGTGACGGAGTCGGGGAGGTATCCCCTGAAGTCACAGCATCGTAGGCCGCCTTCAAATTGATGCGACCGCTATTTGCCACTTTGCCGCTCAACGCAGGCAGAACGTCTGCATTGGACAAAATCGCAGCGCGAATTTGAGCCATTGATTTCGAAGGTGCAGCGCCCCACAAGAGTGTCGCCACTCCTGCCACGTGAGGTGTGGCCATCGATGTGCCGCTGAAGGTCGAATATGTGTTGTTCGGAGTTGTGCTGAGAATGTTTCTTCCGGGGGCAGCAACATCGACACCGTTGCCGTAATTTGAAAACGAACTGAGTGAATCGTTGGAATCGACCGATGCAACCGAAATAACGTTGTTGTATGTTTTGGTGTAGTAAGCCGGATAAGAGGCGGACGAAGCCGATTCATTTCCTGCCGCAGCCACAAAAAGGACACCTTTGTCCTGTGCCGTGCGGATCGCCGTTGCTATCAGGTTGTTGGCTCCACCGCCTCCGTAGCTGTTGGACGTCACCTTTGCGCCATTCGCGACCGCATACAGAATTCCATTGTAAATATCGTAGTTGTAGCCGCTTCCGCTGTCATCGAGCACTTTCACCGGCATCAGCTTGGCCCGCCAGTTGACCCCTGCGACACCAACGCCATTGTTTCCCCGCCCAGCAATAGTGCCGGCGCAATGCGTTCCATGGGAATCTCCATCGATCGGATTGTTGTCCGAATAAGCGAAATCCCATCCATTCACATCATCGATGTATCCATTGCCGTCATCATCCACACCGTTTCCCGGAATCTCTCGAGTGTTGGTCCAGATGTTGTCCTTCAGGTCCTCGTGCTTGTAGTCGATCCCTGTATCTATGACCGCAACAACAACATCCTGACCTCCCGAGTACGACGACCACGTTTCAGGTGCTTTGATCTTGCTCATACCCCACAGACTCGGGAAAGACGGATCGTTGGGTACTGTGATCTTTTTCACGCGAAAATTCGGCTCGGCAAAAATGACACCGGGGGTTCTGTGCAGAAGGTTCAGGGCAGCGATCATCTCCAGAAAGGATGAACTTTTCAGCTCGATTTTCATGACATCAAAAGGCCGTGTTTGAATTTCTCCTGCGTCATTCATTCTGCGCAAGCTGTCTGCAGCTGAGGTGTTTGAATCAAAGGATTTGATGAGAAGCTTGCCGATGCCTGTGACAACATCACGCTCGGCGAGGTCACCATGTTTTTTAGAATCGCCGCCGCGCACGCGCAAAGGAAGACGTTCTCGCCAATCTTCTGTGAGCAAAACATTGAGTTCAAAATTCTTTCCCTGCGGGAGCTGCTGGAGGGCACGCTGCAGATTCTCACTTTCATAAACTCTTTTCAGTTGATCTTCGCTCACACCAATCTCTTCAAATGGCGTCTGCGGGAGACTGACTGTCGACTCGGGGACGGCAGTGGGTGTCGTTTGGGATATGACTTCAGAGGGCGGTCGCTGGACGCAGGCCACCACAACCACCAGCGAAAAAATGGAACCACGAGGTGACAATCGCATGCGTTCCCCCCATCAACCGACGACCGCAGGTTTTCGGCAGGGAACTTGATAATCTTTAAAACAAAAGTTAAAATTTCAGTAAAACTGATAGATTGAGAAAATATGAACAACTCAACTGTGCACGTCGAAGCCCAAGGGCTGGAGAAGTCTTACGGAACATTGAAAGCCGTCGACAAAGTGAGCTTTCAGGTCAAGCGCGGCCAGTGCTTTGGCCTTCTTGGCCCAAACGGAGCCGGTAAAACCACCACCATTGAAATGATGGAAGGAATTACGGAACCGTCTGGGGGTCAGATCGTCATCAACGGTCAGCCCCTCACGCGGGATGCCCGCCACAAGATTGGTATTCAATTTCAAAGCACATCTCTGCCGGATTTCCTGACAGTCAAAGAGTGTCTGCATCTGTTTGCCAGTCTGTACAAGCACACGCGCCCTCTCGACGAGCTGATTCAAATGTGTGCTCTGGAAGACTTCTTGGATCGGGACAATCGAAAACTTTCCGGAGGTCAACGGCAACGCCTGTTTCTTGCTCTGGCGCTCGTCAACGACCCTGAAATCGTTTTTCTTGACGAGCCCACCACAGGTCTCGATCCGCAAGCACGGCGCAACTTATGGGCGCTGGTGGAGAAAATAAAGGCTGAGGGAAAGAGTGTCGTCCTGACGACGCATTACATGGAGGAAGCCTATATTCTGTGCGATGAAATTGCCATCATGGACAAAGGAAAAATCATTGCACGCGGCGCGCCCAAGGAACTTCTCCAAACCTATTTTGAAGGTCACTTCCTCGAGATCCCCGAAGCCGATTTACAGGGAAAATCTCCCGCGCTTTTTGCTGCAAAATTTCACCGGCGCGGAGAGGTCATTGAGTTTCTGGTGCCCGATGTCAAAGCCGCATTGCGCGAAATGATCTCGCAGGATGTGAATCTGAATCACATGAGCGTACGTTCCGCGAGCCTTGAAGATCTCTTTCTCCAACTGACAGGACAGGAGTTGCGCGAATGAAAAAGTTCTTTGCCCTCCTTGTGGCCAGAAACAAGGAATATGTCCGCGACCGCGGCTCCATGGCGTGGGGCCTGCTCTTCCCCTTTTTGATCATCCTTGGATTTTCATTTGCCTTCTCGGGGAAGGATCAAGATATTTTCAAAGCCGTTGTACTGACCAACGGGAGCGCAGCAGCACAAGTGCGTGAGTCCGACTTCCTGAAAACAAAATTCATCCAATTCATCGAGAGCGATTCGCTGGAGTCGTCTCTCGGCAAACTCAAGCGGCATCAGGTCGACATCCTCATTTCCGGCGATCCTTCTCCAAAGTATTGGATCAATTCCTCTTCACCCAAGGGCTACATTCTGGAGAAAATGATCATCGGGCAAAAAACTCCGAGCGGTGAAACATTCCATAAGGAAGAAGTCCACGGAAAAGAAATCCGCTACGTCGACTGGCTCATGTCGGGCCTTCTGAGCATGAACATCATGTTCAGTTCACTCTTCGGCGTGGGTTATGTGATCGTCCGCTACCGCAAGGCCGGCGTTCTGCGTCGCATGAAGGCCACGCCGGTCTCGGCCTTCGAATTTCTGGCCGCTCAGGTGGCCAGCCGCTTTCTGCTGATCATCGCGACAAGTGTCATTGTTCTCGTCGGCTGCCATTTTTTGGTGGGCGTGCAGATGGTCGGCTCTTATGCCCATCTTTTTGTTGTTCTTGCCACAGGTGCACTGTGCCTCATCTCGCTCGCCCTCGTGATTGCGTCACGTGTGGCCAGTGAGGAGTTTGCCGGCGGCCTTTTGAATCTGTTGACGTGGCCGATGATGCTTTTTTCAGGAGTCTGGTTTTCACTCGAGGGAACCAACCCTCTCCTGCAAAAAGTAGCGCAAATCTTCCCGCTCACACATATGGTGGATGCCTCGCGAGCGATCATGACCGAAGGCGCCGGCTTGATGGAGATCAGCGGGCACCTTGCTGTTCTTGGTGTTCTCACCTTGATCTTCATGACAGCCGGTTCATGGCTGTTCAAATGGGAATAGCCGTCACCTCAATTTCTCTAAAATAAAACAGACATTCCTTTGCTCGGGCGGGGCACTCAGATACGATACGGCGCGATTCGGAAATGCCTGCCGTATTTCCGTCTGAATCACCTGCGCGAGGCGGAGGCATCATGTCAGTTGTTCTCAATAAAGTGGTCAAAGATTACCCGCTGGGCGCGTCCATGGTGCGTGCCCTGCATGGCATCGATCTCACCATTGAAACAGGCGAATTCACCACCATTGCCGGGCCTTCGGGGTGCGGAAAATCGACCCTGCTGAACCTCATCGGCTGCATGGACATCGCCACCGAGGGAACGGTGAGCATCGAGAGCAAGGTCACAAACACTCTTTCCGACAAAGAGCAAACCAGCCTGCGACTGAACACTTTGGGATTCATCTTCCAAAGCTTCAATCTCGTGCCGGTCCTTTCAGTCTACCAGAACGTCGAATTGCCCCTGCTGCTCAAAGGCGGCATGACAAACACTGAACGTTCCCAACGCATTATGGGGTTGCTCGAGCAAGTGGGTTTGGCCAACAAAGCCAACAACCGTTCGCACGAGCTTTCCGGCGGCCAGCGCCAGCGGGTGGCCATTGCGCGCGCTCTCGTCACTCAGCCCAAAATCGTGCTGGCGGACGAACCCACAGCCAACCTCGATTCCGAAACGGGACAGAACATCATCGAGCTCATGCGCGAGCTCAACAGCAAGAACAAAACGACTTTTATCTTTTCCTCGCATGACCCCAAGGTCATCGAACATGCCAAACGCATTGTGCGCCTGCAGGACGGGCGGATCATCGAAGACATGAGGAAATAAGAGATGCTTGCCGAACTCAAAGTTCTGCTTCTTGTCGCCATCCGCAACCTTGCGCTGCACAAAGTCAAAACCGTTGTTGTCGGCGGCATTTTGCTGGTCGGAAGTTTTCTGGTTGTCTTTGGCCTGTCGCTGCTCGGCAGTGTGGAAAACACCATGTCACAAAGCATCATCGGGAGTGTGGCAGGGCACCTTCAAGTGTACTCCTCGGAAGCGCGCGACGACCTCGCACTTTTCGGCAGCGGATTTTTTGGCCGCGACGACCTCGGCGAAATTGAACATTTTGAAGATGTCAAAGCGGAATTATTAAAAAACGACAACGTCGCCGATGTGGTTCCGCTTGGTTTTGAGAATGCCATCATCGGCAGAGGCAATCTGCTGGACGAACTTTTCGAACGCTTCCGTGGCGTCGTGAAGTCGGGCAATGCCGGCGAAAGAGCCGCGATGGTGGAGACCATCAAAACAAATTTGCGGAACATTCGTTCGGACCTCGAAAACGAACTCAAAATCACGAGCGTTCCGCAAGAAATCGAAAAGCAGATCGCTGACGTGGAGAAAGCTCTTTCAGATTCGTTCTGGGCGGAACTCGAAAAGGATTCTGAGCAGACTCTTATTTTTCTCGAGTCCAAGATTGCGCCGCTTTCGGGAGAAAAAGAGCCGCTCTACCTGCGTTATATGGGGACCAACCCTGAGCAATTTGCGTCGGTGTTCAAAAAATTCAGCATTGTCGATGGCAGCAACATCCCCGTGGGTGAACGGGGCATTCTGCTCAGCAAGCGCATTTATGACACGCAAATCAAGAATATCGTAGCCCGCGGATTCGACTCTCTCCGCAAGGGCGTCGTTGAGCAGCGCAAAAAAATTGCGACAGATGTGACCCTGAAAACGATCGCCTCTGACTTGCCGAAGCAATATCTCGAAGTGGCCGTCTATCTGACCGGAGGACAGCGGCAAGAGATTTCGACCCGCCTGAAAGATTTTCTGAAGGTCCAAGATGACAGTCTGGAGTCGTTGGTGAAAAGTTTCCTCACCGTGGATGACGAAAATTTCCAGAGTCGCTATGACTTCTTCTATAATACCATCGCACCCCTCATCCGGCTTTATCCGTTCAAGGTGGGCGACACCATCAACCTCCGTTCCTACACGCGCAGCGGCTTTCTCAAAACGGTGCCACTCAAAATTTACGGCATCTATCAATTCTCGGGATTGGAAAGTTCGGATTTGGCAGGCTCATTCAACTTTGTTGATATGGTCAGTTACCGTGAACTCTATGGCCGCATGAGCAATGAAGGGCAAAAGGAGCTCGATGCACTGCGCAAGGAAGTCAGCGTCAAACAGGTCAGCAGCGGCTCCATTGAAGATTCTCTTTTTGGTGCCGATGCTCAAATTGAAGCCCGCTCTGAGCCGACAGAGAAACCGAACAAGCCCCAAGGTGAAGGACTCAACCTCGAGTTCACCCGTGCCTCAACGGAAAAATACAATCCCTCCGAGCTCAATTCGGGCCTCGTGATCAACGCGGCCATCCTGCTCAAGAATCCGCGCCTGCTCGAAAGCACTCGTTTGGCATTGTCGGAACAACTGAATCAGGCCAAATTCAAACTCAAATTGGTCGACTGGAAACAGGCTGCCGGCACCTTGGGACAACTCGTCACCGTCATCCGTGCCGTTCTTCTTATTGCTGTGGGCATCATTCTCATCGTCGCGATGGCCATCATCAACAACTCCATCATGATGACCACCCTCGAGAGGACGCGCGAAATTGGAACTCTCAGAGCCATTGGAGCACAGCGTTCTTTTGTGTTGCGCATGTTTTTCATTGAGACACTGTCCATCTCCGTTCTTTCGACCTTTGCGGGTGCACTGGCCGCGGTCGGGCTTGTCGCATTTTTGGGAGCTCGGGGGATTGCATCGCCTTCCGACTTCGTGAGTTTCCTTTTCGGAGGCCCGCGCCTTTATCCGACAACATCTGTCTCGCTGGCCGTGTGGGCACCTTTGGTTGTTTCGCTGTTGGCTCTTGTTTTCACCATGTACCCTGCATTCCTTGCCAGCCGCATTTCACCTGCAGCCGCCATGCAGGACAGGGAGTAAACCATGTGGACGTATTTCATTATCGCCCTCCGCAATTTGTTGCAGGCACGCAGGCGCACACTGCTCCTCGGTTCGGCCATCGCATTTGTGTCGCTTCTCCTGCTTTTTTTGCTGAGCATCACCAAAGGTGTGTCCGATCGCTTGATTGAAGCCGCGACACTCACCTCAACGGGCCATATCAACGTCGCCGGCTTCTATAAGCAGCGCGCCAATTCAGCGACACCCCTCATCACCAACCGCATGCAAATCCGCAAGCTCGTGGAGGACAACGTCCCTGACCTTGCACTGGTCACCGATCGGGCCCGCGGCTGGGGCCGGCTCATTGGTCCCGGCGGGTCGTTCAACACCGGCTTGAACGGCCTCATTCTGGAAGAGTCTGCGTTTTTGAAAGACGTCAAACTCGCAGAGCAGTCTGAGTATAAGAAAGACGGCAGCAACAAAATTCTCGGCAAGATGAGTGATTTCGGAAAGCCTGCCTCCATTCTGATCTTCGCTGCGCAAGCCAAGAAGTTAGGTGTGGATGTCGGCGACACGCTCACGTTCATCACCGAGGCCAACGGAGGTCAAGCCAATTCGGTCGACCTGACGGTCGCGGCCATCGCGCGCGATATGGGATTTTTGAGCAACTTCAGTGTTTTTGTTCCTCGCCAGACAGTCCTTGATTTGGACAGACGAGGCCCCGACACCACAGGAGCGGTCTGGGTCTACTTGAAGGACATCCGCAAGTCGGCACAGGTGCGTCAGCAGCTGGAGGGAGTTCTTTCCAAAGCCGGTTTCACACTTCTCGAGCACGACCCCCGCCCTTTTTTCTTCAAGTTTCAGAAAATTGTTGCGCAGGATTGGCGAGGGCTGCGTCTGGACCTCACCACATGGGATGACGAAGTCTCATTCATCAACTGGATCGTCACCAGTCTGAACGGACTCTCCGTTTTCCTCGTCATCATTTTAGGACTCATCATTGCCACTGGAATTGCCAACAGCATGTGGATGACCGTGCGTGAACGAACGAAGGAAATTGGCACTCTCCGCGCGATTGGCATGCAGCAACCACAGGTGCGACGTTTGTTCATGATGGAAGCCGGACTGCTCGGCCTACTGGGTGCGGGTGCAGGATGCGTTTTGGGGCTCATTCTCATCAATGCTGTCAACATCGCACACCTCCCCATCACCAATTCGGGATTGCGGGTGTTCCTCATGACCGATGTCGTGAGGCTGTCACTCCAGCCCAGTCATCTTTTCGGAGCACTCATTTTTCTCCCCCTGCTGACCGCGGTTGCTGCCTTTTATCCTGCACTCAAAGCGAGCCAAATGAGGCCTGTTCAGGCCCTCAATCAAGGCAAATGAAGAGGAGTTCCCTATGACTTTCAATCAGATTCACTCAGTCCTTATGATGAGCGCCTTGAGCGCCCTCACTCTTTCCTTTCAACCGAAAGCGTGGGCCTTGGACGACGCAGCATTGAAAAAGCTGGTCGCTGAAATTGATGACCGGCAAAGGAATTCGGGAGACTACAAATCGACGGTGTTCATTGAACAAAGCGAGAAAGGCAAGGTCACGCAGGCGTTTGAAGCCACCGTCTTCCGCCGCGATGCGGATGACAAATGGATGCTCATCTTCACAAAGCCAAAGAGCGAGGCAGGCAAGGGCTACTTGCGCCTCGACAAGAATTTGTTTCTTTATGAGCCCGCCTTGGGAAAATGGGAAAGACGCACCGATCGATCCGGTATTGGCGGCACCAACTCCCGTCGTTCCGATTTTGATGAATCACGCCTGAGTGAAGAGTACACAGCCAAATTCGTCGCCGACGAAAAGCTCGGCAAATTCGATGTGCACCATATCCAACTCACAGCCAAGGCAGAGGCCGATGTGGCCAGCCCTGTGCTTCAATTGTGGGTCGACAAGGACTCGCGCAACATTCTCAAGCGGCAGGAAAAGTCACTGTCGGACAAGCTGCTGCGCACTGTTTACTATCCCGGCTGGGACAAGAAGTTCAGCAAATCCAAAGGTGCCGACGTTTATATCCCAAAACAAATCCGGATCATCGATGAAGTGGAAAAAGGCAACGGCACCACAGTCGTATTGCGTGAGTCCGACCTCGATGCCCTTCCCTCGAACATCTTTACAAAAGCTTGGTTGGAGTCGCAAAGCCGATGACCACGTCACTCACCTCGAAATTCTGTTCACTTGCGCTTGTGTTTATTTTGCCTGAGCTGGCAGTCCATGCGGCATTGGCATCCACTTCGCTCGAAGAGGAACTCTTCAATGGAGGAGCCTCAACGAGCCCTTCTCCCTCTGCGGCGCCGACAAACCTGACTCCGCTGAGCCCCACACCGGCAGGCGCAATTCCAGCAACAACAACTGCCTCTTCTGAGATGCGAGAGACACTCACGTTGGGTGGTCGTCTCGAGCTGCAATACAGTGTGAACAAGAGAAGCAATGACAAGGTCGGCGATGCTGCTTTCAGTCAGTCGACTGGAGCGGAACTTTTTTTGGACTCGCGACCCAACGATGATCTCCGCGGCTTCGTGAAAGGTGCGCTTGTGCAAAGCAAGACGAGCAGCAACTCTGCCAACACTTCCAACCCGACCCTCAGTCTTTACGAAATGTGGGTCAAATGGAGCAATGGCGGATCGGTCTTCACGACACTCGGCAAACAAAAGCTCAAATGGGGCGCGGCGAGTTTCTGGAACCCCACCGACTTTCTTGCGATGGAAAACAAAGATCCGTTTGCATCTTTTGACGTACGGCCGGGTGCACATTTGCTGAAAGTGCATGTCCCGTTTGAGAAACAAGGGCACAACCTTTACGCACTGGTCGATTTCGAGAACGCCGCTTCAGTCAAATCGCCGCGGCTAGCTGGACGTGCGGAGTTCAATCTGAATGCCGGTGGCCTCACAGGCGAAATGACAACAACCATCGCGGGCGGGAAAGATCTCCCACTGAAGCTTGGCGTTGATTTCAGTGCCGGTGTGGGTCCTGTGGACGTCATAGTAGAATCGGCTTTCACCCGTCGGAGCAAGCAAAAATTCTATCAAAAATCGACGGCTGAAAATGGACAAATACAGTTCACAACAACGGACCGGAGCACACAGTTCATCCCGCAGGTGGTCACAGGATTGAGGTATGACCTGAAGTATTCCGACAGTGACGCAGCCAATCTGAGTGTTGAGTACTTTTGGAACGACGCGGGTTATTCTAATGTCTCACTCGAAGCCTATTCGTTCGCACAAGGCCAAAGCAAGACTCTCTACTTGGCCCGCCGTTATGTCGGTGCCAGCGCAGCTCTGTTGCAGCCCGGCAGTTTCAACGACTCGACTGTCGTGCTTTCTGGGCTCTCCAACCTCACCGACCGCAGCTGGCTCGCGCGCACGAGCTTCATCCAAAAAATCAGCACACGGTCACGGTTGGAAGTGGCTTTTTCCAAAGTCGGCGGGCTGGGCGAATTTACGGGCGGAATTCCTTCGGGCATTGCCGATGAAATCAAACGTTCCAAATCACTCCCTGCGGGTGTGGGCGAAGCACTCGATCGCATCACAGGAAATGGCACCGACTGGACTGCCAGTGTGAGCGCTGGGGTGGATCTCTGAGCAGAACGGGTCCGGACTCACTCTTTACAACAATGAACCCATGAGTTGTTGGGCGAACAAGATGCACTTCCTGGAACGGTGTACTTTCCTGCGCTTGTGGGTTCTGTAACTTTGCAATCATAGCCCGCGGGCCCCGCATACACATACCCCTCTGCGCACAACTTCCTCACTGTCGAGGTGTTGTCGACGGTATCAACGCATTCTAGGCTTTGTGTGTTGCTGCTGGCTGCTTTGAGCGCCTCCATCTTGTCGGCTTCCGTGATGGCGGGTCCACCAGGGCAAACTCCGGCAAGACATTTTTTCAGCTCGGGCCGAATCAGAACCATGTACTCTCCGGCTGGACCAGGGCCAATCTGGTTGTAGTTGCAACCACGACTCACATAGCATCCCGGCAACGATCCGTTCGAGCGTCCATTCAGTGTGCAGATGTTCAATCCTGATTGAAACAGCAAACTGGTTTTGCTGTCGTTCCATGAGAGTTTTTTATTGAAGACCGGATCGTCATAAAAGTCGTTCGGATTCTCGCTGTTGATGGACTTGCCTTTGCGCAGCCATGCGTGTTTCACCATCACCCCTTGCCCGTCCGGTGTACATTCGGCCCTCACGGCAATTTTCCCAAACCGCGTGGGCGGATCTTCTTTGCTCACGAGAGTCTCTGTTTTTCCACCTCGCTTTTCCTTAAGTTCCACAAGCGCTCCGGGAACACAGCTGGTGCCGATCTCGCGGATGGTCAAATCACAATCCACACGGCGCATCAGGACCATTTTCACGCTCTCGCTGTCATTCTTCATTTCAATCGATTTCTGGTGCTTGGCAGAGTCGCCCAAAATTCGGACCATAGCCACAGCGATGAGGCCAGTGAGGCCCGCCGCTATCAAAGCCGAAGTCAAATTCATGGCCTTCTCCTCCTCCAGAAAGCAACGCACAGCGTGTCGAAAGCCCGGTCCGTTCTAGGTCAGGCGCCCAGCCGATGCGCTCATGTGCTCGGCTTAGAAGTCGGAATCTGTAAATCAAAACTTAAGAAACATCTTTTATTCGCTCTCGTTGCTGCCGGAATGCTTGCAGCTTGTGGGATTAAATCACCTAAGGAATCTCCCGCCAATTCAGACACTTAAATGCAGAATTAAACAAATCAGTCTGTATTTCCGATCAGTCTTCTAAATTCGTTGTCTCTTCTGCATTTTTGGGGGAATTATGTTGAAATTTCTGCGGACCCTGTCCGCCTGTCTTTTTGTTGCTCAAATTGTGTCTTGCGGGCCCACTGCGAACAAAAACCATTTGAATGCCGAAACACATACGGCGTCGGCAAAATCTTCATCTGACGACTTGAATGAGGAGGAACAAGCACCTCTCGGCCTGACAGGACTGGCTGACAGAGTCTGCCGGCTCAACTATTCGTTCGTGAAAAAGTCTGCTGATGGCAATTACTCCGTGGTCGGCGACGGCTCAACATCGGATGGAGTGCCACGCGGTGGCTATGGACGCGGTTGCATCAATTTCTGCCTCGTCACCTTCGACGAGCTCACAAAAAACAATGCTCCCAACGGCGTCGAAATTCTCGTCAAAGGATGCCAGTTTGTGACAGGAGCAGCTCCTGCGAGTGCTCAGGCGGCACCCTCTTCGTCTGCCATACCAGCCAAAGCTGAATCTAAAAACGCAGCAGCAGCAGCTCAGGCTGCAGCCGCGCCTTCACCTGCTGCAACCGAATTTCAAAGCAAAAAAGAGGCATGCAAAGTGGTGCAGGTGGATCAGGTGGTCATATTCGCTGAACAGAGGACACGAAGTGAATGTGCATCCGAATGCGACAGCAGAGCTCAAACCAATCCACAGCGGCGTTGTGAATGGGGAACAGAGGTCCTGAGACAGCACCCCACCAACCAGTGTATTCTTCGGGGTGGAGCTGGTAAGCTTCTGTATCAACAAACAGTCACCCGCTTTCAATGCCGTATGGAATGCAAGGCGCGTGAAACGACCAATCCCAACCGGAGTTGCTTGTGGGGCGGCGAGAACGTCAAGGCTCCCTAAACTTAAAGCGTTTGAATCACCTCATCCCTTGGCTCTCTTTGAGCTGGGGGGTGTTTTCTGTTTTGCTGATTGAACATGGCACCAAGGGAATTCAAAAGATTCTCTTCTTCGCTGCTTTGTTCGCCGCTGCGGGCTTGTCAGGTGTCTTTCTACCCCGCAACCGCTGGAAAAAAGTGGACTGGCTGCGCACAGTTTCGCAGCAGTCCGCAGCCCAATACATCCTCTTTTTTGCGGTGCCTTTGCTCTGGAAAGCGCGCTCTTGGGCATGGTTCTGCCTGACGTCTCTGCTTGCGGCCTCCACACTTTGGGATCCCTACTTCAACACACTCTGGAAAAAAAATGGGTACCGCATTCTGCTCGTCACGTTTTCTCTTGTTTTTGTGTCAGGCCTGTCGCTCGTGATCTGGGCCCCTGAATTTCTTCAGCACAATACTTTTTTCGCTTTGGCCATTTGCCTGTTGGGAGTGCTTCTTTCATTGACTCTGCGGGTCGAATCTTCAAATACCGACACACCGAATCCTGCGCACCGAACTGGCTTTCCGCCGCAGCTGATCTTCCAGCAGACAGCTCCTGCACTTTTCTTGCTGAGCTTTATGTTCTTGACGAAAACCCCACTTCCGCCGCTGGGCGTCTGGATTGCTGAAGGTCACTTGATCGCTCATCCTGAAAAAAAATCTCTGGAATGCATCACGCGCATCTCAGCCCCGTCCGGCTTCGTAAGCACCGTCACGCACCTTTGGACGTTGAAAGACAACGACCTCATGCAAGATTCGGTTGCACTTCCTGCGGTGACCGGCAATGGCATTGACGACAAACCGTTCACAACACGGTCTGAAAAAATGGTTTTCCCCGTGTCTTGGGAGACTCTCATGAATCAGGTCGTGCGTTGTGAAGTGCGCCTCCCGGGGGGGCTTGTTATTGGCCGAATTGAAAGCCTTCCAACCGCGACAAATATCGAATAGAACTTGTATTTTCTGAACTTCCCCGAAATCCTTGATGCCATCGCATTGACACACAACATTTGCCGCAAAACCTCCGATACCCCGTAGAACGGGAGGTTTTCTTTGGCGGGAAAAGCAGCCACATGGACAGCATTTTGCGCAACAGGCTGCACTGTTGCAGCAATCATGTTTGAGGGTCCGGTCGCACAAGCGAAGGATTTTCCTTCAGGCAATTCCGTTCCTGAAGGAACCGAAAGCCGAGTTCCGGCGGAGGCCACACCGCGCCCGACAAAACCCGTTGACCCTTTGGTCTTTTGGCGATTCCAAACCAGCTACGCTCTTTGGCCTGCCGATGTTGAAGTTCCTCAGTGGGACTTTGACTCCGAACCTGCAAAAGCAGAACAAAAGTTAGCAACCGTGCTCTTGACTCAAAATCGCTTCGGGCAAAGCGTCAGTCTACCCTTCAATGCCTTGCAGGCCACTCGCATGGGCATTTCCCTGCTGCAAATCCAAACCGAGAACAACGCTCATTGGGCAAAGTCATTGGTGAAGAGCACATCATCTGCCGACTGGCATTGTTGGGGCGTCGGCGGAGATCTGTTCATTTCTCGCCAACAAAGCCCATCGATCTCGATTGAGGCAGGTCTGCAGGCGGACTATCTCGTGTCAGGCACGCTCTCATTCGAACCCACTCAAAAACTTCTTCAATCAGATTCGACCCCACTGCAATTGGCGCAATCAGGCGGCTGGCGCATCGCTTTCAGCAGTGGATTGAGTGGATTCATGTTCGGACCTGTGGGCCTTCTGATTCGTCTGAATGGCTACATTTTGGAAGCCAATTTCCGCGGTCACCCTGATTCCTACCGCGCACAAGGTTTCCAGATGGAATTGGGGGCTGACTTGGCTCTCGGTCGGAGCGAGCCATGAACAAAAATCAGAGGATTGCCTGCCGAAACAGAAGTGGAGTCTTGTTGGCAATGCTGACATCACTTCAGTCGTGCGCGCGTGCACCTATTGAAACTGTTGATGACACTGTTTCAAATGTGACGATCTCAGGCGCTTTTTCAGATTGGAACCCGAGTGCCAGCAACTTCTCAGGAGGTGTCTTTCTACTCCTTGATGCCGTCACCAACGAAATCTTCAAATCAGATCCGATCAAGGCAGATTCACCCAGTTTTCAAATACGCAATGTTCCCGTCACAGGAAAGTACTACGGGATACTCTTGGGTGCAGATTTCCAACCGCTGGCTTACCTGCAAAAAAAGGCACCTGATGGAAAGACCATCCTGCCTGTGTTCAAGGTCGGCAATACCGATGGCCAGTTCGGAACTTTGGTCATCAAGAACGGCAAACTGGAATCCAGTCAGCAATCTGAAATTGACTTTCAAACCAGCGTGGGTGCTCACTCAGAATTGAGAACATTTGCCGCAGACTTTTCGACAAATTTTATCGCCTCACCGGATATCGACACTGACGGCATACCCAATGTTTTGGACACTGATGTGGACGGTGACGGTGACAACAAACCCAATGCACTGGACTCTGCCACCTATGCAGGAAAAACCGTCAAGACACCCGACTCGGAAATCCCTTGGCAGTTCAATTACGGGTATGGCATCCCAAAAATGGGCTTCTTTAAATGCGAATATCTGCGCACACCCAATGCAAAAGACAACGCGACTTTTCTCTTCAAATACTCCTGCCAGCTGAAAATGCCTGCAAAGAGAATTGAAAAGATCACACTGAGAACAACTCAGGGATTTATGGACGGAGCGAAGTTTTGGAATGGCGCCGATCCGTTTGACTGGAACATGCGAGACGACGGGAGCTTGGGTGACCTGATTTCCGAGGACGGAATTTGGACGGGTCGGTTTTCTGTGACTGACGCCATTCCCAGCTATGCCAATCAGACCATTCTTGCTGATGTGAAAATGAAAGATGGTACCATGAAGAGCTATATCACAACGCTCGAACCAAAAATTGAATTCAAAACGAGAACCGATCAACCCCTCGCTGCTTTTGTCTCCGCTGAGGACAATCTCTATCTCTTTTTCAGCTTGGGACAGCTTTCAGGAACCCTCTCCGGCTTTCAGATTTCGGCCACCATTCTGAAGGATGCAGACGATACTGAAATTGCCACGCTGACTCAACCTCTCTTCGATGCCGGTGCCAGTGCCTTTGCCGGAATTTCACAACTCGGACTGGCTGCCACGACAGATGATATGAAATATCGAATCAAGGTGAAAATCACTGCGCCCGCAGCCCTGCCCGGACTTCTCGGAAACGCATTTGAACTCTACTCTCTTCCCCTCGACTACACCCCGTGATCAGTGTCTAAACATTAGGCACAGACTCTCCCATCATTGTCAGGAGTTTCGCCCACAAATCTGCGGCACGCACCTTGCTGACAGGGGGCTGTGACCCCAAATGAGGTCACTCGGGAGGCACCCATGAAGCGATTGTCCAAGTTCCAAGTCATCATTCCACTGTTTGCACTGACAGCCTGTGGTGGTGCGGGAATTGCGGCATCTGACAGTTTGACAAACAGTCAAGAGGGCGAAGCCTTCATCAAAACCGGCGACGCCAGCACATTCTTGAAAAAGACCACCGCGGACTCCTCGAACTTGTCGGCCGGCAGCGAGAAGTGTGTGATACCGGCAAACACAAAAATCGTTCTGCGCTCAGATCCACTTTCAGATGGTTCACATCTTCTCGTGGACACAGAAGAACTCCTTCCCGGATGTGAATTCAGCAAAGGCTACGTCTTTCGCCCTCACGTCGCTGCGAGCAGTCTCAGGTCGCTCTTCTCGGCCAACGTGAGTGCTTTTCTCGATACGATCGGCTACGCCGAAGGCACAGGCGATGAATATAATTACATGTTCACACATAAAATCTTTTATAGTTACAGCGACCATCCAAGGAC
>JBEGJP010000091.1:0-16281 GCA_041184525.1 Pseudomonadota bacterium | reverse complement strand
TTCGTTTCTACTTCTAGTCATCGGGCAACCCCCTGATCGGCAAAAAATGCAGTAAATCAGTCTGAGACTAAGCTCGGCAGGTTTTCATAAACCTTGATAGAATTGAGAAACGGTCGAATTTTTTTAAATTTTTCCTTTTCAGTTCCAATGTTGTTCCCGAGCCCAACAAAATGTTTCACCTTTTCGGGATGATATGGAGGCGAGCCGATGTCTTGGAAGGTTTACTCCCTCTTTGCACTCACCTTTGCGGCCAGCTGTAAACCAAGAAACTTCAATGATTCCGGAACACTCAATATTGGATTGCGGACCACCACCAGTTTGCCCGAGTCTTTTTGTCAGGGCCCCGATTCCAGCTCATTCTTATGGAACGCCAAGCGGGTTCAAAGAGAAATCGCCAAGCTGCTTTCAGAGCCGGGGTACAAAAGCAGCGGACTTGCCACCTATGCCGAGGTCTATCAGGCGATGACCGCCGAGCGCGACAAAGCACGGTGCGCTGAATCAGGACCCATGGTTCCCGCCTCCCCGCTGTCCCAGCGCCTCAACGATGCCTTGGCCGACTTGATGAGCAAGGGCTTCGTTCTCAGCCAGTACCACTGCCTCCGTTCCTTCAAGTCCCCAACAGAAGCCATTCCCACCATCGGGAAAGAGATGTGCAACGTCAGCCAGAGGGCCCTAAAAGAACACTGGTCCGATCTGGAACTCTCCATGGCCTCCACTGCAGTTTATTTGACGAGCGTGATGGGAATTGCTCTCTCCGCATTGCCACATGTGGAGAGCCTCTGGGCTGGGGATCCCCGCAAGACTGTCGACGAGCGCATCAGTGCCCTGCAGGATTTCAAGCCCACCTACGATGCTTTCAATCTCTTTCTTTCAAACAACCTGCACACTGTCGCCCGCGTGCTTCTCAAGGAGAAGCGCATCGACTGCAAACTTTTCGAACTGGCCGCGCGTGCTGCGGAAATCACACGGGCACCGGCACTGATATTCAAAGAAATGCGGGACAGAACTTTCGCACTCGGAACCTCGTTGGCAGGATCGTGGCCGAAGGGTCTCCACCCTTTGGTGGCGGGGGCGGAAGCTTGGGATCCTGAGCGCGTCTTCCCTCCCTTTGCCCAAGAACCCGAGGCACTCGTTCATCTTCGCGCACATACACAAGCGTCAATCGTTCTTCTAAAAAATCCGATGTTGAAAATTTTCAGTGGAAAGGATGCCGCCACCTATGTGACCTTTGAAGGTCTCACTTGCCCGACGCGAAAGTAGCCTGATTTCTCTCAATCCTCGGCTCCGATATTTCTGGTTGGAGATCCGACAAGAACCGCTTTCTTCAAGACAAGATTCATCACGGTCAAAATTCTCAATAAAGAGCTAAATCTGAAGTGGGAAAAGAAATCGGGTGCACCTTGAGCTCAGTGCACTATGAATTTCCTTCGCAGTCATCGGTGGAGGGTTCTACAAATGAAGTCATTCCGGCTGATGAGAATCGTATGTCTGCTTGCACTCACTGGAATCTCTCTCCCATCTTTGGCATCCGAATCACTCCTTTGGAGAACGGACACCACGATCGCAAACGGAAACGGATGCCAGATGGGCGAGAACATTGCCGTCATAGCGGCGGGTGAACAGATACAGCTGATCTTTTGGAACATGGGAATCTATCTTCCCGCCGGCTCCCGATTGCCGCTGGCACAGCGCAAGACATGCAGTGTCTCGATGGCACTTGATCTCGTCCGCGGAAACAGCATCAAAGGAATCAAACAGACTCTTCAATATGGCGGATACAAAACCTCCAATGCAGAGGCTGCACTCGCGGGACAGGTGTCGTTCTTCGGCTTTCCCTTGAAGCCATTGAGTTTGAATCTGGAGCGTGGGACCATTTTCGACTTGAACAAGACTCTTGCCGAGTGGGAGGATGACCTCTCTGGGCCGAACCAGCCACCGACGTCCCACTGTTCAGGCAGTCCCAGCCTCAGCGGGCTGTTCTCAGCGCGCGTTGTGAGTCAGGGGCAACGCGGAAGCGACTCGGAAACCCTTCTCTTGAGCTCTGACATGTATGATCTCAGGTACACTGCCACACTGCGAACGGAAGCCTGCGCACCCAACGTCGGGAACTAGCTCAACACATCACCGCGGACGATTCTGCATGAGGCGAAGCAGCTGAATGATTTCTCCAGCGGCATTGTAGCCCGCGAGGTACCGAGCACCGGACGATGGCATGTGGATGTAACCGGTCGACACCACACCGGGCCAACCTGAGGAAAGATCGCCTCCGAGAGCGAGCGCTGTTGCCGAGTCGTTTGCAGGACCTGTCGAAAGTCTGCCGGCAATGCTTGGAAAACTCAAAGACAGCTGCTCAGTGTCCTGTGCCGTGCAGAGAGACTCGGATTTTTTTGCCATCAGGGCGCTTCGTTCACTTCCATGCAAACTGCCCAGCTCTATCTTTTCAAGACTCGCAAGTTCCTTGGAGCCCAAAATGATTTTCTGCTGAGCATCGGTCAGATGACACACGACAACGTCAGCCACGATGTGCACGGAGGATGTCTCTGTTGAGGAGTCGCTCATGGGTTTGCACGAGAAAATCAAAAATAGGGAAGCAAAAAAAACGAAAAGAGATGATTTTCTCATGACGAATGGATCCCTTTCTGGGCAAATTTTCAGGGCGCGAAAAAAGACACATCCAAAAACTTACGCGAAGCGGAAGCCAACAGACAAGGCGAGCGTGAGTGTCAGGATTCCTCCACTACAGTCGCTGACCTCCGGAGGTCACTTCATCATCCATTGTCATTTCATCGGCCTCGTCGCCGCACAATTCGTTGGGATTTTTCAGAAACCCTGCCCCTTGCTCATAGACAAGACTTCCCCCAAGGTGTGAAGTCCAAATGAGAAATCCGAGAGTCAGAAACAACGCCATAAACTCGAAAAAATGACAATATTTTGAGAATGCTTCGAGTCGGGTGAACGTCTGTGAGGAAGACACCTCCTTCACTCGCGCGACCCTCTGACGAGCAAACATGTGAACCACCGACAAAAGCAGAGTCGATCCGGCAGCCACCATTGTCGCAACGGCGAAATCTTCGTGATCATGCGTGACCGTAGGATCACAGATGATCCGATTCACCACACCCTCAGCGATGTCTCCCGAAAAATAGGCTCCGACCAATCCCAGACAACCCAAAACCCATGACCATAAAAAAACGGTGCGCAGATGGGTTCGCGCAGAGGTGATCCATTTGAAACGAAACTGCCGCCTGTCTAAGACCCACAGGATGACGCGCGCCAGTGCTGCTGAAAGCAGAAGCGCTATCGGAAAGTGAATGAAAATCGGGTGAAACAACTCAACCCGTTGAGGGATGAGCTCAGTCATTCCAGAATCTCAGCTTTGGAAGGATTCAATCGCTTGCCCTTTTGTGTGTAGGTCACCCGAACTTTAGCGCCTTCTTTCAGTGCATCAAAGCCCACTGGCACACCACCCTTGAGAAACTGGGCGTTCTCAGGAAAGTAAAATTCCATCTTTTTCCCACCACTCAGGGGCATCACATAGATTTCCTTCTTCTTTGCGACCACCTTGTGAATCTTGCCATCAACAGTTTTCTCCTGAG
Organism: Pseudomonadota bacterium; assembly: GCA_041184525.1. Taxonomy (GTDB): domain Bacteria; phylum Bdellovibrionota_B; class Oligoflexia; order Silvanigrellales; family Silvanigrellaceae; genus RFOM01. Next base: position 12,685 of record JBEGJP010000091.1, on the reverse strand, counting down.
TCGCAGGTGCGGCGGTGGGCACGTTGGTCGCAGCTGTTCCGGATGCCGCAGGGGCAGAAGCAGCGGGCGTCTGGGCATTCCCACTCGCCAAAACGGGAATAAAGAGAAATGTAGAAAAAAACGCGATACCAAATGCAAAGTGGTTTCTCATCCGAAGACTCCTTCTTAAATTACGTTCACTGATGAAAATTCACACCCTTTGAGAGGAAAATCAAATCTCCGGCACCATGGGAGAATCACTCCGTGTGAGAGTCTTGATTTGGCTCAAACATCCAGCGGATGGCCTGTTCAACGTGCACCTCAATCAAATCGATGAGAGAAATCTTCCGCTCGCCGGCCCCGCACGGAACTACCCACTCTCGCTCAGGAATAAGCAATCCCAACTCAGTGCAGCCCAACACAATCGCATCTACTCCGCGCGAACCGAGGTGATTGAGACAATCCCTCACCCTGTGTCGGCTCTCTGTGCGAAACAGCCCCCTGATAAGTTCTCGAAAGACAATTCCAGCCACCCGATTCAAATGCGGCTCTTCAGGTCGCACGACCGTCAATCCGGAACATTCATACAACTCAGCAAAACTATCGTCGGTCATGGTGTGCAGAGACCCGATGAGACCCATCCTATTCACATTCGATTGAATGAGATGACGTTCTACAGCGGAAAAGAGGCTGATGTGCTGGAAGTCTAATTCCTTCTCAATCGCAGAGCCCAGCATACTATAGGTGTGCGACGCAATGAGAAAGGCATCGCATCCGGCCGACTTCAATCGCCGGCCCTCCTGCACGAAGAGGTCCAGCAATGCCTCATGGCTCTTCTTTTTCTGGCCACGAAGAATCTCCCCGAGATTCATACTGGACAACACCAGCGAAACACAGTTCCTTCCTTTGGTTGCCTTCTCCACTCCCGAGTTCAAACTGGCATAATAGGCAAGAGTCGAATGCCAACTCACACCGCCAATAATTCCCAGCCGCCTCATCGCGTGCGCCTCCTTTTCGTATGCTCAAGTTTCAAGAACACCCGTCATCCAACTTCCACTGCCAATTTCACGCCGCCAAAAGCGATCAAAAAAGCACACTGAAATGGTAATCTCGTTGGGATCGCTCCTCATTCCTATTCTCGCTTTTTTTGAGGAATCCAGCCATGTTCATTAGACCCAGAAATCAAAACCAGAGAAGTCAGAATGAAAGCGCATCAGCCGGCACCTCGATCGCGCCCCAACCCGCGTCCAAGGGCGAAATTTTTTCTTGGGCCATGTTCGACTTTGCAAACTCAAGCTACACAACAGTGATCATCACCGCAGTGTTTTCCGCCTTCTTTGTCGAGCACATCGTCCCTGAAGGCTCAGGCACGCGGGACACCTACTGGTCTTACGCCATTGCCTGTTCGACTCTCCTCGCACTCGTTCTTTCGCCCCTGACAGGGGCCATCTGCGACCTCAGCGGCAGAAAAAAACGTTATCTGGCATACACCACCGTCATTTGTTCCATCGCGACAATGGCTCTTTCGTTCATTTCCCCCGGCGACATTGGGCTCACCATTTTCCTCATCACCATCAGCAATGCTGCCTTTATGCTGAGCGAAACTTTCTGTGGAAGCTTTCTACCCGACATCGCGAGTAAAAAGAACATGGGACTCATTTCGGGGCTGGGATGGGGGCTCGGCTACTTCGGAGGACTTGCCAGCCTCGCTCTGGTCATGTTCATCGTCGGTGAAACCAAAGGTTTGGAAAAGACTCTTCTCGTGCAGCGCCATCAACATGCAATGATTGCCACCGGCGCGTTTTTTCTCGTGGCAGCGCTTCCGACGCTTCTTTTTGTGAAGAACAGGACAGCACCCGCAGAGGGCTTCGAAACGGCAACAGCAGCGGAACTCTTGAAGGCGGGTTTGCAGCGTTTCAAGCAAACCTTTGAAACAGCGAAAAAGCACAAAACACTTTTTCGTTTCCTCCTCGCCTTCATGGTCTACATGGCTGGGCTTGATGCAATTGTGAAGTTCGTCGGGATTTATGCACGCGAAGAACTGAAATTCGAAATGGCCGACATCACCAAAATGTTTCTTATTCTCCAACTGAGTGCCGCAGCCGGCGCATTGGGTTTTGGCTATCTGGAGTCCAAGCTCGGAGCAAAGAAAACTGTGCTTGCGACACTGGTGTGGTGGATTGTTGGAATATTGGCCATCTACTTTATAGACGCTCTGAGTTCGATGACGGGATTCGAAGCCAAGAGCCTCTTCTTCGGGATCTCTCTTATTGCGGGTTCAGGCATTGGAGCCACGCAAAGCTCAAGCCGAACTGTTGTCGGCATGCTCGCTCCAGCCAATCATAGCGCCGAAATGTTCGGATTCTGGGGATTCTTTTCTCGGCTCGGAACGCTCTTGGGAGTTTTGTTTGGATTTGTTTCGGACGCTACGAGTCGTCAATCCGCTCTTCTTTTGGTTGTTGCTTTCTTTGCGGTTGGAGCACTGATGCTCGCTCCACTGAAAATTGATGAGGAGTCTCACGTATGAAGAAAATTGTTTTTTCTGCCGCCATTTTAATTGCAACACTTTCTGCACTTTCCTGCAGTAAGAAGAAATCAACCTCCAGTGATAAAGATATGAGTTCCGGTGACGGCGGAACACTGCAAACATCCTTTGCCTCAGGACAACTGCGTATTTCCTCCAATTTCAACGACGCGCTGCTTGAACTCCGAAAACAAGCAAACCTCACCCGCATGGACATTGATCCTTCAAAAATTATTGGACAAACCACACCCGAGAGTTTTTACGCTGCAAAATTCAGAGTCTCGGACATCTCCTTGTGCGGTAAAGCCAGCACAACAGACGATTCCTGCAAAGAAAATCCGTGGTCGCTTTATAACGAAGGCACAAAAGACATGACGGAGTATGACAACTTCGTGCCTCCCGTCGCCGCAAGCTTCAATGGATGGATCGATTTTCTTGACAAGGACTCACGTGCCAAGCTGGCAAGTTCCGCAACATACTCCTCACAACACGTGGGCCAGTACGAATCTCTCATTGTTCATTTCTATCGTTCCTTCATCATCAAGGCTGCAGTGCCCATGAACAATGGAACAACCATCTACACCAAGTCGAGCACAACATTCCATGACAATGGCAAGCCGGGCCTCGGAGTCACATATGAGAATGTTGCTGACGGAAAGATGACCACGGCGCCCGCTGAGGATGCCGTGTTCTTTCTGCCCAACGGGGGAAAAACATTCTTTCTGCAGTCGAAATTTGAAATCACAGCTGACGATGTTGCCAATAAGGTTCCCTACAAGTTGGTGCTTGCGTACGACCCGAACGGGATCATCAAGGGACAAGGTATTTGGAAGAACTCAACCAGCACTCAGGATTGGCTCGACGGTCAGGTCGACAACACCAACGGTTACAAAATTGCGGCCCCATTTATTGAATTCGCACCCGTGGCCGCTCGCGCCAGCGAAACGATTATGAAAGAAACATACATGCTTTATTATGCGGGCGATTCCAGCAGAACAGGAAACTTACCTGTACAGAATTCCGCATTCGGTGTCCGTCTGACGCTCTATTATGTCAAGGAAGATGCCACCCAAGGAATCCGCGGCGCCACCACTGCACTCGTCTACACAGGCGACACCGACAATTACATGAACTTCAATCCTCTCGCTGGATTGAAGAGAATTGTTGCGAACACCGACGGTTCTCTCAACCTTTACTCGGGAGGTTCGCTGCCTGTGCTCAAGAACTTCAAGCGGATCAGCTCGAAAACGGAAACAGGGACATCGTCCGGTGTCATCTGCCTTTACGGCTACGTGAACGGGGAATGCTCCGCGAGCGACAAAGATCCCTCTGCGCAGAAGGAACTGACCATGGACTACACCTACAAATTCGTGGGAAGTGGCGAATCAGAGGAACAGTACGCCGTACCTTATGAGACTCCCAAGCCAGCCCCGACCGAAACACCGGTGTTTTGAATCTCATGGGCTGCTTGCACGCTTAAAGAAGAGACTGTCCGACAGGTAAAAGAAGAACATAAAGAGCAGAATCGCGGGATAGAAATTCGCTGGGAGAGGGGTGGTCAGTAAGACCTCCCGCAAGGCGGGGAAGAAGAGAAACCCTCCAATGAAAAAGAGTTCACCCACGACTCCCCAGAGGATCAATCGGTTTCCTGCAAAGCCTCTCCCCCGCTGCACCTGATTGGTTCGGCACAAAAAGACATTGACCACTTGCATGAGAATGACGGCAGTGAATGTTGCTGTCGAAGCCTGCCGTGCTAAGGGTGACGACGCCTCCAATGAGGCGCCCCAACTCCATCCTCCATGAACCAAAACGAGGAAGAAGCAAGCCATGGCGGCCGCTGACTCCCATAAACCCAGCCACACAAACGCGCGAAGGAGAACAACACGGTTGAGAAGTGGCTCCTTCGCTGAGCGAGGACTTTGTTGCATCAAAGCAGAATCAGGGGGCTCAGCACCCAGTCCCAGTGCTGGAATGAGATCGGTACCCAAATCGATCGCAAGAATCTGCAAAACGGTCAGGGGAAGCGGAATAGGAAGAAGGGCAAAGAGAAGATAGGGCACGGCCTCAGGCACATTCGAAGAAAGAATGTAGGTCATAAATCTGCGGATGTTATTGTAAGTGCAACGGCCCTCTTCGATGGCTGCAACTATCGTTGCGAAGTTGTCATCCAGCAAAACAATATCAGCACTCTCGCGTGCCACATCGGTGCCCGACTGCCCCATGGCAATTCCAATGTGGGCACCACGCAGTGCAGGGGCGTCATTCACTCCATCACCCGTCACCGCAACGATCTCATTCTTGCTTTTCAGAGCCTCAACAATTCTCTGCTTTTGATTCGCCCGCACACGCGCAAAAGCAATCTCCGGATGTTCCAAGCTCATCTGCAGCTGCGTATTGCTCCATCGTTCAACGGTGGAACCCAACACGATGCGCGAATGAGGACTGGAAAATATCCCCGCCTCATGGGCGATGTACCTCGCCGTTTCGGGATGGTCACCCGTGATCATGATCACGCGTATGCCCGCTTTGCGACACTGTGCCACCGCGGCAGGAACCTCTTCTCGCAGCGGATCTTCGAGTGCCACGAGGCCCAAATACTCCAATTGGCATTCAACGCTTTCATTGACACTCACAACCTCAGGGCCCTGTTGCCGCGATGGCGATTGAGCTGCAGAAGAAGCCTCGACTGATAGTCGTTTTCTTGCGAATGCGAGAACCTTCAGGCCCCGTTGCGCAAAGTCAGACGCGCGATCTGTGATCTCTTGCTTTTTGTTTCCTATCGGGCGGGCGCTGCCATCCTCTTGCACTGCCATCTGACAAAGACCAGCGATCACTTCTGGCGCACCTTTAACGAAAAGCCACATCGTACCGTTCACCTCGGCCACCACCGACTGCCTTCGACGCCGATCATCAAAAGGAATTTCTGCGCACCTGAAAGGCGTCTCTATCCAATCGGAAAGAGTCTGTGCGAAACCCACCAGAGCGATCTCGATAGGGTCGCCATTGGTTTGAGAATCAACGTGATTGGTGCGCAGGCTGTGAGTCAAAAGAATCGATTGCAGAAGTGCCCTTTGACCCAACGAAGGTTCCGTCACCTGAGCAAAAGCTTCAGCCGATGTTGTCGATTGCAGCCAATCAATTTCCTTGACTCTCAGACGATTCGCCGTGAGAGTGCCCGTTTTGTCGCTGCAAATGACCGTTGCTGCGCCAAGAGTTTCAATCACGGCAAGGCTTCGCACGAGCGCATTTCTCTTGGCCATGCGCTGGGCTGAGAGCGCAAGCGAAAGTGTGATTGTGGGCATCAGGCCCTCAGGCACGTTGGCAACAATGAGTCCAATGGCGAATAAAAACGCGGACGACATGGGCAAGCCAACCGCCGAACCAACGAAAAAAAACATCACACCCAAAGCCAAAGCGAAGGCCGCAATCCAGCGACTGACCCGCTTCATTTCCTCTCCGAGCAACGATGGCTTCTGTGGCTCTGCAAGTGTGAGTTGTGCAATTTTCCCAAACTCTGTGCGCAACCCTGTTGCAAAGACAACACCCCAAGCATGCCCAGAAACGACTTTGGTCCCTGCAAGAACAAGATTCTTTGCCCAAAGAATGTCCTCAGAGCTGTCCGGATCAGGCCTTCGAAACGAAGGCAGCGACTCGCCGGTGATGTGCGAAGTATCAACTCGGAGGTGTTCTCCCGTCAGCAAACGAAGATCTGAACCGACGTTGTCACCCTCTTTGATTTCAATGATATCTCCGGGCACGAGCTGCTCGACAGGAACTCGTGACCACGAGCTCGATCGCCGGACTTGGGCAAATCGGGGCAGCAAACCAAGCAGCGCCTCCATGGCGCGCTCTGCTCTCCATGATTGCCAAAATGCGAAAATGGCGTTCAACACAACCACACCGACAACGGCGGTTCCAAGAGTTTTCATCTCCGCTTGTTGAAAAAGGAAGAAGGAAGCGAAGCAAAACAGGGAAGCAATCCAGAGAATCACAGCAAAGAAATTTGTCATCTCTCCAAGAAAAACGAATACCCATGATTTTTTTTCCCGCTTTGGAACTGAATTCAATCCATATTCTTTGAGCCGTCGCTGCGCCTCATTTTCTGAAATGCCCTCCATGCCACTCTGCATGGAGACCAAGGCCTCCTCCGGTGTGAGGTTCTGAATCCGCACATGAACTCCCGAGGCTAATGGACTCTCCACCCTGTCATGCCCTGCCAAAGCGATCTTCGTGGGTAAAAAACATCCTGAAAAGCCAAGTGGAGACAAAATCAGAATCCCTCTGTCCGTTCGACAAAGTGGACTGATTTCGCGAGGCACATTCGTGGGTTTCATAATGGCGCAGGAAAGCCGCACTTATCCGCCGGACACTCTGGTCTTGTTCCAGGTCAAGCAGCCGCTATCCCGCCTTCATGCCGATTGCGGAAGGCAAGGGAAGGAGCATGATTTCGATGAGGGAAGAATCGATTCCCTCAGGGTTTTTCTGATTCCTTTTTTTATCTGATTGGAGCGACCCATGTCTGTTCTTATTCACGCCCATGGATTTGCACTGTCTGACTCCCTCAAAGAGGCCTGCATGCGGGAAGTCGACCACCGCTTGAAACCACTCTTGCATGCACAGCTCAGTGCGCACTGGAATCTCTACAGAGAAGGTCACGACTGGATTGCCTTTCTCAGTTGGCATGAACGACGCCACCACCAAGGCAATGTCCGCATCCGGTCGGACGACCTCTACAAGAGCATTTCTCTTGCCGGAAAAGTAGCTGCCGACCAGCTGAGCGAACAAAACCATAAGTACAAGCTCAAGGTTCGGCGGCAGGCGAAACAACTGCCGCCCTCATCCATGGAAGGAGACGTGCTATGAAACGTGACATGAATTCATCGGCTCTGCGTTCGCTTGCGCTGTCGATCGTCTTTGCGATACCAAGTGCAGCTCTCGCCGGCTCTAGGCCTGTCCTGGCTCCCGCACCCGTGCAGCGTGCCTTCATTCCCGAAGGATTCGATGACAATGACAACGTCGAAGTGATCCTTCATGGTCATTTTCCGAATTCGTGCATGAAGGTGGGTCCCGTCGATGTCTCAATCAATGCCGACAGTCGCGTGGTATCACTGAAACCTGAAGTCTACGCTTACGAATCCGAGCTTTGCGCACAAGTGAGCATTCCTTTCATGCAAAAGGTCGCTCTCGGTCACCTTCCGGCGGGTGCGTGGAAATTAGAGTTGCCAGAGAAACTTGCTTATGAGCCGGCGCCCCTCGTCGTTCATCGTGCCCGCTCCGCCGCACCGGATGATGCTCTCTATGCACCGGTGGACGAGGTCGTTCTCATTCCTGAGTCCCAAGGTGCGCTGCATCTCGTTGTCGTCTCAGGCCGATGGCCGGAACCTCCCGAAGGGAAATGCTTTGAGTTGGTCCGAGTCGCAAACCGGATGGGTGCCGACAATGCGCTTGTGGTTCTTCCCATCGTCGAAATTAAAAATGAAGGACAATGCAAAGTGTCGCGCAACGCACAAAAAAGCTTCGTCGGAAGCGCGGTTGTGAATGGGGCCATTTCTGAGGATGTTCTTGTCCATGTTCGAGTGATGAACGGAGATTCTCTCAATAAGTTCTATGAAGCGAATGAATGACGACTGCCAACTCCCTCCACTCTCACCCTGAGTCTTCAGGGTGAGATTTGTTCCATGAGAATTTTGGTGATTTTTCCTTCGACTGTCTTCGAGATCACCTTAAAAACAGTCCCTGGCGCAAAGAGGACCTCTTTTTCGTTCGCAAAGGTTGACAGCTCCTCAATCATTTTTCCCGTCTTGGATTGAATCACAAACAAAACGTTGCCTGAGAGTTTGTCTCCGAAAGAGCGGCTCGTGCTTGTGAATGCTTTTTCCGTGATATTCGAACCAACCTTGTATGCTGACGAGATGTTGGCAGGCAGATAGGCACCACGATAAACCGTACCCGTGAATATTTTATCCGTCATTTTTGTCAATCCGGACGCTGCCGCCTCAATCACAGGCTGCAGCTGTTTTAAAAGCACTGCATCCCCTTTGCGCAGCGCCTCATTGATGTCTCCATAGCCCAAACGCGTGTAGTAATTGATGGCACTGACTTCTGTCAGATCCATCTTTTGAAAAGATCCGCCTTTACCGATTAAAGAACGCGCAAACTTGAAGCTCTCCATGCCATTCGTAGCAATGAAGGCTTCTGCACTGTTCAACGTTGTTGGACTCGCAATATGCTTTGTCAAATCGATCGCGCCGTCTGCGAAAAGCGTGGGCACTGAGCGAACAGCAGAAGGCACAATTCGAATAGCGCCTAAGCTCGTGATCAACGTTCTTGCACCAAAAGTCACAGGCCCAATTCCAAGAGTCACAACACCATCAATGATCGCATTCCCAATTTCGTCATCCGGTGCATTGCCGGCATCGATGCAACGACAGCCGCTCCCGTCACAGAAGTGAACTGCGTTTTCAGAGCACTTTCTCGGTGTATTTGAAGGACAAACAGATTTCGTGCGGAAATTCAGATTGTCCGCGAGAGTCCAATAACGTTCGCTGCCAGCGAGTGAACCTCCGCGAACGACGATTTTCATCAACTTCGCTTTCTTTTCTTGGTTCACAATCGTCAGCTCGCGGATCACAGGTGTTCCGGCACCCACATACTTCGCGTTCTTGTTGCTCTCGAGATCATCCACACTTTCAAAAACAGGACTGTTCTTCTTGGTCACCATAAAATGGCTGGGCCAAACAGTGCATGCCGGCACGGCTGCCGTGTCTGAAAGGCCGGCATTCGGGGGTTTGCAGGAAAGGAGAACCAACGAAAAGACGAGCCCGATCATGCGAGCGGTAAACAGGATCGTTGCTAACTGGCCCATGACCCCTCCCGAGGAACACACAGACATTCAACTCAAAAATGACACTGAGGGATCGGCGCATTCATGATAAATTTTAAGCCAATCTACCCTGCGCCTGAGGGAATCTATGAAAATAAGTTATTTCGGATATTTAGAACTAAAGAGACCAAAGCCTTCCGCGGGAGCCCAATTCGCATGCGACGTCCATCAACCCTTTTACAAACGATGAGGTGAACCAATGAAACTGAGAAGAAATATCCTGACACTGGCGCTCCTAGGCTTTCCCCTCGCCGTTGCCACTGGGATGGGGTGCAAGAAAGGCGACAAGTCTAAGGACGACTCAACTTCCCCCAATCAGGCCGCGATGACCGGAACACTGAAGCTTTCTCTTGGCGTGGTCACCGATACATCGCCCACCCTTGCACACGTAAGCCTCAGCTCCCTTTCCAATTTCGGTGCTCCTCGTGGTCTTGAAAATTTCTTCAGTGGAAAAGCGGTTGCGTCAAGCGGTGCAGGACTGGAAAGTCTCAAACTTCAAATCGGGAGCATCATCATTTGTAAAGGCATGACTTTCAATGGAACGGCCATCTCGCAAACGGACGGCTGCCTCACTCTTTACTCGTACAATTCAACGGAACCCGATATCAACAATACGATGGATACAGGCAAATCCATTGCCGCAGCGCTCAAGTCGGATGACGGCTATATTGATATCCTGAATGCGACGGATCGAGAAAAACTCAACAAATCGGTGCAAATCACAGCAGCTGATGCACGTGAGTACTCGTTCGGACTCATTTCTTGGGCACCTCCGGTGAAAGCCAAGGCCACTCTATCGAATCCGGCGGACGGACAACCTGTTCTTTACACCCGCGCTGGAACGGCGGGCCAATGCAAAGTCAACGAACTGACCTACACCTGTGTTCGCACCACGACGCCGCTCACCACAACTGGCGCACAAGAGGCCGTCTTCATCAACAGTGAAAACGTCGGCTTTAAGTTCCAAAAGCCATTTGTCATTACGGCAGATGACATCGCTTCACGAAAAGAATTCAATCTGAAGCTGGCTTTCAATCCGCAGGGTCTTATTCAGGGCGTCGTTGCACCGGGGGCCACCAACTTCCCACCGCTTGTTGACGGCACTGCGGATGACGGAAGAAACAATGTGGGAAACACCATCTCACTCGTCGGCGCCCAAGTGGCACCTGTTTTCTATTCAGCAACTGCCAAAGTGATGCGGGAAAGCTATTCTGCAGTCCTGCCTGAAAATGGAAACGGCAACGGCACCTATCAACTGCGCGTTGAATTTTATTACGTTTCGGACGATTCACAGAAATCAATTCAAGGCGTCTCGACAGCAACCCTTCCCACAGCGGACACTGTCTCTTATCTGACAGGTTTCCACCGCATCTATTCAATCAAAGAAAACACCGATACGTCATTGGATCTTCTGAACTACGAGGCGAAAACAAAAATCGCTTCCTTCCTAAGAACAAACACTGTCGGTCAGACCACCACTGCAAAGGTTGAATGCACCTCTGACGTCCCCGGTTGCGATGCGGATGGGTTCCTCAACGCAACGTTCACCTTGGATGCAGTGGATGCCCTGTGAACGGCGCCGACTTTCATTTTTCTTGGAAAGAAATGCAACATTATCTGGTACATCATTTCACTTCTGGAACCGAAAGGACCTCCTATGAAATATAAGTTTTTCCTCCTTGTCGCAGTCCTTCTTGTCGCTGGGTGCAAAGAACGTTCCTACAATTCAGAAGTCAATGCCATAACGAGCAGCTATGAGCGAAGGAAGCTGCACTCATCTCTCGCAAAAGATGAGACGAACAAATTGCTCATGTGCCTCGCTTTGCAAGATCCAAATTCATCCAAGAAGACTGTGCTTTTTCCGAAATGGACTCGGCTCGATACATTTGCGGAAAAAATGAAGGAAGTCGACACTAAATTTAAGATTAACTACCGCCCGAAGAATATAAACTACTGCGAAAAATTCAAAGGTACGAGAAAATTCTTCTGCAAATTCAATTTCTGGAACAAAGAAAAGGACAAGAAAGAAAGTGAAGCGATCGCGAGGAAAGAGTGGGAAGAAGAAGTTAACTCTCGAGTACAATTCACTGGGTACAGTACATTCTTCGCCATCCTAGGCGATGCAGAGAACGGTGCAGAAGACTTCGAGACGGATGAACATCTTTTCACCTTAATGCTGATAACATCGAAGCACTTTCTCAATCATCCAGAAGAATCTGGGTCAAAGGATTCGTGCCCAACTCCTCGCTAAACTAAAAAAACGAGGTTCCACCGGCATAGATTAGGCAAACCATGCGTGAGATCTCTCTATTTATTGTATCCCAAGGCCCTGATCTCTGATTGAGCCTTTTCCAACTGTCCCGAAAGAGCGAAGCGCAGATTTTTAAGAAACGGGCTATACTCGTTTGAGTGTATCGTCAACTCACGTTGCAGATTGAACACTCGCCAACAGTTCTGGGGATGTGGATCCCTTTGACCTTGTTCAATCAATGGAATTTCGACCACCCGACCATGAGGATCTTTTGCATTCGCGCTGTTGCTGAGTGCAGCCTCGAGCGCCGATCGACAACCGGCAGGAGAGTCGAGACCATCGGATGCCCAGAGCCGCTTCTCCATGCGGGAAATAAAACCTTGCGGATCGAATCCCGCACGCACACAAAACTCAAGTCCAGCCTCATCAGCTTCCCTCTCAGTCCAAGTGATGAAAACATCCTGTGGCAACGCTTCCCCCGCCACCTTATAAATCTTGTACTGCTGAAGTGGAATCTCGTTCTCCTTCAATCTGAAAATTTCCAGATTGAGTTTTGAACTCCGATCGGAGTTTGCCTTCAAACGACGGCAGTCATACGAATCGCAACTCTTCAAGAACTCGATGGCTTTCTTTGCGCCCTCTGGACCCGCGTTCGCTTGGACAAGGAGTTCTGCAGGGATGGCTGATTTCACGAGAGCTTTGATTTCACCTTCAAGTTCTCCAACCTCCGACTCGATCGCCCCGAGACGCTGGACAAGACGATCGAGCGTTGCTTTTTCGCGCCGGTAGGTTTCGCTCTTCTGCAGAAAATCAAAATACCTGTCCGGCCCGATTCCATTTGAAAAATCGAGCTTCTGACCAGAAACATGCTTCACGACAAGCTGATGGTTCAAAGCGACATGCGCTAACTCGTGGCAAATAGTTCCGGCGATCTGAGAGTCATCGGTCGCCTGCATCACAGTCATTCTCTCAAGACTGATTTTTCCGCTGTCACCGAAGGCTCCGCCACCAATACCAATGTCCGCTGTGCTCAATTCGATGCAGATAT
>JBEGJP010000090.1:0-11452 GCA_041184525.1 Pseudomonadota bacterium | reverse complement strand
CGCCTCCGCCACCTCCGCCGCCACCTGCACCCGAGGAAAACACAACTCCGCCTGAAGACAATCCGCCACCCGAACCTGCCGGTGACTTCGATAATGGAAGCAGCGGCGGCGGTGGTGCAAGTTCAGATGGTGGCAAGTCGAAACAGCCGTCGCCACCGAAATCGGCCATACCGGCAAAGAAGGTGCCGCGCGGACAGGACATGGTGAGCATCGACTTTCCTGAGCCCACGCCCATCAAAGACATCATCAAAGCAGTGTCCCAATGGACAGGGAAGAACTTTATCTTGGGCCAAGGCGTCTCGTCGGGTGCCAAGGTGGCCATCATTTCGCCTCAACAGGTGACCAAGGAAGAAGCCTATCAGGCCTTCCTGAGTGCATTGAACGTTGCCGGTTACACGACAGTCGACACAGGCAAGGCGATCAAGATTGTACCGACGCGTCAGGCCACAGCATCCAACATCAAAACGTTTTACGGCGCGAGCTGGGCGCCTATGACAGACGAGATCATCACACAGATCATCCCGCTGAGTTACATCGATGCGCAAACTGTCTCCAACCAATTGCGGACTATTCTGCGTGAATCGAATCCGGTTCCTTTCCAAACGACCAACTCACTGATTGTGTCTGACACCGGACACAAGATCCGTCGATTGCTCGAGATCATCCGCCTGCTGGACGTGAAGGGGAATCAGCCTCAAGTGGCAATCCTTCCTGTGAAGAACACAGACGCCAATGACATCGGTAAGAAAATCCAAGATGTGTTCGGATCGCGCGGAGGCGGAGGTGCACTTTATCTTCAAAAAGTGATCATCGACGAGCGCACCAATAGCCTGATTCTCATTGGCCCGCCGCGTGGTCTCGACGATGTGGCCCGCCTCGTGGCTCGTTTGGACAGACCATTGGATGACGGCAGCACACAAGCTCAAATCCACGTCCGTCCGCTGGATTATGCCGACAGCGAAAAACTGGCAGCCACGCTCCAATCATTGGCACAGGGGTCGGCCAGTTTGCGCGGCAGAAGGTCTTCTTCTGCCAATGCGACAGGTGCAGCTCCCGCTGCCGGAAGCAACGTCACGGCTGATTTGGGAGGCGTGAAAATCACCTCCGACAAGGCGACAAACTCCCTCATCATTCAGGGTTCAAAGGCGACCTTCGATGAGGTGGATGCCATCATCCGGCAGCTCGACAAACGTCGTGATCAGGTTTACGTCGAAACGGACATCATTGATGTCAACCTCGGCAACCAGATGTCGCTCTCCACATCTTTTTTGGCAGGCGCAACTGCAGCCAACGGCAAGATCAATGCCCCGTTGGGGTGGAAGCCCGGCGGGATGGCACCGTTTTCCATCACCAATCCCAATGCCAGTTTCACGGAGAAGAGCGACCTGCTGAGCAAGGCTGTGCCTTCGCAAGCGCTGTTGGGAGTTCTCAGCAGCAAAAAGGTGAACGTGGGCGGTATCGAGCTCTCCCCCGGTGCTTTTATTTTCGCACTGAAGCAGGATAGCAATTCCAACGTCCTTCAGACACCGAGTTTGCTTGTAGCCGATAACGAAGAGTCGAACTTTGAAGCGACTGAACGCGAAAACATTATCATGTATCAAGAGGACCCGACCAGCAAAACGCGCATCCCCAAGATTGAAAGTTTGGATGCGACGCTGGGCGTGAAAATCAAACCTCAGATTTCTAAAGCCGATTTTGTCAGCATGGATGTTCAGATCAAAGCGGAAAGCTTTGGCCGTCGCAACTCAGACAACCGTCCTGAACAAACCAACAAACGTTCGTTCAACACAAAAGTGACGGTTCAGAACGAGCAGACGATCGTTGTGAGCGGCTTGCAGAGAGATCTGGAAATCGAAGGCAAAGACAAAGTGCCACTCTTGGGAGATATTCCCATCATCGGTTGGTTGTTCCGCAACTCGTCGACCACGAAAGCCAAAACGACGCTGATGATTTTCCTCACACCGCACGTCGTTCGTACTTCAGATGATCTGGGTCGTATTTATGAAAAGAAGGTGCAGGCCCGTGACGAATTCCTGAAGGCCTTCTATGGAAATGACTTCAAGAAGCGGGATGTGTTCAAGCGCTTGCGCACTCTCGATGAAGGTAAGGTTCCACCGAAACCCGCCACAAGTGTGCCGCCTGCAGCCGTTCCTGAAGCAACGAAGGAAGCAAAACCGGCCGGCAAAGAAAAAACGGATGGCGTCGAGGATCCCAAGTCGTTGCCGAGCAACGAGCCTGATCCCATCATCGTGCCGGGCGCGAGCGGAGGCGGAGTGGGAGTGGATGCTTCGTCTTCAGCGCCGCCACCGCCACCACCCCCGGGCCCCGGAGGAGAGTGAGGACTCAAATGGATAAGGACAAGGTCAGATCAGCCGATCCCATTTTTGCTGTGCTCGACAAAACGCAGGCTAAAACCTCGCCTGGCGAGGTGGGTCCCGGCAATTTCACGCAAAATCAATTGCAGCGTTTCACGCAAAGAACTCTCGGTGAAATTCTCGTGGAAACGCGGAAGATCTCTGAGGAACAGCTGCGGGAAGCATTGCGTATTCAGGTGCAGCGGGGCGGTACCCAGAAGGTCGGCGCCATTCTGCTTGAGTCGGAACTTGTCGAGCAATCCGACATTCTGCAAGCGTTGGCCATCCAACTCGAGCTGCCTTATTTGGATCAGCTCCCGATTCAGGACATCGATGCCGAGCTCGTGCGCGACTTGAGCATTTCGTTCTGTTCTCAAAATTTGGTTGTGCCCATCTCCCGCGATGCCACGGGTGTCACCGTGGCCGTACACGACCCTTTGAATATTTCGGCAGTGGATGATCTGCGGCTCATCTTGGGCAGCAACATCTTCCGCGTGGTGTGCCCCAAAGGCACCATTGAGTCGGCCATCAACAGTGTCTTTGAACGGCAGGACATGACCCGCGAGTCGGCGCAAGGGCTTGCGACCGATGAGGCAGACGACCTTGCCGGTCTTGAGGAAGCCACGGACCTCTTGCACGACACCGAAGATGCACCCGTGCGGCGCGAAGTGAGTACGATCATCCGCCGCGCCATCAGTGAAAAGGCTTCGGATATTCACATCGAGCCTTTCGAAGATCGGGTGTCGGTGCGTTTTCGCATTGACGGGGCTCTGCGCGAGGTGCGAACGATTCCCAAGAAATATCAGGCGAACGTCACCACCCGTATCAAGATTCTTGGCAAATTGAATATTGCGGAAAGCCGCATTCCTCAGGACGGCCGTATTTCTCTGCGTGTGGGCGGTCGTGACTGCGACGTCCGCTTGAGTTCCTTGCCGACGAAATTCGGCGAGCGGATTGTGATGCGTATCCTCGACAAAAGTGCGGGAGTCCGCGATCTGACCTCAAGCTTGCCCGAAAAGGTGATGAAACCTTTTGAGCAACTCATTTCCAACAAGCACGGCATCGTTTTGGTGACTGGTCCGACAGGTTCCGGTAAAACCACGACCCTCATGTCTTCATTGATGCACATCAACAAGCCGGATGTGAACATCATCACGGTGGAAGATCCTGTGGAATACACCTTGCCCGGCGTGGGGCAGGTGGAAGTGAACGACAAAGCAGGGCTGACTTTCGCTGCAGGTTTGCGTTCCATTCTCCGTCAGGACCCTGATGTGGTTCTGATTGGTGAAATTCGCGACTCTGAAACGGCCCAGATTGCTGTGAATGCGGCAATGACGGGGCACTTGGTGTTGAGCACACTCCACACCAACAACACGGCAGCCAGTGTGACGCGCCTTGCTGACTTGGGCGTTGAGCCCTTCCAGATCACAACCACGGTGCTGGGCGTTCTCGCAGTCCGCCTGATCCGCAAAGTCTGTGCCACCTGCCGCGAATTGACGACATACACACCGGAAGAGCTTTCGCTCCTGAACCTGACTCCAGAAAAAGTTGCGGGCAAGAAGTTGTACCGTGCCCGTGCCAATGGCTGTTCTTCCTGCAGAAACCGTGGCTATCTGGGACGCGCAGGAATCTATGAGATCCTTGTGTTCGACGACACCATCCGCCAGCAGGTCATCAAGAGTGTCGACGGTGCCGCTCTGATGAAACTTGCGACTTCGCGGGGAATGTCGACGCTGCGCGACTCGGCCACGGAGCGTTTTCTGAGTGGCGAAACGACTCTCGAAGAGGCGTTGGGCACGCAGGTGGATGAGTGACTTTGGGTGTTCTGCCTGTGATGCGAACGTGAGGTAAAAAAAATGCCGGTTTTCAGTTACACGGGGCAAAATGCACAAACCGGAAAGCGGGTGAAGTCCACCGTCGATGCCGAGTCGCTCAAAGACGCCAAATTGAAATTGCGCAAGCAGAACATCTTGGTCATAGACATCAAGATACAGGCCTTGGGTGCCAGCTCGCCTTCGGGCCAGCAGAGTTTGTGGGAACGCCTCAACGAGCGGGCAGTCACACCCGAAGACTTGGCCTTGGCGACCAAACAGTTCGCAATTCTGACCAAAGCCGCCATCGATGTGTCCGAAGCACTGAGGTCAGTGTCCGAGCAGGTTGAAAACCCGAAGCTCCGCATCGTGTACTCGAAATTGAGAGATTCGGTCTCTGAGGGACGTTCGCTGTCAGAGGCGCACAAAGAATTTCCCGATATTTTTCCGAGTGTGTACGTCAATATGATTGCTGCAGCGGAAAAATCGGGTGCTTTGCCCGTGGTGCTGCGCCGTTTGTCTGAGTTCACAAGCTGGCAGATCGCCATCAAACGGAAGGTTGTCGGAGCGATGATCACTCCGGCCATCATGATTGTGGTTGCCATCGGTGTGACACTTTTTCTCTTTGTGAACGTGCTGCCCAAAATTTCCAAAGCCTTCTCGTCCCTGAATGTCACTCTCCCTTGGTATACAGTGATGCTGAACAATATTTCTGCTTGGCTGCAGGACCGCTGGTGGATGGTTGTTCTAGCCTTGGTAGTGAGCCTGCTCGCCTTTCTTCGCTGGAAGGCTACACCTCAGGGGCGGCGCCAGTTCGATCACTTCAGCTACAATCTCCCCGTGTTCGGCCCGCTCATCCAGCGGGTGGCCGTGTCGCGTTTTTCAAAAACTCTCTCGACCGTTCTTTCCTCCGGCGTGCGTATTGTGGAAGGTCTCCAACTCACTCGGAATGTGGTGGGCAATGCTGTTTTGGAAGAGGCGATTGATGAATCGGTCAAGCGCGTTCAGGACGGCGAGAAACTTGCGGCAGCAATCGAAAAGACGAACCGGTTTCCGGGGATGGTCGTTCATATGTTGCGCACCGGCGAGAAAACCGGCCGACTTGAGGAAATGCTGACCAATATTGCAGAAGCCTATGACGATGAAGTCGATTACAAAATTGAGGCGACAACAAAGCTGATCAACCCATTGATGACCATCATGATTGCAGGCATTGTGTTGTTGGTGGTGTTGTCGGTTCTGAGTCCGATGATGCAGGCGATGAACAACTTGAAGTGAAACTTTTCTTTGCAATGAGGTGATTCATGTTGAAAAGGGTTCGTGATCTTCTTCTCAAGAAAACACAGCCGGCGACTGTGTGTTCGTCAGCATCTCAAGCTGGTTTCACGCTTCTTGAAATCATCATTGTGTTGGGGATTGTGGGCGCACTGATGGCAGCGATCTTCTCGAACATCGGGACGAGCGGCGAGAAAGCAAAAATCAAGGAAACCGGCGTGAAGGCAGCGAGCATTCAAGCCAAGCTTTTGCAATATCAATCGGACGTGGGTGTTTTTCCCTCCACAGCGGAAGGCTTGCAGGCTCTCATGACAAACCCCGGCGGAAGTGCGAAGTGGGGCGGTCCCTATTTCACGGTTGAAGAAGACATCAAAGACGCGTGGAGCACGCCCTTTGAGTACGAGCTCACCGGCAAGGGCAACAAGTTGGTCTCTGCAGGTCCGGATCGTCAGGCCGGAACAGAAGATGACGTTTCCTTCTTGAATGGCCGTCAGCTCGACAATTCGGCACCGGCAGCCGGTGCTGGTGGCGCGCAGGGTGGGGCGGCCGGACAGGCGAATCCTTGAGGCTCGCCGCTCTCTGAGTCTGAGTGGAAGGAGTGTGAGTCTTGAGGCCGGCTGTTGAGAACATCAAAATTCGGCAAAAGTTCCCGAACGCGGGTTTCACACTCCTCGAAACAATCCTTGTCCTTGCTCTCTTTGGTGCAATAGCAGCCCTGATTCTTCCTAACATCGGTTTGACCATCGACTCACGCATGGCAATGGCACTGCGTGAGCTCACAGGCTCATTGCGCTCCACCTACGATCAGGCCGTCCTCACAGGCCGTGTCCACCGGCTGGTTCTGAATCTGAGGTCGGGTGAGTATTGGGTTGAGGCAGCACCGACGGGATTCACAGGCCGTCCGTCCATCCAAACCGTGGAGAAATCCTCAGCCGAACAGCGTGCGGAGGACAGCCGCGCGCGGCTTCTTGAAGACCTTGAAAAGGCAGCAACAGAAGTGCGCAAAGCCGCAGGCGGCAACGAGGATCGTTCCTACGCTGTCCGTTCCATTCTTGTCGTCCAGCGGGGCGTTCTGAGGCAAACGAAGTGGGGCGAGGTGGAAGATGCGATTCTGACACGACGAACGCTTCCGGCTGGTTTACTCTTTTGGAGTGTTGCCACTGACGGAATGGACAAGCCCATGCATTACAGTGAGCGACGTGAAGCTGAAAATGCGTTCGTCTATTTTTACCCATGGGGAGAAGCCATTCGTGCGCAAATTCAACTGGCCTCACAGGCTCCGGAAGGTGGCGGGCTGGATGAGAAGAGCCCACGCAACACCGTTGTACTGGACGCACTTACGGGGCAGAGCTCTATTCTCGAAGGACTTCAGGAAGCTGATTTCCTCCAAACCAATTGAGCGGAACCGCTCGGCCGGCTTCACTCTTCTCGAATCATTGTTGGCCATCGGCATTCTGGTCATGGTTTTTTCGCAAATCGTGGGTGTGCAGGCCAGTGCATTGGCGGTGGCCAAGAACACCAAAGCGAACATCCAAGCCACGTGGGCCTTGCGTTCTTTGGCATCGCAAATTGAATATATTGTCGACCTCAAAGGAGTGAAGGCGTTGCCAACCGAGGCCTCTCAGCCTCCTCCGCTCAAGTTCGGCAAAGACAGCGATGAGGCGTTGCGCTTCGAGTACAAAAACAAGCAGTCACTCATCAAGGCATCCAAGTTCCTTCTCGCTTCGATGAGTTTGGGGCAAAGTCTGTCCGGTGGCGCTGACGGCGGCGACAACAAAGAGCAATTCAAGCAGTTCGGTGAGATGCTTGATTCTCAATTGCCCAGCGACATTTATCGCAGCATTTCGCTTTCGGCACATTGGAATGACGGACAAACAGATCGCTCCATGGATCTGGGCCTTCTGCTGATCGATCGCAAAGCTGTGCACATCGGAATTCCGGGGCTGACAGAATGAAAACGACCGAACAAAGAAAAGTGGGCTCACATTCCCAACGTGGCTTTACGCTCATTGAGGTCCTCCTCTCGATTGGCATCATTGCGTCACTTGCGGTGTATGCGATCAATGCACTGAGCAATCAGGTCGACACACGCAACAGACTGCAGCGTTCAAATGAATCCATCCATGCGGCACATGCCGCCATGATGAGGTTGTCTGACGACCTCCGCCATGCCTATCTCTTGACCGGCAACGAGGAGCAAGTGGCCCGCTCCAATAGCGATCTCATTGGCCGACCGATGTTTGTTCTCAACAACAGTCCGCGTCTTTTAATGATGATCCAGTCCAACCAGTCGCTCACAGCCAACCGTGCGGAATCGAACTTGGCTTATGCCCAATATGTCGTGTGTCCGGACAGCTCGGCAACTTCGACGGTCTGCAAGTCTTCTGAATCCGGCTCGTCGGCAAAACAGTTGGTTCGTATTGTTGATACCGGAATAAAAAAAATCTCAGATGACGCCGTTCTTGCAGGCAACTCTCAGGTTCTCGTCAGCGATCTCAAGGAACTCAAGTTTTCGGCATGGAATGGTCAGGATTTTCTGCCTGAATGGAATACAGAGAAAAGCGATTTTGGAAAAAAGCTTCCAAAAATGGTGAAAGTCGAACTGTCGGTTTTTTTGCCGGAAGACGCGACGGTGCAACAGGCACGCGCTGAGAATCTGTCGGGCGCCTCAAGCGAACGTCCTTCACTTTCGCTCAGCACGATTGTTTATCTGATGTACAGCGTCGGGCAGCCTGATCTCAAGGAAGGAAAGTCGGAGCCGGGGTGGGTGCAATGATGTCGATGAAGAAACAGGCTCAAGCCCTATGGAAACGTCTCTTTCCTCGTCGCACCGGCGAACAGCGTAAGGCCTCCCAGAAAGGACTGGCACTCATTTTTGTCCTCTCTTTGGTGGGTGTCATCTTGGCCGTGATGGGGGAAGTGTTTTTTCAGGCGCAGATCAGCATTAAGAGTTCACTCGGCGAACAAGACAGAATGCGCGCTGAGGCAGCAGCTCTGACGGGAGCTCAGTTTGCGTTGTTTTTGATTTCACTTGAAGCGCAAGTGAACGATGTGGGTGAAAACAAAAACCTGCCCGCCGCAGTAGCCTCGCAATTGTCTGCCGTTCCCGCGATGGTCAAAAGTCAATTGGGTGGAAAGAATTTGTCAGAGCTGCTCAACGGTTTTCCAATCGGCTCTCAGGGGCTCAATGAGATCAGCGACCTCTCCAAGGTCAATATCAGTGCGAGTCTCGATGAAGGGCTTGTGGAGGCGCTGCGCAACATCCAAGGTTATTTTGTTTTGGATGTGTCCAATGAAAGCGCCAAATTCAATCTCAACCTCTTCACCTACCAGCCTGCCGGTGACGTCGCTTTTGAATCATTGCAGCGGATGTTTTCGACTGCACGCGAGAGCAAGTGGCTCGAGGAAAAGGGCTTTCCGCCGCGACGTCTGGCTGCAAACATCAAAGATTACATTGATCGTGACAAAATTGATTCGGCCGACTCCTCCGATGAAATGTCACAATACGGCGACGGGCCGGGTCGGGTTCCCGGTCGTCCGAAGAACGGTGCGTTGGAGTCTCTTGAAGAGCTGCGCATGATCCCCGGATTCAATGACGACGAAATTTACAACGTTTTTACTCCGTACCTGACCATCTGGCCGCTCGCTCCGAAGGACAGCAAGCTGATTGATTTCAACGTCGCAAAAATTGAATTCATTGCATCGCTGCTCACTCCGCCGGGGAGGGATATCGAAGACACCATCGTCGATCGTATTGAAGACAAACGAGCGGATGGTGCCGTGGTCAGCAAACCGCAGGAGCTCGACGACCTCATTACAACCCAAGATCGCATGACCCGCGAAATCCGCTCTCGGATGTTCAATTGGAAAACTCAGCTGTATCGGGTCAACGTGCGCGGAGTTTCCGGCAAGGTCGAACGGACGTATCAAATGATTCTCGAGAAGAATGCTGCGGCAGTAGATAACCTGAGAAAAGACAAAAAAGCAGCTGCAGCGACGCCCCCAGCACAATCCAATCCGGATTCTGCGCCAGCTCCGGATTCGTCTGCACCGGCATCCACAACCCCTGATTCCCAGAAATCGCCTCTCAAGGTTGTGTACCAGCGGTTTCTCTGAGGTATCGAATGATCTTTCGACTTTTTCTTGCAGTTCTTGTTTTTTTTGGAATCACATCATTGGTGCATTTGTACCTCTTCCAAAGGCTTGTGGAACCGTTTCTGGGAACGGATGACCGTCTTGTGGGCGTGGCATCGGTGGGTGCCCTGTGGCTCATGACCATTGTGGGATTTCCCATTGCGCGCGCTGTGCCGAGAAAACTGCGCAGCATACTTGAAGTCCTTATGTTCACTTGGATGGGGTTTGCTTATTTGCTCATGCTGGTGTGTATCGTCACGCTTCCGGTGAGCGCACTGCTCCACTTCACGGGCCATTCCCAATCTGCGCTTTCCGTTTTTGTCCTTGGCGTTTCGTCCGTGTTGGCGTGGCGTTCTATCGGGAAAGTCTTGCGACCTGAGAAGCTGCGTTATCAGGTGATTCCTGTCGACAAGAAAATACCTCGCGACATTGAAAATCTGACCGCCGTGGTGCTCTCTGATGTGCATGTCGCCGGCTTGGTCGGCGGGGAACGCATGAAGCGTCTCGCTGCGACCGTCAATGATCTCAAACCGGATTTCATTTTCGTGACCGGCGATCTTGTGGATGGAACGGTCAAGCAGTTGCGTTCAGCTGTGCTGCCGTTGGCAAGACTGCAAGCAACCCACGGTGTCTACTATGTCACAGGCAACCATGAATTTTACAGCAATCCGAAGCAATGGCGCGAATTCTGTAAAAATGAATTGGGTTGGAATGTCCTTTCCAACGCGACTCAAACTTTGCGCATCGGTGAATTCGGGATCAACATCATCGGGATTGAAGACAGATCGTGGTTGCGGCAAAAGAGTGGTCTGGCTAAAAAAGACACGCGCTTGGCCGATGCGGTTGGTCAGCTCTCAGAGAACGATCGCTCGCAGTGCCTGAACATTCTGCTCGCGCACCAACCGAAAGATGCCCGCTGCATCGCAGCATTCCCGTGGATCGACGCGCAAGTTTCAGGACACACGCACGGCGGCCAATTCTGGCCGTTGCATTTTTTTGTGTACAAAGACCAAACCTACAACACAGGGCTTTACACCATCCACAAGAGCCGCACGAAATTGTACGTGAGTGAGGGCACAGGCTTTTGGGGCCCACCGATGCGGTTGGGGACAAGTTGCGAAATCAGTGTTCTGCGTTTTGTGAGCGGCAGCTGAAAGGATTCAAGATACTCCGTTCCGTTGGGACGGAACTGCGCTTGAGCTCCTCTCTTATTTCGGTTTCTGAGCTTGATA
This sequence comes from Pseudomonadota bacterium, assembly GCA_041184525.1. Classification (GTDB taxonomy): domain Bacteria; phylum Bdellovibrionota_B; class Oligoflexia; order Silvanigrellales; family Silvanigrellaceae; genus RFOM01. The sequence goes on along the minus strand of JBEGJP010000090.1, from coordinate 646 downwards.
GAGATACACAATGCTTCCGCCGAGAGTTTTGTACTGCCCCTGTACGAATCCGGCATCGAACAATTCAGCAACAAATTGCGCGCCAGCCGGAAATGACTCGACCGTTTCAGTGTAATAACGGTACGCCGGCATGAAGCCTGAGATTTTCCCGCCGATGTAGGGGAGCAGGCGCGCATAAAGTTTGTAGGCGGCGCCGATCGGTTTCAATTCCGGCTTGCCGCTTTCCAGTACGACGATAGAACCGCCCGGCTTCAGGACGCGAAGAATTTCCTTCAGTCCGCCCTGAAAAGGTTGAACGTTTCGAATACCCCACGAGATGGTCACTACGTCGAACGTGTTGTCGGGGAAGGGCAGGCTCCGCGCATCGCCCTGTGCCACATCCACATTGTTGGCAAAGAGCGACGCTTTCTTTTGCAGTTTTTCGCGTGCCACCTGCAGCATGCCTTCCGACGGATCGACTCCTGTGATGTGAATATCGCCTCGGATCTTGAGGAGGCCCAAAATCACATCCCCTGTTCCGGTGGCGACATCCAGCAATCGGCCGCGCGTAGGCACGAGGTGTGCTGCCGATTTACAGAGCGCTGTCCTCCACAGACGATGCAACCCGAAAGTCATCGCGTCGTTGGCCAAGTCATAAGCGGGGGCA
>JBEGJP010000089.1:0-16963 GCA_041184525.1 Pseudomonadota bacterium | reverse complement strand
AATCAGAGCCATCTTTTGTGCGCGCACTTCGGCCGGCACCTGATAGGGATTGCGGAAGTAGCTTGTTTCGTCGAGTTCGCTTCTGACAAATTTGGTTTGGAACGTCAGTGCTGACGTGTTGTTTTCGTCGGTTGTCATGTATTGTTTAAGAATGTTGGGGGAAATGAAATCACGGATCGAAGAGATGTCATGATCCATGTACATTTTTCCGCCGTCTTTTGAACGGGTGAAACCGCGCACAACGTAGTCACAGACAACAACATCGCTTTCAAAAGCCTTGAACATGAAGTCCAGAGCAAAGAGCGGACTGATGCTACCGCAGGTCGCAATGTCGATATCGACCCGAAATGAACAGATTCCATTTGGGTCAAGGCTGTCCGGATAGGTGTGGGCACAAATGTGGCTTTTGTCGAGATGGATGCTCACAGTGCTTTGCGCCATGAGATTCGCATGTTCGCCTGCTTTGGCATCGCTCATCAACAAGACGACGCTCGCTCCCCACGGGTCAAAATCTTTGCTGGAAACATTCAGCACGGTCGCATCCATGATTTCTGCAATCCGGACCAGCATGGATTCAATTTGTTTTGCGCTGTAGCGCTCATCAACGTAGCGGATGTAGGACGCGCGTTCCTCTTCGTTGGTCGCGACTGCAAAATCGTACAGATTGAAACTCAGGGCTTTTGTCAGGTTGTTGAAACCAAGAATTTGCGACATCTCTGCGGTCCCAAAGAAAAAAGTGAATAGAGCCGGCTCCCTGTGGGAGGAATTTGCCGGAGGCGCTGTGGTACCGCAGGTGGCTGTCGGGTTCAACACCTTTGTGGTAGCCTTGGAAGCGAACCACTTGTTGTCTTTAAAGGGCAAAACGACAATGGAATCAGATTCCAGTCTTTTTTTGGTATTGACAGACGATGCTGAGCTTGTCTCCACGCTTGTGCATGTTCAGCCGCGCGGCATGCTTGTCCGTGTGTGGTGTCCATCCAAGTCCTCGACACTCCAAGACGAAATTACTGAAGCCTGCGAAGCCATCGGTGGGAGCGCCTTGCTCGCGAAAGGCGATTTGGGCAAACCGGCCTTCTATAAGCAATGGACGGACTTCGACCCGATTTGCGTTGTCTTGGCGTTCCGCGACTCGGATGAACATCGGATGGCGCGGCGGCACATTCTCGACGAGCTCCCCGGAGCCATCATCCTCTCTCTGAAGCATGGTCATCCGGAGGAGAGCCCTCGGAAACTGGCGGGCGGCCGTGAACTCATCCTGACTTGGGCGGAGCTGTTGAGCCGCCCCGTCGGTGCTGAGTTGCGCCACATTCAAACGACTCACTTGGTGAAGGCTGTGCGCTCCATCTTGGGCGAGGGGGACCGCATTGCCCTGCTTGTTCAGCCAGACCCTGACCCCGATGGGCTTGCCTCAGCACTGGCTCTCAGAACCATTCTGGGCAGAAACAAAGTTTCAACCCCCATTGTGAGCTTCGGAAAGGTCACAAGGCCAGAGAATTTGGCCATGATGCGGCTGTTGGATATTGAGGTCTTAACTATTACTCCCAAAGAGCTGGCCGAATTTGATCGTGTCGCCATGCTCGACACGCAACCCTCGCACTTTGGCTTTCCATTGGAGAGGGTGGATGCCGTCATCGACCACCACCCCTCGAATCATGGTTCCTATGAAAACATTCCGTTTGTCGATATTCGCCATCAGTACGGCGCAACCTCCACAATTCTCACAGAGTATTTGCGCGCAGCGGCGTGCTCGATTGGCCAGCGACTTGCAACTGCCTTGTTGTATGGCATAAAGGCTGACACACTCCTCCTGAACCGTGAAGTGATAGATGCCGATCTCGACGCTTTTGTTTCTCTGTATCCGAGCATCAACTACAACTTGTTGCGCCGGATCGAAAAGCCGGAGCTGCCCATGCGATTTGCGCCTGTGCTGGCTGATGCCTTGAGGCAGATGGTGTGCGAGTCGGGCGTCGTTGTGAGCTGTCTGGGGCAGGTGGAGAGAGAAGATTTGATTCCGCAAGTTGCCGATTTCCTGCTTCAATTTGAAGACGTGGAATGGGTTGTCTGTGCAGGACTTTTCGACGGCAATGTGGTGATGAGCGTGAGAAACGTGGGTTACGTGAAAAACGCGGGTGATGTTGTGAAGCGTGTGATCAATGGTTGGGGATTGGGAGGTGGTCATAGGACCATGGCCAAAGCTATTTTTCCCCAATCCGAATGGAAGACGCGTTATGGCAGTCTGTCGAGCCAGTCCATTCGTGATGTCGTGCTCAGTTTGTTTTTGCAGGAGGCCGTATGATGTACCCGACGGACAAAGGTTCAGGCAAAGACAAAAACAAGGGCGGATTTTCGAACGCTTCGCCCGTGCGCCGCCGCCTGACTTCGCGCCTGCAACCACTGCATGGCGGGATGGGATTTGGTGCGGGCGAAATCCGTGAGCGTGCTCTGATTGTGGCACGTCAGGCCTCTCAGCGCGTACAGAACACGTCGCGCTCACCTCAAAGCCAGCGTCCTGTTTTAGGGCCGCACGGTCAGGGGCTGCAATTCACCGAGGAAAAGACTTACGTCCCTGAGATGGAGAACGTCCGGCATCAAGACGAAGAAGATTTGCAGGACAGCCGCTCGCAGCAACGTGAATTGCTCAATCAGCGGGTGCGCCGTGACGCGGCCGGCAAGATGCCCTCAGGAACGAGAAGCAACACATTCTCCTCCGCTCCTGTGCCTGTCTCAGCTCCGGGTGCGGCAACTGTTCCGTCGATCAAATCTTTCATTGTCAGTGCAAAGCGGATGGCTGCCCCCACTGCGATGCAAGGACTGACCGCTTGGTTCTTTGATGCGTTGATTGTTTTGGCCTGTTTGATTTTGGCATTTGCGCTTTCTGCAAGTGTTCCTTTCATGAATCTATTGACCCAAAAAATCCCCTTTTTGAAGGCTCATTTTGCAACTGAGGGTCTTCAAGGAGGTGCTTTGGGTTGGCTTTTGCTGCTCGGACAAACCCTCGCCTTGGGCTCTTTCCTGCTCTTTGCAATCCAAGCCGTTGCGGGCTTTTTTCTTGCCGCCTCTGTGGGCCGCGCCATTGCGAATGTGCGTCTGGCATCGACGCCATCACCGCTGGGCCGAGCGTTCAAAATTGGATTGGGTGAAATGCTCCAATGGCCCCTCGCGTTTGGTCTTCTCAACACCATTGTGTCACCAGGACACAATTTTCTCGTTCGTTCGTTACGCTGGGCAAGGGTCGGCGACGAAGGCTGAAGTTCCGAAAACCGCAAAAACAGCACATTCCGATTGAAAATGGGGTTGAGTTGCTTGTCTTGAGCAGGCCCTATGTTATTTGGAAACTCAGTTCAGAGAGAGTTGAGTCAGCAGCTTTTTACAACCTGGGTTTTCCCGTTGGAGGTATCGTTTTATGGCTCCTGGTAAGTCTGCATTTCACGTTCCTGCCGTCCGCACGATTGAACGTCCGCGCAATGTGGACGGAACGCTTGCCCGTGTTCCGGATTTCTATGGTGCAAACGTGTTCGACCTGCGTGCCATGGCGAAAAAGTTGAGTTCACACGACCTCGACACGATGAGCAAGGTGATGAAGCTCGGTGGAAAGATTGATGCCACACTTGCAGAAAGAGTGGCTTCGGCGGCGCGTGAATGGTCCATCGAAAAGGGTGCAACTCACTACTGTCACTGGTTCCAGCCGCAAACGGGAACCACTGCTGAAAAACACGACGCGTTTCTCTGGCTCGATAAAAATGGCCACCCCATCGAACGATTCACCGGCAAAGAACTGCTCCAGAGCGAACCTGATGCCTCCAGCTTTCCCTCAGGCGGAATGCGCTCGACGTTTGAAGCCCGTGGTTATACCAGCTGGGACCCCAGCAGCCCGATGTTCATGATGGAAACCGAAAATGGTCGCACCCTTTACATTCCATCAGTCTTTATTAGCTATCACGGCGATGCTTTGGACTTCAAAACTCCTTTGCTTCGCTCCAATGAATCGCTGAACAAGGAAGCGGTAAAAACTCTGTCCTTGTTGGGTGAAAAGAACGTGACCAGCGTGATCACCACGGTGGGTGCTGAACAGGAATTCTTCGTTGTAGCGCGCGATCAGGCCATGGCTCGCCCAGACTTGCGACTGAGCGGACGGACTGTTTTCGGGAAGCGTCCCGCCAAGGGTCAGGAACTCGAAGATCACTACTTCGGTCATATTCCCACCCGCGTTCATGCCTTTATCAATGAGCTCGAGATTGAGCTTTATAAAGTTGGTGTGCCCATCAAGACACGGCACAACGAAGTGGCCCCAGGTCAGTTCGAAGTGGCTCCCATTTTCGAAGGTTCAAACATTGCGGCCGACCACAACCAGCTTTTGATGAAAGTATTGCGCACTGTGGGCGCACGTCACAACTTCAGCGTTCTTTTGCACGAGAAGCCGTTTGCAGGTGTGAATGGAAGTGGAAAGCATGTGAACTGGTCGATGTCTGATTCCACCGGACGCAACCTTCTGGAACCCGGCAGCACGCCTCATCAGAATCTTGTGTTTCTCACTTTCCTCTGCGGTGTGATGCAAGGAATTTATGATCATGCTGACGTATTGCGTGCGTCAGTGGCTTCGACTGGAAACGATCACCGACTGGGTGCAAATGAAGCTCCTCCTGCCATCATCAGTTGCTTCCTTGGCGACACGCTCGACAAGATCCTCAATGCAATTGAAGCTGGTAAAGCTGACAATGTGTCTGCCGAGAAGGCGATGCTTGATTTGGGCGTGAGCCACCTGCAACATGTGGCCCTCGACAACACGGACCGCAACCGTACGTCTCCGTTTGCATTTACAGGCAACAAATTTGAATTCCGAGCAGTGGGTTCAAGTGCACCCATCAGTTTCCCGACTGCGATTCTCAATGCTGCAGTGACTTCGGGCTTGAACAAAGTCAACGCTAAACTGGCAGCGCGTGCGAAGAGCGGAGTTGTCAGTCCAGAGGCAGTCTTTGAAGTGCTTCGCGACGTGATTCGTGCCACTCGAAACATCCGTTTTGAAGGCAATGGTTACTCGAATGAATGGCGTGATGAAGCAGCTCGACGCGGTTTGGGCAATTTGCCCGACACACCTGCAGCATTGGGTGTTTGGACTGACAAGAGCAAAACAGCTTTCCTTGTGGAAACAGGAACACTCAACCAGACGGACCTTGAAAGCCGCTCTGCGATTCAGTGGGAGCGCTACATCAAGCAACGTCTGATTGAAGTCAATGCCGCAATCGAAATGGCTCAGTCTGGAATTCTCCCTGCCTCACTCTCTTACTTGGGCGAAATTCTCTCGCTGGCTGAAGCATCAGCCCGACTCCATGTGTCTGCACCTGCGCAGAAAATGGCGGGTGAACTGGGTCAGCTGACTGTCAGGTTTGAAACGGCATTGTCATCGCTCAAAGTGTCGCTGGATAAAGTGACGTCGGGTGATGCTCTTGAGCACGATCAGTTGCCGAAGACGGCGAAGGAAATCGCCGCACAACTGTTGCCTAAACTCGAGGAGTTGCGTAGCGCGGCCGATCAGCTTGAAGCCATTGTCCCTGCAGCCCGTTGGCCATTCCCCACCTATCAGGACATGCTGTTCCCAGCAGACTGATGCTGAAATCTTGAGGCACGCAATCCGGGCTCAACTCACCAGAAGTCCGGATTGCGTCCTATGATGATGGCAGCCAAGACTTTGGGCACATAGTCCTGAGTCTCTTTCGGCAACTTGTCCTTCAGATTCCAAAAATCCACTTGGCGCGAATTTCGGATACTTTCACCGATTTCGTGTCGTTTGACTTTATTCTGACCAACATTGTAGGCGGCCAACGCCAACAGATAATGACGGTTGCCAAACTGATGGAGAAGCGAATTCAGATAGCGTGCTGCGGCATGCGTGCTGGGCTCCAATTGCCGCCGTTGGTCTTGCGCATCGCCGCTCATCGGGTTCAGCCCGTATTCCGAAGCGGTGCTTGAAATGAACTGCCAGATGCCAACGGCACCCGCGTGGCTCGTAGCTTTGGGATCAAAAGCAGACTCCACCCAAGCAATGTAGCCTAACTCTGATGGCAGCCCGTGCGATTGAAGAATCTGCTGGATTCGGTTCCACACGGCATCACGCCGTTTGAGGAGTTCAACATGGCGGTTGTTCTTTGTGTAAAACTGAATCCAGTCTTCCACTTGTTTGACAAACTCAGGGTCCATGGCACTCGGCGGTACTTCACCGAAGCGCTGCGAGATATTGACGATTTCATCCCAAACAAAATTGTTCGCCAACAACGGGACTTCGAGGTTTTTTGTGTCGGCATTCAGATCAGACGCATCAGAGACGGAACTCTGAAGTCGCGCAAAAGTTGAGGAATCGAAAGGCACAGGGGAAGGGCTCTCGAGTTTGGAAGCGGGAAGGGTTCGTGCCAGCACGTTGGTTTGAATGTCGCTGATTTGCCAAAGGCCAAAGCCGATGCCGCCGACGCAAAAACCGGCCACGGTGAACCACAGTGGTGCCGTCATGGCGACGGGTTTCAAGCTCTGTTGTTCTTCATATGGAATGAGATCGAATCCGCGCGCCAAGCTGGGCGGCAAACTGGAATCGATGGCATTCCAAGGTTGAAGAACGCATTGGGTGTTGACTCCGATTTGGAGGGGAACGCCCGTTTTGAGGCGGCCTTCCTGCTTGATTCTCTTCTTCCCGATGAAGGTTCCGTTCGTACTTCCGAGATCAATGACTTCAAGAAATCCCTTGGGAGAAAGGCGAATACACGCATGTCTGCGGCTGACCGTCGGATCGCCGTCGACGCGAATGTCGGACTCGGTTTGGCAACCGATCACATAGGATTCACCTGGTAAAAGTGTGAATTGCCTTTTGGTCATCGGGCCACAAGTGAATCTGAGAAGATAAGGTTGATTTGTTGTCATGACTCACCACACTGGAAAAGGAGCTGAAGCTCACCGATGCGAATCACGGAACCATGTCCGAGGGCGCGGATCGCATGGAGTGCTCTCCCGTTGACAGAAATATTTCCACCGGAGAAATCGTGCAGAATGGCTTTGTCGCCTTGAATTTCGAGGCGTCCATGCCGTCGCTTCATTTCCCTCGTCATCAGACGGATGTCGCAATTCCAGCCACAGCCAATCCAAGTGGAGGAGCGGTTGATGCGGTATTCTCTCCCTTTGTGTCGTCCCGTCAGCACCACGAGGACCGGCCCTCCGCCGCCCTCATTTCCTTCGGACAATTCAGAGATTGTGATGTGTCCGCCATGCATGCGTCTGATGTGGAGAAATGTCGCCGTGAAACCAATCATGACTGCAGTGGCCAACCATTCGAGCCACGCTTCGTAGGCAAGACTCTCTGCGTGATTCAACACAATAAAACGTTGCGGCGTTTGAGCTTCCGGCTGTCGGATTGCCATCGAAGAATTCGGATTTGCCTTGTCGGAGTTGGGGCGGGGAGAAAGTTTGACAGTCTCAGATTGAAAGGTTTTTTCATGGTAGGTGGCGATGATATTCATTTCATTTTCTGAAGCACTCAGATCATCAGGGACCTGAAAGTTCAACTGATATTCGGAATCGAGACTCGATCTGACAGCTTGCAGGGCGCGCGAGGCACCCGCCAATTCGATCACGCGGAAGTTGGATTCTGAAGCAGAGTTCTTTCTTTCCGGTACCCATTGCCTGTCCAGAAAGGTCTCAGGTTTGGCAAAGACAATTTGATGAATTCTCACATGCATGGAGTCCAAAGTGCGTTCGCATTCCGCGACTTTGAGTTTTTCCTGAGGTGGGACTGCCCCCGCGCCGCCCATCAATATGAGTGCGTTTTGATCGCCACGTTTCAGGCCTCTCTTTTCCCACTGTTTGAATTTATTCGCAGCCGCGCAAAGAGGATGCGCTGTTGAAACGGATTCAGATTTCAAATTCACAAGCTGTCCTGTGAGCAGACGTTGGATGGAAAGCGGAGGATTCGGCTGACTGGGATCGGAGTTGGCACGTTCGATACTCTTGCCGCCAGCGACTCCAATCATGGCGAGATAGTCTGCTTGAAATTCAGGAAAGGATTGCGCTGCGAGGGTGCGCAGGGAACCCGTAAGTCCTCTGATTGTCTTGACAGCCGTAGCATCATAGACCCAGACCAAGGCTCTGCTGTTGAGACGTCGGGTCGCGTCAAAGGTTGAGACGGCGAGGCTTTTTTCTGAAATGGCACTTCCGTTGATTCGAATTTGAAAAGAACTGCTGTCGAGTGTTTTGATGGGATACTTGGCGGAAGTCCCGTCCACTTCTGAAGCTGCCACGCTCAGTCGGAGATGGTTTTCTCCCTCCCAGTCGAAATGCCTGATTTCGAGTGTGCGCTTGGGTTCTGTTGCAAATGCAGTCGCATTCAGTGGGGTATGGAGGGTGAGAAGAACTGTAGTGAAAGAGAAGAGTTGAAGATAATTCATGGCAAAGAGTCCACCGTCATGCTTCGAAACAGGAACTCATATCCCTCGATTCCAATCAGATCTCCATTTTGTATGCCTGTTCCGGTTGTCCGTTCGCCATTCACGTACAAGGGATCGGTCACGGAATGCGGCACCGCAGTCCAATTGTGAACATGGCGTGTGATGACACACTGTCGTTGTTTAATTGAACTGTCAGCAAGACAGACCTCGGCTCCTGCAAGTGATCCTATTCTGTTTTCGCCATGAAAAAGCCGAAAATCCCGTCCTTCGCGCTCGCCCTTGATTTCAATCAGCCATGCGAGTGTCAAACTGTTGAAGTCGCGAACACGTTCGAGCAGGGTGATTTTGATTTGCTCTTCGCGCGCAGTGGGGATCAGAGAGATAAAAGCAAAGGCTTGTTCGCCCATCTGAATTGTGTCTCCGAAACACAGCGGCGACGGACCTGAGCAGCGGTTTCCATTGAGGTAAAGTTGGCGTCGAGTGGAGCCCGGTTGAATGATAGCCGATTCTCCCGAGACAACGTTGATCATGGCATGTTGACGTCCCACTTCCGGTGCAGTGACGACGACGTCGCATCGCGCAGAAGAGCCGATGGCATTGGAACCCGGATACAATCGCAGGTCCTCTCCCAGATGAGTGCCATTGAGACCAAAAAGCCATCCGGACGTTGGCATGGAATGACGCAAGCTGGGATTTTGCCCGCGCGATAACGTTAAACCAGCGTCAATGAGTTCCGACGCGGGATGCACAAGATGGAGTCCTCGTTGTGAGGATGTCGTGGAATGACTGTTCATGAGGCGATTGTAGCGCGGAACGGTTTGGAAAATCCTGCCGATGGGACAATGGATTGAACCGTGTTGCTTGTTTTGCCGAGCGGTGGGCGTCATACTTTGACATGTAAAAAATTTCCTCCGGCGTTCTTCTTAGGAGTGTTTTCTATGACCCTGATGAAAGGAGCACCACTTCCAACATTCAGCGGAACAGTTCGTTCCAGTCTGCGGAAAGCAGCACTCGATGTGCTGGCTCTTTATGGAGTGAGTGCTGAAAAGGAGAGTCAACAGACACGCCGTGGGTTTGAGTTCGAGGGCCAGTTTTTTGCTGGAAAAAAGATTAATAATCATGCATTCTCCCTTTATTTTTGTGTCTTTTTGGATTCCTCCATGGCCGATTTTTTGAATGGACAAGAACTGGCAGTCGATGGTCAGCTGGAAAGACAAAAGAGTCCCTTGGCCGTCGCTGCTCGGCTTTGCCAGCAAATTTTCGAGGAGGCAGGAAAATCGATTCCACAATGGAGTAAAGATTGGACAGCAGAAGATTCTCCGCGAAGCCCAGAACAAAGTTTGGATCATTTACAAAAATCACCGGATGAATGGTTGGTGACGACGGTTTCGTGCGGACAGGGTCGTCTTGATTTGCTGTTTGCCTACCAAGGAGAGTGGGGTGTTTCTGATGAAGAGGCAAACGAAAGCCTGACAGAAGCCCGCGACATGACGTTTTTCTGATAATTACAGTGAGTTTCGGTCGGGGTCAGGGATTTCTGCTTTGCAGGCTGCAGAGAATTTCCTCATCCACCTGAACCAGATTTGCCAGAGGTCCGAATCCTCGCGCTCCTACGAGATCCGGTTTGATGTCGGCACGCAGATTGATTCCTGTGGATTGAAAATGAACGGCTGATGGAGTGGTTGCTTTTGGCTCCGTCGGTTGAGAGATGCTCTGGACACGGAAAGCGCGTCCGACTCCTTCGATGAGGATTGTTCCCAGTCGCATGTTCTGGACAGCGAGTGCCTCTTCCGAACTGACAAACTTCTGATTCAAATTGATTTGAAACAGAGAACCGTCACGGCGTCTGAACTGGTCGATCCTCATGGTCGATTTGTCGACGATAAGAAGCAGTGACGATGTTCCGTTCTCAAATCTCTCATCGCCGACGAAGATTTGCTCGAATTGTGAATTCTGTTCAGTGCCGTTCAGAAATGTCAGAGTCAGTTTTCTTTGTTTCGGAAATGTCGGCGTACCGTCTTTGAGGGCCGACATGTTGCAGTTGTAGAGCAGAGCGACTCCTGAGCTTGGGGAGGGTGACTTGCTCCAGAGGCCGGAAAGCTGGCAGGCCTGCATCAGAACCATCAAAAAGAGGAACAGACCGGCTCTGAAGAGAAGTCTTAGCCACCTCAGCCCAAAACTAAGAAATAGAGGCACCAAGAGCAGGAAAAGAATGGGTAGATGCGCCGGCCTATTTTCATTCCGGATGCTGCTGCTCAGTGAGCCGCAGACGATCCCCCCCTGTGCTTGTGGTATGGCCTCACCCTGAGGAGTTGTGATTTTTTGTCCCTCTCTGAGGTCGACTTCTGCCTTTTTGAATTCCTCGATGAGGAGTGGTTTCCATTCGCTGTGACCGAACACGTCTGCGGCTTTGAGGACAGCAGCAGCTGCGTCGCCTAAACGTGATTTTGTCGACTCTCCGAGAAAATTGATGCTCATCAGGACAACGCGATCGAATTCAGATGCCGGAACAGAGAATGTTTGTGAGAGTCGGAGCCTGCTGCGCCACAACGTGGAGCTCCAGACGACGCCAAAAGCGTGTCCTTCCTCCAGTGCTTGTGTGTCGTTTGTGGTCGGAGTGTCGAGAAGTCGTCTGAGGTAACGGGCACCGCTCGCTCGGGAGACGCGCCAAATGCGTCCTAGAACGGGGTCTCCGAAATAGGCAGCACTGAAGTAATCGGCATAACCTTCATTCACCGCAAACCACTGCCATCCCTCCAGACTGCGTGCATCGCGGATCTGATTGAAAATCACATGGGAGAGTTCGTGGGCAATGATGGTCGGATCATGGCCGGCGGAAAAGCCGAGAGGGGAGCAAGTGGCTGCTTGAGTCGAATCGAAACAAGAGTTCGGATAAAGAAACAGAGACTGAAGTCCAACAACAAATGCATTGTCTCTATCCGTTGGGTTGCCGTCCGGATCTTTGTAGCGCGGAGAAAGATATACGCCCTGCACCTTGATTCGGGAGAGAATATCTTCACCTCTGGGAAGCTCTGACAGTAAGGGAACAAAGAAGTCATCCATCATGCTGTTGATGGTTTGAGCTGCAGTGACAACCGGAATTGAGTCACGATCGCTGCCAAGAGCAGCCATCTGAGCTTGATTCAGTGCTTCACCAGTGAGTCCTGCTCCGGCTGGATTCTCGCCGAGAAAGCGAATGGTCGCCCATTTCGAGTCGACAAGAAAGCGGCTCTGCGCAAATCCAAGAGACTCTGATTCGGGCGGGATGAAGTGGCCTGAGGGAAGGGGCGGTTCAGGTACGCTTTCTTTTGTTGAACTGACGGGAGAAAGTTCACTCTGCACCAGAAGGTTTCCAATCCATTCCGGTTTGAGCTCTGTTTGAGGTGCATACTTGCGGCCCGGTGCTGACAGGGACATGGCATTGAGTTGAGTGAATTTTTTTTGTCGGATGACGAGCAGCGTGGCTGCACAGAGCGTGAGCAAAAGCCAAAGGGCCTTTTTTGCGAATTTAGGTTTTTGAAATTCGGCTCGCATTGTCTACCCGTTCCTGTTGGCTCCGAGGCGTCTCTCGCGCGCCAGTCGGCGGATTTCGTTTGCCACGAGTTCATACCGTTTCAGTTCAAGACACCCTGACCGTGCGATCAAATGAAGTCCATTTTTTTGCATCGACGCGCGCTCAGTTTCGAAGCCGCCTTGCCCATGCTGGTGTGCAATGATCTGGCGCGGCACGACGCACAAGGCATTCTCCAATGTCATAACGACCTTGGGGATAGCAAGGATATGATCGAGACAGGCAGCAATTCTGACCCGTGACCATGGAAACACTTCTCCCTGAAAAAGTTCATTCCAGAAAGTGTTCACAATGGAATCGGGCGTGCTCATGGTGACCCATGGCCTTTCCAGAAGCTCCCTCTTACGTTCCATTTTGTTCTCGTGTTTCGGAAGTTTTTTGCCGAAGAGAACAAGTTCCTCATCAAGAAGCTTTTCGGAGGAGATGCCCTCCGTCGTTTCGAAAGGTTGAGCGACGATGGCCAAATCAAGTTGTCCGTGAGTGACCAAATGAAGCAAATTTTCCGTCTGATCGACTTGAAGCTTCAATTGAATGTCCGGAGCCTGTGCATGAATGGAAGAAAATGTGGGAAGGACGATGGAATCGAACCAGCCCATGAGACAGCCAATCCTGACGGTCCCTGAGAGTGATGCGATTTCCTCCGAGAGTGTCTCTTTGATGCCATCGAATCGATTTAAAATTTCACGTACTTTGGGAACAATGCCGACAGCAGGGGGGAGGGCAACCATATTGCGCGGCGTGCGCTGAAACAACTTGACCCCCAGTTCAGCTTCCATTTTCTTGAGTTTCAAACTGATCGCGGGTTGGGTCAGACCAAGACCATGTGCTGCGTGGGAGATAGAACCGCTGTCATAAATGGCGAGGAACGCTTCGAGGTCTTTGACATCAATCATGTCTTGTCCTCACCTTTATCCTCATTTCCACGAAATTTTGGCAATTCCACAGTGAAGGAGGATCCCACTCCGAGTGCACTTTCAACAGTGATCGTTCCCCGATGCTGAGTGACGATGGAGTAGGAGATGGCGAGACCGAGCCCAGTTCCTTCTCCGACCGGTTTGGTCGTGAAGAAGGGATCGAAAATCTTTTTCAAATTGTCCGGAGAAATTCCTTCGCCTGTATCACGCACAGTGATGGCCACCATGTCGGTGGTTTCAGTGACGGTGATTTCAAGCAACCCGCCCCCATCGCGCATGGCATGGATGGCATTGGTGATCAGGTTGAGAAGAACCTGTGAAATGCGACCTTTGCTGCCTTCAATGAGGATGCGCTTTGCCGGAAGTTGAATTTCTAAGTCGATACGTTCTTTGATGACCATCACTCGCGCCAGCCGAAGAGTCGACTGAACACTTTCCACGAGATCGTAAACGTCGACCGACTCGGGTGCGTCCTGTCGGGCAAATCCAAGGAGGCCTTCGACGATCACCTTGCATTTCTGGGCTGCGGCTTCGATCTCTTTGAGGTCCTCGCGGTGAGGGTCGTCTGCTGCCATTTCCCTTAACGCCATTTGAGCAAAGGCCATAATGCCGGCCAACGGGCTGTTGATTTCATGCGCGACTCCGCCCGCCAATTTTCCTAAAGCTCCGAGTTTGTCTGCCCGAGCCAGACTTTCATGCAGAGCTTTTTGCATGGTGATGTCCCTATAATGGACGACCATCAAAGAGTTGTTTTGATCTTTGTCGGCGTTGGGCAGAACTCGGACTTCAATTTCCTTGCCTTCAAAGAGCTGACGGCTTGTCCAAGAGGATCGGAGGCCATCACGCTGAGCTTTCATCACCCTGCAATCAGGACAAGGGGCATTCCGGCCTGCAAATTCCTCGTAGCATTTTTTTGCTTTGAATTCCTTCAGGTCGAGTTGGTTGGGATTTGCAGCCATCTCGAAATAGGCTCGATTTTGTCGGCGGATGTTGAAGTCTTGATCGATCAGCACCAGAGGATCTTCAAGTGCGTCAATCATGGCCATCCATTGGGTCTTCAGATGTTCAACAAATTCGACATCCATAGGAACTCCTGTCCATCCTCATAAGTATAGCCGAGGGCATTTTTTGCAGCGCTGCAGGGAAATCTGCTGTCAGCCACCCGCCTTTGCGCGAGTGAGGCGGCTGAATATGGAGCGAAGGGGTGGGGTGCAAAAAAAATCCCGCCTTCAGGCAAGGCGGGATGTGTTCAGATGCGCAGGACCCAGATATCAGTGCCTGATGGTTTCATTGCCTTGTGCTGAGCGCTGGGCCGCATTCATGCCTGCGAGCTCACTTGCAGACTTGAGTTTGCCATGGAGTTCATCGGTTCCCTCCCAAGCGAGAGCATGGAACAGGACGGAGTCCACATGGTCGACAGGGACCACCGTGAGCTGCTCGAGAACGTTTTTCGGAATCTCGTGCAGATCTTTCTCATTCTCACGTGGGATGATGACCTTCTTCACGCCGCCGCGATGCGCTGCCAAGAGCTTTTCCTTGAGCCCACCGATAGGAAGAACACGACCACGGAGGGTGATCTCACCTGTCATGGCGATTTCACGACTCACAGGGCGTTTGGTCAGGGCGCTGACCAAGGCTGTGGCCATGGTGATTCCGGCGCTCGGACCATCCTTGGGGATGGCTCCTTCTGGGAAGTGCACATGGATGTCGATCTTCGAGTAGAAGTCCTCTTCCAAACCGAGGAACGAAGCGCGTGAGCGGACGTAGCTGAACGCAGCCTGAGCTGATTCCTGCATGACGTCTCCCAGCTTTCCAGTGATTTTCAAGTTGCCCTTGCCGGTGACGACAGAAACTTCAGTGATCAGAAGATCGCCACCCACTTCCGTGTACGCGAGTCCCTGACAGACGCCGATCTCATCGCGGCTCGCTGTTTCATTGATGCTGAAACGGCGTGGCCCGAGATTCTGTCGGATGGTCGCGTCGGTGACGGGCGGTGCGGAAATGCCGTCGAGTTTGATGACCTCAGTTTGTACCGGAGCCTTTTCCTGTCCTTCTGCAGCAGGAGAAGTTGTGCTCGGGTTCTTGTGAAGCTTCTCGGACTTGCTGCTCTTGGTCGTGACTGCCGGAGTTGCCTCCGTCGTTTTCTCTTTGATGAGAGCGCGTGCAATTTTCCTGCAAACACTCGAGATTTCACGCTCAAGACTACGAACACCTGCCTCGCGGGTGTAGTAGCGGATCAATTCCTCAAGAGCCGAATTTTCAAACTTCAATCCGGTTGTCTCGAGTCCGTTGTTCTTTGCAGCCTTCGGGACAAGATGACGTTGTCCAATATTCACTTTCTCCTGTTCCGTGTAGCCGCCGAGCGTGATGATTTCCATACGGTCCATCAAGGGCTTCGGAATGGAGTGCAGATTGTTGGCTGTCGCGAGGAACAGCGTCTGCGACAGGTCGTAGTCCATGTCGAGGTAGTGGTCATTGAACGTCGAGTTCTGTTCGGGGTCGAGGACCTCGAGCATGGCGCTTGCCGGATCGCCGCGGAAATCGGAACTCATCTTGTCAATCTCGTCGAGGAGAATGACAGGGTTGCTGGTTCCAGCTTTCTTGATGGCGCCAAGAATCTTGCCCGGCATGGCCCCGATATAGGTGCGCCGATGGCCGCGGATTTCGGCTTCGTCGCGCACGCCACCTAAAGCAATGCGTGCAAACTCACGGCCCGTGGCCCGAGCCACGCTGCGCGCCAGACTTGTTTTACCCACACCCGGAGGGCCTACGAGGCAAAGGATAGGTCCTTTGAGTTTGTCGGACAAACTCGTCACTGCCAGATACTCAAGGATGCGTTCTTTGACTTTTTCGAGACCGAAGTGATCGGCTTCGAGAACGTCGTCGCTGTATTTGGGATCTCTGAGAAGCGTGCTGTATTCACCCCAAGGCAGCCCCAAGACGGTGTCGATGTAGTTTCTGACGACGGTCGCCTCTGCGCTCATAGGGCTCATGCCGCGCAATTTCTTGAGTTCCTTCTTCAGGCGTTCACGCGCTTCTTCGGACAGTTTCTTGGACTTGATTTTGCTCTCGAGTTCTGCAATTTCCGTGCGAGAATCATCGAAGTTTCCAAGCTCTTTTTGGATCGCGTTCATTTGCTCGTTGAGGTAATATTCTTTTTGTGTCTTTTCCATTTGGCGCTTGACGCGCGCACGGATTTTCTTCTCGACTCGGAGAATTTCAATTTCGGACTGAATGATTCCGAAAATCTCTTCAAGCCGTTTTGCAGGATCGACGGTTTCCAGAATGCGTTGTTTGTCGGACAGTTTCAAATTCGCCAATTGAACGACAAGAGTGTCCGCCAGCCGGCTCTCGTCTTCAATTGAAGAAATCGAAAAGACCATTTCCGGCGGTACTTTTTTATTCAATTTGACGTAGGTGTCGAAAGCCGCTTTGACCGTGCGCACCAGAGCCTCGTTTTCAACGGCTTGACCCGGTGGTTCTGCAATCTCTGCCACTTCAACGACGAGCAGGTCGGAGCTTTCGATGTAGCGGCTGATTTTAGCGCGGCGTTTGCCTTCGACGAGAATCTTCACAGTGCCGTCGGGAAGGCGCAGCAGTTGAAGAATTTGGGCGATGGTACCAAATTCGTAGATTTCGTCAGGGGTGGGGTCGTTGGTTTTGGACTTTCTCTGTGCCGCGAGGAAAATTTCACGATTTCGCGACATCGCATCGTCGAGGGCCTTGATGCTTTTTTCACGGCCGACAAAAAGTGGAACCACTGTGTGCGGAAACACCAGCAATTCACGCAGGGGAAGGAGCGGAAGGGTACGGACGTTTGCTTTTTTCTCAGCCATTGAGGTCCTCCAAGGCATGGCGTCGGGCCACCGTCATTACAAAGTGTAAGCAGTTGGAGACATTTGGCAAACGATTTTGAAGCCAAGATCCCGGTCAGTGCGCCATTGCCTCGAGAATGGGCTTTTCCCAATCAGAAAGCTGCGCTTCGAACCGAGGCCACAGGCGGGTCAGCACCGCTTGCCCGATGTCCTTTTGCTCAACAAGCACTTCGGCAAGGG
>JBEGJP010000088.1:0-9731 GCA_041184525.1 Pseudomonadota bacterium | reverse complement strand
GAATCAGACGACTCCGCAGTGCAGAATGTGCGCTTCGACAGACAGGAGCTTTTGAGTCTTTACCGATTCGATCGAATCACACCCACCGGTGAGAAAATTTTTGCAGCCGGTTTGCAGTGGGTGAAGGGGCAAGAGTTGGAAGCACAGCGCTATGCCCAGCCGGCCCAATGTGCGAACAACGTCTCCCGCGTCTTCGAGATGGCAGGTCTCACGGGTTACAGCTCACCTTTTCTTCTCGATATCTTAAACGCCGCCCGCCGTCGCGGCGGTCTTGTTCTTCCTTTGCCGAAGGACTCAAGGACGATCGCGCGGTTGTTGGAGGAAAATTTTGCAGGCAGTCTCCCTGTGGGGACTCTCGTGAGTGGTTGTTTGAATTCTGATTGCTCAGGCGATGCAGGTGACGGGCATATCAGCTTTTTAGGCCATGTGGATTCTTCCAATCAGACACATCTGTGGCACAACAATTGGTATCGTCCTGAAAACAGACCTTGGCGCCCGCATATGATTCCGCTCGCATGGTACCAAGCCGGATTTCTGCGCAAATGGATGTCGACTCCGTGGATTTCCCAGACAAGAAACGACCAAGGATCATTGGTGGATGTGGGAATCATCCTTCCTGAAATAGACGATCTTGACCCGACCAATTATTTTGTCACTCTCACGATCATTCCCGAGATACTCCAAGAAATGAGGGCCAATGATGCTCTCACGACCGATGGTTCCGGTGCGGTCATGCCCTTCCGTTCTGCGGGTCGTCCGCCCGTGCAGCCTCTTCCTGTGCCTCAACCGCCTGTTTACTCGGATTGCAAAAACCTGCGCACGATTTCGCCGACACCGACGAATCTGCGGGCCGAGCCCAATGGCCGTGTCATCTGTAAATTTCCTCTCGGGACAGCTGTGGAGCGTATCTCCATAAAGGACAACTGGACCGAAGTGAAAGGCACGTGTCCGGATGGACGCCCAATGAACGGTTTTGTTCTGTCAGCCCTTGTCGTTCCGGCGTGTGACGGGAACCGTGGTCCGTCAGGACCTTGACAAGGGTTTTCAATTCTTAGCGCCACTTTCCGAAATCACCCACGACTGCTCCGGTTGTGAAATCTTATTTGCATTTGAGAGGGATGTAACATGTTTCAAGGGCAAGGTCCGCGTTTGGTTCCCCATCTCCGCGTTATGCAGGACACCAAAGAGTTCCCGTTCAAATGCGTCTTGAGCATGGGTCCATTGGTGCGCTACTGGGCCGGTCTTGTTGCATCGCAGGAGCCGACGGTATCCAAAATCGCTTCCGATGTGATGCGTCGTTTGGAGCGCGCCCCCGAATTGGCACAACCCATCACTGACCCTAAAGCCATCCAGACACACGAATCACTCATCAAGGTCATGATGAGCGTCTTGTGGTCTTCAGGATTCAAAAATCCCGAGAGCAGCGGTGCTGTTCTTCCGTTCCACGTGCAGCCCGTCATGGTGTCCGATCCATTCTTCGATGCCTTCTTTGACAAGAACGGACGTTTCTCCGCCACATGTCAGGTGGGTGAAGATGCTTGGCTCAATCAGCGTATCAAGCTTGCCTATGCGACCATCATGCGTCGCCTTTATGGAATTGAATTGGACATGGGCACGCGGGCGGCCGTCTTTTCTACACAAGACAAAAATACGAATTTGAACCGGTCACACAGTGTCACCATGGAGACGGGCTTCTGTGATGTAGTGAATGTGGGCGGACCAAAGGTTCTCGACGAAAAGGTCAGACGCGAATTGCTTGCGGACGTCAACGATCTTGAGAAGTGGCGTGAACTTCTTCCCACCAGTTGGTTCGAGTTCCACGGGTTTGCATTTTTCCGTACGCAAGACATCACCGAGCAGAACGCCATTCTTGATATCCAGCGTGCATTGACGGAACGTGATTCAGTTGATCCCGCTGTCATGTTGACGCGCATTGAGAACGCCATGCGCCAGATCCTGCGCCGGTCGCATGTGGGTGTGGGCTTGAGCACGAGTGTGGGCGGATTTCTCTCCCGTTCTCGCCTCAATGGCGGTTCGCCGGAACGCAAGGGAAGTGATTCCGTATTGCTGGATCGCTACGGTCGTGATGAGCTGCAGGGTTCACTTTTTGCAGCACAAAACGACATTCTCGAGCGCGCCCGCGCTCAGCAGCGCGGTTTCGTCGCATTGGATTTGGCAGCGAGCGCAGATCGTTCCAAAGTGGAATCCGACCTGCTGAATCAGGGCGTGCGATCGATGGTCGTATTCCCTTTGTTCTTCGACGATCAGCACATCGGTTTCCTAGATGTCACATCTCCCAAGAAGGATGATCTCAATGAGAGTATCGTCGAGAAAATTGCCGACCTGATTCCCCTGATGTGCTTGGCCGGAAAGCGTCGCATTGATGATATCAAAGAGGCCGTCCAGTCGATCATTTCGGAACAATGCACGGCTATTCACCCGACTGTCGAGTGGCGCTTCCATGAGGAAGCCCAAATGGCTTCGGAGAGGGCGAGGAGCAACCGCACTCTCGAAATGAGAAATATTGCCTTTCAAGACGTTTACTCTCTTTACGGATTGAGCACCATCCGCAATTCAGGTCCACTCCGGACGAAGGCAGTCCAAGATGATTTGCGCACGCAAATTGGCCTTGCTCTCGAAGTGCTGCAGATGGCCTATGAAAACCGTCCTATGCCATTCCTGAGGGAATTGTGTTTCCGCCTTGAGAAATTGGACGTGCGTATTTCTGAGCAGCTCACTGCGGGCGACGAACTCGCTGCCACCAAATTCCTTGCGTCTGAAGTTGAACCCGTTTTCAATCATGTGCGCGGTTGGAATTTGAACCTGATTCAAAAGATCAATGCTTATTGGAAGCAGCTGGACGAGAAGTCGCGGACAGTCTACCTGCGTCGGCGTGAGTTCGACGCCAGCGTGATCGAAGTGACCTCAACGCTTTCAAACTACCTCAAAACTCAGCAGAGCAACGCGCAAAAAATATTCCCCCACTATTTCGAAAAACACTGCAATGAGGCTGTTGAGCACACTATCTTCATCGGACAATCGTTGGTGAAGGGCCGCGAGTTCAATGAAATTTATTTGAAGAATCTGCGTCTTTGGCAACTCATGGTCATGTGCGGCTCGGCGGCCGAGGCTGTACGCATGAAACCGAATCTTAAGGTGCCGTTTGATTTGACACACGCAGTTGTCGTTCAAGACTCTCCCGTCAATGTCACGTTCGATTTTGATGACAAGCTCTTCCACGTCGAGGGCGGCGCAGACGGCCGTGGCGAAATGCTCAAGAAGCGCGTCGACGGTGCCGTCATCAAGGGCACTCAGGAGCGTTTGAGTCAGCCGGGTAAGTTGGCAGTCGTTTTCTCTCAAGAGAGGGAGAGGGTTGAGTATATGGAGTACTTCACTTTCCTTGCGGCACAGGACTGTTTGATGGACGACGCCGAAGAGTATCTCATTGACGAAGTGCAGGGGATGCAAGGCTTGAGAGCTTTGAGGGTCAGCATCAACTTGAAGGCACTCCTCGAGCGTGGTACCGACCTTTACGAGATCATTCACCATACGAGTCAACCAATACTCAGGGCGGCATGAGGAAGGCAACGAAATCATTTACAATTCTGATATTGTTCGCAGCCCTTCTGTCTCTTGGAACACTGGGTTCCGGTTGCCAGCAGTGGCTGCGTGTCGGCTTTAAGGCGCAAACGCCGGTCGACCCTTCGGCAGGAGCACGCGGCAAGGAGCGCCGCCGCCGTGCCTACGCATCGACCGAAATGCGTGGGGTCTGGGTGAGCAATGTGGATTCCACGGTCATGGAATCGTTCGGGCAAATGGAATCGCTCGCATCACGCATCTACAATCTCAATATGAATGCGCTGTATCCTGTGGTGTGGAACAAGGGCGAAACTTTTTATCCCAGCGACGTCATGGTTCGCTACGGCGCGCAAAAAATCTCAGATCGCTATGGTCTTTCCGGCATGAAACGCGATCCGATGGCAGATTGGGTGGTGCTCGGCAATCAGTACGATCTCGATATCATCCCGTGGTTCGAATGGGGTGTGAAAGTGCCTGCAAATTCACCAATGGCGCAAGCTCATCCGGAGTGGCTGTCTAAAGATGTGAACGGCAAAACGACTTTCGATCAGGACGGTACCAGCACTGCGTATTTGAGTTTTTTTCATCCTGAGGTTCAGGATTTTTACGAAGCATTGTTGGTTGAATTTGTCACCCGCTACGCGGTGCCTGCAATTCAATTCGACGATCACATGTCTTTGAAAAACACGTTCGGATACGATGCATACACGCTGGACCTCTACAAAAAAGAAACAGGCCGCAGCGGCAAACCCGAACCGGAAGCAGCAGAATGGCTGGCTTGGCGGGCTGACAAACTCTCTGCCTTCATTTCTAAAATTTCCAAGGCCATCAAAACAGCGCGGCCGGGAGTGAAATTCTCCGTCTCTCCCAATCCTTACCCGTGGTCGTATCAGAACTACGTTCAGGATTGGCCGAAGTGGGTGGAAGCAGGTTGGGTCGATGAAGTTGTCGTTCAAGTGTATCGCACTGATATGGGACGATTCAAAGCTGAGCTGGGCTCGTCCGTTCTCGATGCTGTGAAAGGCAAAGTCAATCTCATCATCGGTATTCTTTCGGGCCTGAAGCCTGAACCAATGCCCATTGAGATGGTCCGTGCACAAACCGCCTTCACGCGGGATGCCGGCTTTCAGGGTGTCGTGTATTTCTTTCAGGAATCGCTTTTGCAATTCACCGCCGGCGGGGAAACCGTTGAAGACCGTCTCAACGTCATAAAGCAACTCTTTCCTTCTCCTGCCAGAACCCCTTAAACTTCGAGGGTCGCCCCGCGAGGACCCTCATGAAGCAATCGTTGTTCTTCAAATTGAGTGCTCTGTTTTCGAGCGCCTTGCTCTCAGGGTGCTACACGTTGTCTCAGGGTTACGAACAAGTGCGTCTTTTTTCAAAACGCACGCCCTTGGACGAAGTCTTGCGCGAAGGAACAGAAGCACCTGCGCGTCTTGAAAAATTGAAGCTCGTGCCGGAGGTCCTTGCCTTTGCTGAGAAGCGTTTGTCGCTGACCCCGGGTTCGAGTTACCGGCACTATATTTCCCTCGACCGACCAGCTCTCAGTTACGTTGTTCAAGCAGCAGAAAAGCGGAAGCTCAGGCTGAAAACATGGTGGTTCCCGATTGTCGGACGTCAGCCTTATTTGGGATATTTCAATCGTCAGGAGGCGGTTGAGTTTCAGAAGACGCTTGTGGCTGAAGGTTATGACACAGTCATGGGTGGAGTGCAGGCGTTTTCTCTTCTGGGTTATTTTCCTGATCCTCTCTATTCGTCGATGCTCGATGGCAATTCAAAGACGGAATTTATCGAATTGCTCTTTCATGAAACGCTGCATCGAACCATCTATGTGCCGGATCATTATGCTTTCAATGAGAATCTTGCAGAGTTTGTGTCTCGCCACGCAACAGTGCTGTTTCTCAAGGAACGTGCGCAGGGTGAGTTGGAAGCAGAGCGCTTTTTGGCCGATGAGGAAAAGACGCGCGCGGCCCGCAGCGAATTCGGGAAATTTTTGAACGACGCAAAGACGCGTCTTGAGCAGTTTTACTCCGACAGTGAAAACGACGCTCTGGCTCTGGATAGTTTTTTGGAAAAACGACGTGCAAAATTTGCCGAGCTGCACAGTGAATTTCAAACCCGCGCAGGGAACAAAATTGCAGGCACGCGGTATGCCGAATTCTTTCATCCGGAGAGGTTCAACAACGCGGCACTTTTGGCCGCATCCATCTATGAGTCGCGCCAAGAACCCTTCGCACTGTTGCTTGAAAAATCGGGGTCTGATTTGGCAAAATTCATCCATACCATCCGTGAGTGCCTCAAGTCAGGCAAGGGAACAGAAGCGGAACTTTGGGATGCTGTGGCGAATTGCAAGGTGGAGTGAATCATGAATGTGGATCCTGAATCAGAGGTTGGTTCCTCTTCCGAAAAAGCGAACGATTCATTGATGCCGCGATCTTTTCTGCCGTGGTGGCGTCGCAATTACATGGTCAATCGAGAACTTCAGCTGAAGTATGCGGGAAGTTCACTTGTCATGGGCCTCATCTGCAGTATCTCTTCTTTGGGCATCATTTTGATTTCTTTTTGGAGCTTCGGCATTTGGCAGGGCCAGCGATTGCCCGCGCTTGTCATAGCTGCCATCATTTTTTCTCTGCTGGTGAATATGGTGGGAATCATGTTTACGAGCATTCTTTCCACGCAGCGCATTGTAGGACCCTTGTTCAATCTGTTGAAGCAGTTCCAACGCGTGTCGCGCGGTGACTTCAAGGCGCAGGCCAAATTCCGCACCAACGATGAAATTCATTACGTCGCCCGTCGGTTCAACGAGATGCTGGCGCGTTTGGACGAGCGCGAGACGGAACTCTTCGGTTACCTTGACAAGGCAGTCGAGGCGCTCGAAAGCAAGCAGAGTGACATCGCCATCGAGGCCCTCAGCAAGGCGCGCAGCATGCGCAGCCGTTTGTCGGCAGGGAGCGAAGGCAACGCCTGAGGATGCTCTGCCATGCTATTTGCCTCACTTCCCGCCGAAGTTAGAAATCGCCTCTTGTCTCGGGCTGCAGGTGCAGTGGTGGTTTTGCCGGAAGGCGATGACCCGCGCGTCCAGCAGGCGGCACTCCTTTTGCAGCAGGAAGCCCAAGTTCAATGTCGGCTGTTGACGCCTCATTCCGTGGGCGAGAGCGAAGCACAGCTCACAGCCTCTGTTCTGAATGCGAGCGCCGCGCGAAGAGGAAAAGCAGCATCCGAGGAACTTCTCGCCTGCAAAACTGATCCGTTCTTTGTTGCAGGCGCACTCTTGGAACGGGGCCTTGTGGATGCGGCAGTGGGAGGGGCCGTCGCAACAACCGCGCATGTGCTGCGTGCTGTACTCAATACGGTAGGCGTGCAGTCCCAGTTTCCGCTCATCACATCCTGTTTTCTTTTCCAACTCTGCGAACCAACCGCGGGTGGTGAACAGCTGGTGCTCTACGCCGATGCGGGAGTCGTCCCTCAACCCACTGAGTCGCAGATACCTCACATCGCTGCGCTCGCTGCTGCTGCCTTTCAACGCTGGACGGGCAGGGAGCCTCGCGTGGGTTTCCTCAGTTTTTCAACTCACGGCAGTGCCCAGCATCCGGATGTTGCCAAAATGAGAACTGCAGCCGCGTCATTTGCAGCGGCTCATCCTGAAATCCTGAGCGAAGGGGAACTCCAGTTCGATGCTGCGGTCGTTCCCGATGTGGCCCTGCGGAAAAACCCAGCCACCCGACTCGCAGGCCGGACCAACGTCTTTGTATTCCCCGATCTCGATGCTGCGAATATAAGCTACAAAATTACGCAAAGGTTGGCCGGCGCGCAGGCGTGGGGGCCTCTGCTCTTGGGCTGCGGAAAGCCTTTTTCCGACCTGTCACGCGGTGCAACCGCCGAGGATATTGCGCATATCGCAATCCTGACCCTCGCTCTGAGGAACACAGCTTCGCCCTGAACATACAAACTTGCGGGATTTCGCTTTTCGTGTACTTTGGCGAATCGTTCAAAGAACACTTATCCCCTATGGAGAGCTGTCCCAATGAGCAATGTGTTCACCCATGTTGAAACCCTCGGCCACGAACAAATTGTCTATTGCAACGACCCGCAGTCCGGATTGCGCGCTATCATTGGTATTCACGATACAAATCTCGGGCCGGCTCTGGGCGGAACTCGCCTTTGGCACTACTCCTCTGAAGAAGACGCTCTCCGCGATGTGCTCCGTTTGAGCCGCGGCATGACCTACAAAGCAGCTTGCGCAGGCTTGGCTTTGGGTGGCGGCAAAGCCGTCATTATTGCTCGCCCCGAACAGAAGTCCGAAGCGATGTTCCGTGCGTTCGGTCGTTTTGTGAATTCACTCCAAGGCCGCTACATCACTGCGGAAGATGTAAATACAAACGTCACCGACATGAATTTCGTTCGGCTTGAAACCAAGTTCGTGACCGGTGTTGCTCCGGCACTGGGTGGTTCAGGCGACCCCAGCCCTGTGACAGCCCTCGGCGTTTTCTCCGGCTTGAAAGCCGCGGTTGAAGTGCGCATGGGCCGTAAAGATCTCAAAGGCCTGAGGGTGGCAGTTCAAGGTGTGGGCAATGTGGGCAAGTATCTGTGCCAGTACCTGCATGAAGAAGGCGCCAAGTTGTTCGTCAACGACATCAATCCTGAACGTGTTCAGGAAATGGCGGCACGTTTCCAAGCCACTCCTGTGACTGATGCCGAGCTCTATGCGCTCGACGTCGACGTCTTCGCTCCTTGTGCTTTGGGTGCAATTCTCAACTCCAAAACAATTCCTGTCATGAAGGCGCAAATCATCGCAGGCGGTGCCAACAATCAGCTCGAAGATGAAAAAGTCCACGGCAAAATGTTGCAAGACCGCAAGATTGTTTATTGCCCCGACTACGTCATCAACGCTGGCGGCCTGATCAACGTCTACAACGAGCTCATCGGCTACAACCGTGAGAAGGCTCTGAGCGAAGCACGCAACATTGGAACCACGGTTCTTCAAATTCTGAAAATTGCCGATCGCGATGGCATCACCACGCATGAGGCATCACAGCGCTATGCAGAGAACCGCATTCAGGCTGTCCGCAACCTCAAGGCGATGCACAACGTTGCAAGCTCGGCCGTGGGCCGTATGATGCATCCGTAATTTACGGAGCATCTGTCCATGGCGTCTCGTCTTTCAGTCGAACCACAGTTCTGGCTGATGAAATCTGAACCGGATGTCTTCAGCATCCACGACCTCGTCCACCGTCCCGACCAGCGTGAGCTTTGGGACGGTGTTCGCAATTATCAGGCGCGGAACTTCATGACCAACGACATGAAGGTGGGTGATAAAGTTCTTTTCTATCACTCCAACGCAGAGCCTTCCGGAGTGGCCGGTGTCGCTGAAATCGTTGCCGCCGCCCAACCGGATCCCTCTTCGTGGGATGCGTCCTCGGAGTATTTCGATCCCAAATCGACACCTGAAAATCCGCGTTGGTTTTGTGTGACCGTCGGGCGACCTCTGCCATTCAAAACTTTCGTGACTCTGGATGAATTGCGCGCGCAGGCGGAATTGAAGGACATGCTTGTTCTCAAACGCGGCCAGCGACTTTCCATTCAGCCTGTTCTCAAATCTGAATTCGACTGTGTGGTTCGGATGGGAATGGGGCAATGACTCTGTCTCAATTGCACTGAATTTTTCACCGCAAGGAGTGTCTCATGTCGAACGTCTATATTGTTGCCGCCAAAAGAACACCCGTAGGTCGTTTTCAAGGAGCTCTGAAAGGTCTCAGTGCGCCGCGTTTGGGTGCTGCTGCTGTCAAAGCGGCTGTGGCCGAATCCAAGGTTCCCGCGGAAGCCATCAATGAAATTCTGATGGGCGAAGTCCTGACGGCCGGAGTGGGGCAGGCGCCTGCGCGGCAGGCCGCTCTTTTCGCAGGTTTGCCTGAGAGCGTTCAGGCACTCACGGTGGGCAAAGTGTGCGGAAGCGGCCTCAAAAGTGTGATGCTGGCCACTCAGGCCTTGCGCTTGGACGACATTGAGATTGCCATTGCAGGTGGTCAGGAGAGCATGAGCAATGCACCCTACCTGCTGCCTTCGGCGCGCGACGGGTTCCGCATGGGACACAAAGAAGTGCAAGACTCGATGATCTGTGACGGTCTTTGGGATCCCTACAACAACATGCACAT
>JBEGJP010000087.1:0-11204 GCA_041184525.1 Pseudomonadota bacterium | reverse complement strand
GGGAGTATTTGGGGCCGACCCACATGGGGAGTCTGGTGGGATTGGGACCCTCGCCTGACGACGACTCTTGTCATGTTTCTTGTCTGTTGTGCCTATCATGTGATGCGCAGTTTTACGCCCGACATTCAGGCACGCCGCAATGCCGGACAAATCGTCGCTATTCTCGCTGCAGTGAATGTGCCGATCGTTTATTTCAGCGTGAATATTTGGCGTTCTCTGCACCAGCCGCAAACGTTTGTCCGTAAAGGCGGAAGTGCATCGCCGGACATTGGCATGGTGTTGCTCGTGAATACGCTCGCCATGCTTTTCTTGAGTTTTGTTTTATTCAAACTCAGACGCACGGCCGTGGTGGCCGAAGAAACACTCGCTTCAGCGCGCGAAGGGAGGGGTTGAAAATGAACACATCTGAATACGGCAATATCTCCTGGGTTTACTTTGTCATCGCAGCCTATGCGGTCGTAGCATTGTCTTTGATGGTTTTTGCTGTCAATTCCGTCCGTCGTTTTCGGGCAGCCCGACAGGCTCTTCAAGATGAAGGTTTTGTCGAGCCGCAGGCACGTTCAGACAAAGGAGATTGAAAAATGAAACTGACACGCGCTCAATGGATTGCAAGTTCAGTCATCGCAGCTGCCTTGGGGGCCATTCTTTACAAAGCCCTCCAGCCGGAAAGTTCCGTGACTTTTTTTACACCGGCTGAAGTCTATGCTTCTCCGGGAAAATTTATGGATCGGACTTTTCGTGTGTCCGGCCTTGTTTTGGCCGGCACCAAAGATTGGGATGGCAATAATAAAGTGCTCAAGTTTCGGATGAGTGACCTGAAAGGTCACGATTTTTCCGTTGTGTATAAGGGTGTCCCGCCTGATCTCTTCAAAGAAGGTCAGGGCGTCGTTGTCGAAGGACGACTCAACAGCACCGACTTGAAATCCGACAGCACCCTTCAGGCGAATTTGCTGATGGTCAAACACAGTGAAGTTTATGACACCAAAGAGGATCATTCCAAGATGCGGGAGGCGCGTCTGGTGGATGATATTCTTAAGGGAGAGAAGAAATACTGATCAGTTCCACACAGTCCGTTTTGAGTTTGATGTGCGTTTCTAAAGAATGGAGATTTTTGATTTGAACACCGCAAACAAATCGAAAAAAGGCTTGTATGCCGCATTGGCAGGACTGCTCATTTTCACCGGATTGATGATCTATGCACTCAATCGTGATGCGAATTATGTGCCAAGTCAGCTTGTGGGGCAGCCGGTTCCGGAGTTCAGCGGCGCAACTGCACAAGGCTCCAATTTTGAGTTGAGGAGCGTGTTGGGGCAGGGTCGTTGGGTGGTGATCAACTTCTGGAGTACCACATGTATTGTCTGCAGAACTGAAGCGCCTGAGCTGGAAAGATTCTGGCGCGAAGACGTTTCGAAAGCAGGTTCAAGATTTGTCTTTGTGAGCGTCAATATTCAGGATCAGATTAAGGAAATTCTCAATTATCAAAAAGAATTTGCTCTCAGTTATCCTGTTGTTGCCGATCTGACCGGTAAAATTTCTCTTGATTTCGGGGTCTATGGCACACCTGAAACTTTCTTCGTCGACCCTCAAGGCAAGGTGCGTCACCGTGTCGCAGGTGATGTGGATCAAAATACTATCATCGCCTTTGCCGAGTGGTTGGACCAGAATCCTTCCATCACCCCTCTGCAGGCTATTGAAGGTTTTGGTCAGGTGCGCGCGCGCAGGTTTTCGACGGGCGGTTGAATTGAATGTCTCAGGGGCTGCCAAAATTCACTCACATCAATGAGTCTTTTCAGTGCCGACAGTGCGGTCATGCCGTTCCTCCAGCGCAATCCACATGTCGGGATCATTGCCCTCGTTGTTTGTGGAGTGTGCATGTGGACAACAATCCCGGCGATCGCGATGCCGGATGCAACGCGCCGCTCAGGCCAGTCTCCTATAGCACTCACCCGAAAAAGGGCCTGATGATTCAGTACCTCTGCGAAAAATGTGGTACGCGGAAAGTGAACCGTTTTCTGGAGTTTGACGCCCACGAGGCGGACTCGATGGAAGCACTTCTCAAGCTGAGCGGCGCATCTCGGCTGACTTGAAAGGGAAACGATGGCAAAGCGTCGATGGCGTCTCTTCGGAAGTGCCAGACTGTGGTGGATTCTCTTAGTTCTTCTTCTCACGATTGCCGCTGTTCAGGGCTGGCAACAGGTGCCGCGGCTCACGTTGTCGCATGAAATCTTTGGTCGGATGAATGATGAAAATGAGGTGCGCCTCATTTTTGTCGGTGACACCGGAACAGGGGATAGCCATCAGCTGAGCGTTGCGGCGCAAATGGAAGACCTGTGTCAGAGCGTCCAACCCGCAGGAGTCGTTCTTCTCGGAGATAATTTTTATCCGGTCGGGGTCGACTCTGTGACAGACCCTCTTTGGGAAAGTCATTTTGAAAAAGTTTATTCAGGAGACTGCCTGCAGCGTTTGCCGTTCTATGCTGTTTTGGGGAATCATGATTACCGCTCTGTTCCTGAGGCACAGATTGCTTACACCCGTGAACGCGGTGGGCGCTGGAATTTACCCGCGCGGTATTACTCTCTTCGTTTTGGATCACTTCTGGAAATTGCGGCGGCCGACACCAACATTCCCGACCGTTGCGGTTTTCCTGCATTGTGCAGCGTGGACTGGCTGATCGAGAAAATGAAGGCTTCAACAGCGGCATGGAAAGTGTTGATTGGCCATCATCCCATTTTGTCAGGTGGAAAGTACCGTTCGCTGAAGGCGTTGGCTTCCTTCACTCTTCCTGAGCTGTACTGCCAAAGTGGAGTGTCTGCTTACATCAGCGGACACGATCATGGCATGCAGCATTTGGCGGGCAAACACCCGGGGGCAGCATGTCAAATCGAGCAGTTTGTCTCTGGTGCTGGAGGGGGCGAGCTTTATCCGATTGATAAAATCGCACAACGCACCTTATTCGCAGAATCAAGCCACGGCGTGCTGCTGGCAAGGTTCACACGCGACGAACAGCGTTATGAGTTCCATAAGGTCGGGCAGAGTGAGCCTGTTTATATGTGGTCAATGAAAAAAGGACGGTGATCGGCAGTGCGCTTGGTGGATTTGGGTCAGACGCAAAACCTGTGGGTTGTTTCAGATGTTCATATGAGAACTCCTGATGATGCGCGAACTCGGGCCTTTTGTGAGTTTTTGGACTCCGTTTCCGGATGTGATTCCTTGGTGCTGCTCGGTGATATTTTCGACTTCATCAACGCCCGACAGCATTTTTATTTTCGGCATTGGCGGGAGGTTTTCGCTCGCTTGCGTCGATTGAGAGAAAGGGGCGTTCGCGTCGTATTTGTCGAAGGCAACCATGATTACGGATTTGATCATTCTCCCTGCCGTGAGATCCGTGAGTGTTTTGATGAGTGCGGTGACTCGGTTGTGAGGGTCACTCATCCTGGCATAGGTCAGTTGTTGTTGCTCCATTCCGATGACGTTGTCTGTCCGCCGTCGTACCGGACCTTTCGTGCGCTTGTGAAATCGAATTCATTTCAGACTTTGCTGAGTCCGGTGCCCGGTATTGCGACTTCGTATTTATTCAGTCGATATGCTCAGATGTCGCGTTCGAAAGACAAATACCGTGAACTTTCTTCCGAGTTTTTGACCCGCTGCGTGGACTCTTTCCTTGAGTCCCAAAGGCATGCTCCTGCTGACTCACTTGCGATGTGCATTTTTGGGCACATTCATGTTTATCTCGATGACAATCGTAAGAATGTCCGCTTTTTGAGCGGCCCTGATTGGTTCACTGCTCCCAACGTCTTGAGGATTGGTGAGGGCGGGAAAGTCGAGAGGAGTTGGTTGAATGCGGAGCTTCAGGTCCCGACTCAGTTTTACTTTGAACGTCAGAGGTAAATCTGTCGGTTGAGGGATCTATGATAGTTGTTGTGGGAAGTGGCATCATAGGTTTGAGTGTCGCCGAGTTTCTGACACGGAGCGGTGAGCGTTCCGTTACGATTGTCTCTTCTTCTCATTTTTCTCCGGCATCGCAGGCAGCTGCTGCGAATTTGGCGACAAAGGCTCAGGCGTTCGCGCGCGATCCTCATTTTGCAATCAAACTTGCAGGCAAAATGAAGTACCCCGAGTGGCTTGAAAAGCTGCGCGCTGAGAGTGCATTCAATGGCAGTCTCTCTTCCATTTACAGTTGTGGCGTGGGCCGTGATCTTTTTGAATCTCAAGAGTTGGCCGACAGGCAGTGGATGCGGGTCCGTCAGGATGAGGCGCAGATCGCCGCTTGGGGATTGCCGCCGCAGAAGTTGCGGCGGATCGACGGTCAAACGATCGAGTGTGATGATGAAGCATGGGTGGACGCTGCGTCACTGCTTCGCATGTTGGAGTCGGTGTGCAGAAAGAGGGGTGTTGTCTTCCATGAAGCTGATGTGCGGGACATTGAGTCGTGGTCTCGGGAGCTGCAATCGGCGGAAGCTGTTGTTCTGTGCGCCGGAGCTGGCACGGTTCAGATTCTTGAGTCTTGGCCGTCAGTCGAACTCCCGCCCGCCTTCAGCAAAAGCTTGCGCTGGAGCTTTGGGGGCACTCTGACCATCCACGACAGCGGCGTGCAATTGGGGGAAGGGGTTGCATTGTTGGAAAAAGTAGGG
This sequence comes from Pseudomonadota bacterium, assembly GCA_041184525.1. Lineage (GTDB taxonomy): Bacteria > Bdellovibrionota_B > Oligoflexia > Silvanigrellales > Silvanigrellaceae > RFOM01. Next base: position 6,573 of record JBEGJP010000087.1, on the reverse strand, counting down.
AGCTCAGAGCCTTCCAAAGTGACGTTCAGCGGGGCTCACGGCACGCTTTTTTGTTCATCGGTGTCCATTCCCTGCGTGTTCCCTCACCGGCCGATGTCGGATGGCGACCCCGCCTTGCAAAACATTTCACTCCAGCAGGATGTTGTTTTTAGAAAGGTCAGGGAGGTCTTCGGAATTGAGCCGCAGCAAAAACGCTGGGAATGGAAGTGGGGCCATCGGTTGGGATTCGGTCACCGTGAATGGTTGGTGGAGCGTGTTCCTCATTCCCTTCCGCATTTGAAGGGACCGCTGGTTGTTGCAGCGGGAGTGCACAAAAGCGGTTATCTGGCGGCTCCTCTGATGGGAGAGTTGGTCATGCAAAAGTTGCAGGGCGAGATCCCTTTTCCTTAAGTTATGATGAAGCAAAACTCAGCAGGGAGGCGAGCTGTGATGAGCCACTTCTGGACTTTTGTTTTCATCGGTGCGCTTCTTGCGACTTCCCCAGCTCGTGCGCAGGAGGCACTGCCATGGTCAGGGGCTGATTCTGCGCTTCCGGATCGGTCGGGTCGTCCGTTCGACGGTGGTGATGATCTCTCCGGACGTGACAGCGGTGGTCTTTTCTCAGGCGGCGGACAAAAGCCTCTGCAAAGAGTCCGTTCCATTCCGCTCCCTCAAGCGCGCGGTGGCATGGGAGCCACGGTGACTGCGTCAGCCTCACCTCGCGAGAGCTCGCCGGTTCTGGGCTATCGACGCAGCAAACCTCAGTTGTCTGAACTGACGACCGACTTTCCTGCACGGATGATTTATCTCAACGGCAAAAACATCAGCGCAGTCCGTGATCAGCAGTTGGAAGGCGTGACCGTACGTATTGATGCACATGGCAATGTTCACATCAGCGCTCCTCATTATGAGGTTCAGGAATCGACCCATTACCGGCCTCTTCTTCCCGGCGACGTCCCGCGGGTGAGCAAGCCGTCTGTGCCTGAAGATGAGCCACTCCTTTTGGGGCGCCAAAAGAAGGCTGAGGCGTTGCCCGAAACCCAAAACGGCAGCAATTCTTCGCCCGTTCCGCCTGTCCCGGGAGAGCAAAAGGCGATGGAAGAGTCGGGAGCTGCCAGCGGCAAGGATATTTCCACGGCCAAAGACAAACCTTCCGGAGCAAACAAGCCGCCTGCCGAGGGTCAAAAGCTTTAATCGTGGCCTTGAGTTTGATACGCCTCTCGTGACGGAAGTTCGGTCATCAAGAGGAGGGGCGTCATGAAGCAGGAATCTCGGGCACGTTTGAGCGAAGGGCAAAAGTCTGCGCTGCGGCGGCGACGGCAAAAATTCCTGACAGAAATCGGCGGCGGTATTGCGATTTTGGCTTCGGCCAAGCCCAATTCCGGGCCTTCCGGATACCGCGCTGCATTCCGGCAAGACAGTGATTTTCTCTATCTCACAGGCTGTTCAGAAACCCACGCGCTGGCCGTCTTTGTCCCTCAACACCCCGAATTCCAGTCGGTGTTGTTCGTCAGGGAGCGCGATTCTCTCGGTGAATTGTGGAATGGTCCGATGTGGGGTGTGTCCGGCACTGCTGAAGCGCTTGGGTTTGATCGCGTTTTTCCTCTGTCTGAATTTGAAGCCAAAATTCCTGAATGGTTGTCCCATGCGGACACGATTTATTGGGATGCCTCTCCTGAACTTGAATTTTATGAACAGTTGCGCCCACTGTTGCAAGGCAGCCGTCTGCGTCGCAATGGTGCCGAAATTCTCAATGTGCGGGACGTCATTCATGAAATGAGGCTCTTCAAGGCAGAGGATGAGCAAGAGGCACTTCGGAAGGCCAACGCCATTGCTTCGCGTGCTCACGAGGCGGCCATGCAATTTGCCAGAGCAGGTGCCTCAGAATTTCAGGTTCAAGCCGTTCTTGAATCTGTGATGCTCAGTGCCGGTTCAGCTCAGCTGGGATATCCGAGCATTGTTGCCTCCGGTGCGAACGCCTGCTGCCTCCACTACAATGTGAATACGTGCGCACTCGCTGCCGGCGAACTTTTGCTCATTGATGCCGGCTGTGAATGGAACTTCTACACTGCCGACATCACGCGGACGTTTCCCGTTTCCGGTCAATTCACTCCCGAGCAGCGCATTTTGTATGAGCTCGTTCTCGACACTCAGCTCAAAGCCATCGCATCGGTGCGTCCGGGTGCGAAGTGGAGTGAATTGAACGAGTCCGCCGGTCGTATTTTGACCTCGGGTCTCAAAGACTGCGGCATCCTTAAATGCTCTCAGGAAGAAGCGTGGGAAAAGAAGAAGTACAAGGAATTCTTTCCTCACGGTTTGGGGCACTGGCTGGGCATGGATGTGCATGACGTAGGCCGTTACAAAATCAAGAATGTCGAGCGTCCGTTTGAGCCGGGCATGTGTCTGACCATCGAGCCGGGTTTGTATATTCAACCGGGAAGTCCCGATGTCGATGAGCGTTGGCATGGCATAGGCATACGCATTGAGGACAACATTCTCGTCACCGCAGAGGGATGCGAGAATCTCACTCCGTGCATCAAAAACACCGCAGAAGTTGAGGCTGCGGTAAGTTCAATGCCGGAGAGCTTGAGGAAGTTTTTCGGCTGACGTTCAGGCAGCAAAAGCTTTGCACGTTTCGAGGCAGCCTTTGCAGGCTTCGAAACACTCTTTGCACTGGGCATGATGCCCGATGTGCGGTTCGCATGCCTTCATGCATTTTTCACAGGCCGAAATGCAGGCTTTGGCTTGAACCACGGCGAGCTCTGAGTTGATACCTGCAAGACGTTGCAGCGCATCCGACATGGCAGAAACTTCGAGTGCTCCTTGCGCACAGGCCAACATATTTGTTTGGCCATCACCAATGAGTTTGAGGCAATGACCGACGCACATTTGCGCCACATGGTTGCAATGCGCAGCGGCATGATTGAGTTCTGCAAACGAGGGTTTTTCGCCTTTGCCTTCCGTTTTTTTGGTAGTGTCCTGACTTGTTTGCTGTGCTGAATGGTGCCCAGAATGGTGTCCGGCATGAGGAGACGCCGATTTCATCGTTTCAGATTGTTTTTTGTCGGCAGCTTGAGCCCATGAACTGCGTCCTGCCAGAAGGGCACCCGTTGTGGCGGCAAGAACTTTCAAAGAATCACGTCGCTCCATGACATCCTCCGATGAACAAAAAAGATTGAATGACGCACGTGATGATGCCAGAGAATGCGAATCTGGGAAATGCGATCGGGATTTTGCGTCAGGGGAGGGTGTCTTTATTTGAAAACTGCGTCGAACAGGCCCTTGCTCTGCCAGTGTTGGAAAACCTTTCCTCCCGGAAGGTAATCGATGTGAGGCTCGCGCGAGTCCACCAGTCCTGAAATCCATTCCGTCGCGAAAGTTCTGATGATTTCCGAATTTTGATGGGGAGAGAAGCCGCAATAAAGGTAGCACAGCGCATCCGAGGACTGACCTTCAAAGTCACAATGACTTGCCGATTTCAAACGGAAACCCAAACTCTGGAAACGACCGGATTGAATCAGGGGGAAAGCGTTGCCATCGGCATTGCACCGACTGGGTTTGGCCAGAATTGTGAAATAGGGAACATCCAGACGCGGACCCAGTTGCTGTTCCGGAAGCTCTCCCACAACAGGATCCAGCAGCAGAACTCCCCGCAGACTGTGACGCTCAGAACTCACGAGTGCTGCCACATGACTCAAAAAACGAGCACCGGCCGAAAACCCTGCGAGGAGCAGTTTTTGCGGAAGGGATTGTCCTGATGGGGTCTCGGATTTCTTTGCGAGGCCATTTGCGAACAGTTCAGGAAACAGCGGATCGAGGAATTGAGCATCCGTGACGTCCGGCAAAAGGACTAAGATGTTTTTTTCTGCGAGCTTCTGCGCCAGCGACCGCATGTTTGTCGCATGACGCATCATTCCATGTTGCAGGATGACAAGCCCGCGGGGGGATACATTGGCTCCCGCGGGAATCATCCAAGTGAGTGGCAGACTGGTTCCATCTTCCAAAGCCAAGGAATCGCCGAGTGTCACGGCTGCTCGGGCTGTGGTGGTAAAAATTGCGAGTAAGGGAACAGTCAGAGCACAGAAGACGACTAAAAGACTCCGCTTCATGATTCCACCTTCGACCCGAATTCTCTTTTCTTAGATTTGTCTTGATCAGATGAAACGGCCAAATGACCGAAATGTCAAAGATGTTGAGCAGAATAGAAGGTTTTGAATAACTATGTGGCACCTTTCACGGGTTCTTTGTGCCAAAGTTGGATGAGTCGTTCTTTGAGCCGTGATTCCAAACCGGCATCAGAGGGTTGGTATGCGGCTCCCATCTTGCTTCGCAAAGTTTCGATTGCGGTTGGAAGGTATTGCTCACGCACAAAGCTGTTGGTGTAGTCGTGCGGGTAACGATATTTTTCATGGCCCTTCAAGACCAAATGCTCCGGAGGAGCCACATTCGTCTTGCAGTTTGATTCTGTTTCCCACCAGCTTCCCACCACGTTGAGGGCACGCAGGATACGATTGCTCTTCACAGTTGCGGAAAGGTAACAAACGGCTTGGGCGATGGCGTACCTTCCTTCGGGCATTCCCACTCTCTGAAAAGCGTCGAAACAGTCCAGCGACAGGCGAAGCGCAGCGGGATCGGCATTGCCGATATCTTCGCTGGCAAACACGATGCATCTGCGAAGCAGAAAAAGCGGATCTTCACCCGCGGCGAGTGCAGCGTTCGCATAAAAAAGAGCTGCGTCAGGGTCAGAGCCGCGCATGCTTTTGATCATGGCGCTGGCATAATCGAAGTGGCTGCTCGTTGTCCAAGCGCGCAGCTGTCCCGCGAGCAGATCTTTCTCCCCGACTTCATCTGAACATTGAAATAAGGCCTCGAGTAAATTGAGCCCAAGTCGCACATCACCGTCACAGCGGCGGGCGAGTTCGGGAATCCATTTTTGGAGGATTCTTTCTCTCTTGTCCTGTGACAAAAGCTCGGGTGGAACGAGGTGCGAGTCATTCATGATCCGCGTGAAGAACCACTCCAACTCATTCGGCTGGGGAGGATGAACTCGCTGGGTTCGTATCCGACTCAACAGAGCAGGGCTCAAGACGGCGGAGGGGTTCTCTGTCGTGGCCGCCAGCAGCCAGCACGCACCCGACTCGAGCGTCGGCAGGAGCACGTCCTGTTGTGGACGTGTGAGTCGGTGGATTTCATCAATGAAAAGAATTCCGCCTCCGTGGAGGAGTTCGATTGATTTTTTAATTTCGCTGATTCCATCTTTGACGGCTGACAGCTGTCGAAACGGGTGGCTGGATGCTTGAGAGCTCCCTAACAGGAAGGCCAAAGTGGTTTTTCCGCAACCCGGCGGGCCCCAAAAAACGAGGTGGGCACGCTGTCCCGCTCTCCATGTGCTCAATTCACGATCCCAGAGGCGCCGCGCCGGCCCAATTAAGGATTCAAGAGAGTGGAGGTTGGGACGCAGCGCCTCAGCCCATGGCTGGCTTTGAAACATCGGGACGCCTCTTTTTTGTCATTTCGAGCGGAACTAATGCTTAAAACGCGTGAGCATTCATGGTTTTCACTGCCACGGTCGTATTGAATTGGCAATGTGCCTCAATATTGTTCAGTTTTAATAAATCGAATTTCAATTCTTACAGATTAGAAAGATTTGTTCTGTTCCTTTTCCCTCAGGCCAAGGACAGAAATAAGATAATGAATCAAACCACGAGATTTGGGATTTTAAATGATGATGGTGGGGCGGCATAGGATGAAGTCAGTGAGAATTCTTCGCACCGGAAGTCTTCTGGCATCCAACGACGACACAGTGTCACGACCTCAGGACCGAGAATCAGTCCCCGCGGTCGGCTTCAGAAAGTATTTCAGAGGGGCAGTGGAGGGTTCAGCGCGATTTCAGGCTGTGGGCAACCATATCAAGAAGTTTCTGCGCTTCCATGATGAGGGCTTCGGGAGAGTTGTCTTCAGCTCTTTTCGTCTTTTGAAGGGAAAGAAGTTCAGAGGGGGTCATTCGAAGTGCTTTGGCAACTTCTTCGAGAACGTCCAAGGAGAGGTTCTGGGGCTCGGTTTCCAAACGCGATAGGTAACGAATTGAAATTCCAGCACGTTTCGCCAGCTCAGCCTGAGTGAGGCCCATCTGCAGACGAGTCGTTTTGATTTGTTTTGCGACAATATGTTTTAAAGCCATCGGCGTTTTGCTCCAAAGCTTCGGAAAGCTCATTTTCCAAAAATCGTACGCGAGAAAGATCTCGGGGAAAAGAGAACTATCGTGAATTAACTGAAGGATAGTGCTGAGAATTTCGAAAGAATCGCGTCAAATGGATAAAACTTTTTTTTTCGCTGGAATTGAAAGACGTTGATTCGCTGCGAGGTGCTGCTCGGCAGGCGGACGCGCGCCTGCTTCCGTTCATGACACTACGTCCAAACGAGCCCTTTTTTCAAGCGCAGGAGGGGCGTGTCAGGGAGACTTGAATAGGGTGGAGGTGTCTCTGGAGCGGGAAACGGGACTCGAACCCGCGACCCTCGCCATGGCAAGGCGATGCTCTAGCCAACTGAGCTATTCCCGCAAAAAGAGACATCTTCGATGGAGCGGGAAACGGG
>JBEGJP010000086.1:0-11744 GCA_041184525.1 Pseudomonadota bacterium | reverse complement strand
TCTTGATTCTCGCATTGACTTTTTCACCGCTGCTGAGTTGGAAGACAACCTGTCGCTCACTGCCGTTGTAGACATCCATGAAGCCGACCGTGAGTTCACGTTCGACGTCGTAAGATGTCTCTTCTTCAAATGGGCTGTCGAAGCCCGCGGGAGTTCGAAATCCTCCCATGCCAGCTCGGGCGCCGCGTCCTCGATATGAGCCGCCCCGTGCCTGAGCGCCCGCACCCATGCCCGTAAACATGGATTCGAAGTCGACGTTTCCGAATCCCATTTCTCGAAAAATGCTGCTGAAATCTGCCCCCCGAAAAACATCTTCGCGGAAGCCACCACCCTGTTGAAAAGCATTTTCACCCAGCAGGTCGTATTGGCGCCGCTTGTCTTTGTCTGACAGCACAGCATAGGCTTCAGAAATCTGCTTGAATTTCTCTTCTGCTTGTTTGTTGCCGGGATTTCTATCGGGGTGATATTTCATGGCCAGTTTGCGATAGGCTTTTTTGATCTCATCTTCAGATGAGGATTGGCTCACGCCGAGTAGTTCGTAGTATTTCATTTTGACTCCCTGGATCTCCCTGCGCCGACCCAAGAGAATCTAATCGGGATTTTCGTGTTGGCAATTCCCCGTCAGGGTGAGAGGACGAACGGTCAGCTTTTTTTCAAGAGTCCTTCGACATAGGCGAACTCATGTTCCGGAACAGTCTCCAGCAGTTCATCGTCATCAAAACCGAAGAACTCAAACCAATTGATTCCGATGAGCTCCGGAACCTCGGTCGATCTTTCTTCTCCATCGTCCGTTTCATAATATTCAAGAGCTTTGATGATGAGGCCACTGCCCTTCATCTCGAAATAATGGTAGCCATCACCATTTGTAAATTGACCGTCACGCGAATCTCCTGTCCAGTACTCTCGGCAGTGCCATATCTCGTCAGGCCTGCGCACGGGGCGCGGTTTGCCTGCGGGTGCATGTTCGTGGGTAAGAGCCTGCGCACTGATGAGCATCATTTTAGGGTTCCTCAAAAACATCGGACTTCGTACCTCGTCTATTCAAATTTTCCAAGAAGGACTTCTTCAACTGTGACAGTGGGTTTTGGCAGCGATTTGAGCTTTCTCTCCAAGCTGATGAGTTTGTCGACTGTGGATTTGAGCTCCCGCTCTCTCTCAGGTGCGGTGACGCGATGAGTTCCAGTTTGTTGGCTGAGGAGGATGAGACCTCTTCTTGTGACATCAGCGAGAATGGGCAAAAAGGAGCGTGCGTGTTTTTGACAACCGGGAGGCTCCAAGGCCGCTTGGACATCACTCATGACGTCGGTGGCGATACGGCAATAGCTTTTCAGTTGTGAGTTTCTCCCACCTCGGATCAATCTTTGGATGGGGCGTTTGATCCGCAGACGTCGGATCTTGAGTCGTTTGCTGCCGGTCATCTGCCAGAGAGTCTTCAAACAGAAGACAGAGAAGACGAAGAGCGTGCCCGCCATTCCTGTCCAAATCCAATGCCACGAAACTGCCCCGACCATCCGCAAGACCTCCTGTCTGCGAAAGTTGTTTCGGTGCCATGTTTACAAACCTGAGTCGGGCGAGTCGGATTTCCAACGGGAGCAGAATGATTCAGGAAATTTTGCTGAGTTCAAATGGGTAAGTCTCATTCTCGCAGAGAAACTTAGCAATCTGTTTGGTCTCAGCGTCGCGATTGGCCTTGATAGAGTAGACATTTTGATTGAGTCGGGCTTTTGCGTTTCTGACAATAAGTTGAGCGAGCATCAACTCAGTTGCGTTCTTCTCTGGTCCACCACACTTTTCGAGAACGGAATTCACGCGGCTCAAAACGGCAGCAATCATAAATGTATCAATTGCCACATCCGCCAGTCTGCAGAGTTGCATCTGTTCGTCAACAAGCTTCTCACCGTACTGCCGAATCAAACGGCTTGAAGAATTGGCGAGAGCTTTGGATGCGTCAGCGAGTCTGCCGACCTCCTTTTCCAAGGCGGGATGAAATCCTTCCAGTTTTTCACTGACCACAGTTTGCTTGACTTGGTGCAGAGCAAATTCAGAAATAAAGCCGATCTTTCCGAGCGCATTGTTGAGGGAATCGAGATTCCGAATATTTTGCAGACTCTGGAGCTCTTTTCCGACCTTTTTGAATTCGCTGGCAGGTTCCTTGAGACCCGTCATGGCGACAAACATACGAAGAATTTCGTTGGTTCCCTCGAAAATGAGTCCAATCCTGCTGTCACGGAGTCTGCGCTCGAGGCCATAGTCTTTCATGTATCCATTGCCGCCATGGATCTGCATCCCCAGATTTAAAACTCTCCATGCAGCTTCAGTACCGTAAATCTTACAAATCGCAGCTTCAATCGAGTAATCGACGTCACCTGCATCCACGAGCGCGGTGGTAAAGTAGGTCATGGATTCGACCGCGTAAGCGTGGCAGGTCATTTCTGTCAGCATTTCCTGTATGACGCCAAAGTCTGAGATCGAGTGTTGGAAGGCCTTTCGGTTCTTTGCGTAGGTCGTTGATTGCGCCACAACAGACTTGATGGTTCCAAGCGCGCCGCCGGACAGACCAAGTCGGCCTTGATTGAGAATTCCCATGGCAATTTTGAACCCATCTCCGGGCTTCCCAAGAACATTGGAGGCAGGAATGCGTACGTCTTTGAAATAGACTTCGACCGTACTTGAAGCCTTGATTCCCAGCTTTTGCTCTTCCGGCCCGTGACTGACCCCGCCCATATCGCGGGTGACCATAATGGCTGTGATTTTGTCTTCGCCGTTGATGTTCTCCTTCGCAAAGACAGTAAAGAAATCTGCGAACCCGCCGTTGGTGATCCAAAGCTTGGAGCCGTTGAGAACATAAAAGTCGCCATCCCGAACAAGGCGCGCCTTGATACCCGCTGCATCTGAACCCGCTGTGGGTTCGGTCAGTGCGAACGCCGCAATCATTTCACCCGTGGCCAGCTTGGGCATGTATTTCTTCTTTTGTTCATCTGTTCCGAACAGGTACAAGCCTTTGAGCCCGATGGATTGATGCGCGCCGACGGTGAGCGTCACGCAGCTCTCGTGCTTGTTCATGAGTTCCAGAGTTCTCGTGTACAGCGTTTGCGTGAATTCAGAGCCGCCGTAGACTTCAGGAATGATGAGTCCAAAAAGCCCCATTTCCCTGAGGCCTTGGAGGACCGCGTCGGGCAATTTCTTTTCATCATCCAATTTCATCGGGTCGACGTTTTCTTTGAGCCAATCGCCAATCGATTGAGAGACAAGCCTGAATTCTTCTTCTCGCGGAGTGTTGAAGAAGGGAAAGTGATGAAGCAGCGATTCCGGAGTTGAGCCGCTGAACACACTCTTCATAAAACTTGTCTTCGTAGCACCCATAGGTGAGGCTCCCTCTTTTTTTTAAAAGTTTTGCACCCAGTCTATCACCGCACTTCACCAGTCCATCAAATCATACTGGGACTCGTGTGGCGCTATTGACGCGCCAAACCTTTGTGGATGGTGCAAGGCACAATTTGATGCGCGGTGTTAGAGTTTTGAGGTCACTGCAGGAGGTCGTCGGACATGTCCATGTTCAAACTGACAGATGAGTATCAGGCACTTTTCGAACTGGCTCGGGATTTTGCAAACAAAGAGGTTTGGCCTAAGGCGAGAGAGCTGGACGAGTCGGCACGTTTTCCCACTGAGCTCTTCTCAAAGGCGCACCAACTTGGATTGTTGAACGCCTTCGTTCCCGAGTCGGTCGGCGGGCTGGGTTTGGGCGTCTTCGGGCATGCTCTCATTGGCGAAGCATTGGCGACAGGCAGTGCCGGCTTCTGCACTGCGGCATTGGCCAACGAATTGGCGGCAGTTCCTGTGATCTTGGGCGGCAATGACTCTATTTATCGCGAATTTCTCGCACCAATGGTGGAAGAGCCGCAGATGGCTGCCTACTGCGTCACCGAACCGGGCGCAGGTTCGGATGTGGCTGGGTTGAAGACGACAGCCAAGAAGGTGGGCGACGTCTTTGTTCTGAACGGTTCCAAAATGTGGATCACCAATGCCGGCCACGCCAAATGGTTTTTTGTTCTCGCGAAGACTGATCCGGCTGCCGGCCACAAGGGGATGACCGGATTTGTGGTGCCCGCGCACCTCCCGGGAATCATACTCGGGAAAAAAGAAGACAATATGGGACAGCGCTGTTCCGACACCCGAGGCGTGACTTTTGAAAACGTCGAGGTTCCGGCGCGGTACGTTCTCGGAAAAGAAGGGGACGGCTTTCGGTTGGCAATGGGAGCATTCGATCGCACCCGCCCTGTGGTGGCCAGTGGCGCCGTCGGTTTGTCCGAGCGCGCAATGAGATGCGCGATAGATTATGCAAAACAGCGAGTTACGTTTGGGAAGCCAATTGCGGAACACCAAGCAGTGGCATTCATGATTGCTGAGATGGCAAGAGATATTGAAGCAAGCCGGCTATTGGTGTGGAAGGCTGCCCATGAAATCGATGCAGGGCATCGCAACACGTTTACCGCCTCGATCGCGAAGCTCTTGGCGGCCGACTCCTGCATGCGAATCACAACCGATGCCGTTCAGATCTTTGGAGGCTACGGATACAACCGAGAGTATCCTGTGGAAATGTTGATGCGTGACGCGAAGATCTTCCAGATTTACGAGGGCACGTCGCAAATTCAGAGAATGATTGTCGCCCGCCATTTACTTGACCAATAAATTTGGGTTAAGGGGACTTTTTTACGTTTTTTCAAGATTTTGCTTGGAGTGTTCCATGTCCATTCGCCAGAAACCAATCAAAGTAGGGCTGGTGGTTTGCCGATTCAATGAGCTGGTGACAAGGCGATTGGCCGAGGGTGCTGTCGCCCTTCTGAAAAGAAGGGGCATCAAGAAAGAGCAGATTGTCGAAGTTGAGGTCCCTGGAGCCTTTGAATCCCCTCTGGCAGCGCAGTGGCTGATTGACACTCATGCGGTCGACGGCGTGGTTGTACTCGGCGCTGTGATCCGCGGTTCGACAAGCCATTATGATTACGTGTGTTCAACAGCGTCCAGTGGTCTCATGAATGTGCAGTTGGGTCGCAATCGACCTGTGGGCTTCGGAATCCTCACATGCGAGACAATGGAGCAAGCGCTCGATCGTGCCGGTGGAAAAGCCGGCAACAAGGGTTCGGAAACTGCAGAGACAGTTCTCGAGATGATTGAGATGAAGGATAATTTGTCCTCAGCGGGGAATTTCGAATGAGCACGCCCCTGACCCGTGCCTCCATGGCATTGAAACCTACTCAGCTTCGCGAAGGTCGGCGCTGTGCGGTGCAGCTCGCCTATCAATTGGAAGCGTCCTCTCAGACCTATCTGAGCGACACCGTTTTCACCACTTTCTTTCAGCAAAATGAAATCAGTTCAGACCTTCACGATTTCGTCCGCCTTCTCAGCACTGCAGTGGCAGAAAATCGGGAAAAAATAGATGCTCTGATTGAGCGATTTGCGACGAACTGGAAGCTCGCCCGCATTGCCAAAGTCGATCTTGCGATACTGAGAGTGTGTGTTGCTGAGCTGATGTTTAGAGCCGAGGTCCCGAAGGATGTCATCATTTCAGAGGGAGTCGAGCTTGGAAAACAGTTTGGCTCGACGTCCTCTGGTGGATTCATCAATGGGATACTGGACAGTTTGGCTCGTTCCGTCCAATCCGTTCCAACTGAATCGTGAATTGAACGATACAAGGGGCCTGAGCAGACGTGCAGCGTGAACTCTTTCTATTCAAGTCCGAGAATCGCCTCAATCTTTTTCTGGGCGAGCTTGCTCGCAATGGAGAGTTGCCCGAGTCAGTCCTTGGACTTGGATTTTTCTCGGCTTTGCCCGAATCCGTGACAGGCGATTTCACTTCGCCAGGAATCAAGTTTGCCGTCTCGCCCGTGTTTTTGAAGTCCACGCTTTATCGTGCCTTTGCAAAAGAGGCGCGTCTCCCCTTTTCCGCAGAGCCTATTTTTTTAGGTTCGAATGACTTCTCTGAGGAACGTACGCGAAGCACGCTGTTGAGGAAGAAACCTGAAGTCATCGACATCAGGTCAATGAAACGCTGGATTCTCTCGGGCGTTCATCCTTACTTCTCCAACCCAATGCAACCCGCTCTTCCGGCATTGTGGTGTCAGCGCGATCTTCTTGAAACTCAGGGCATTTCCGACGCCGTTGCGCTTCTTTTGCGGGAAATGTTCCGTCGTGTCTTAAACTTACGAGCCTCAACCGTTGTTTTGGCACCCGATTCTGAAATGCTTGAAACTTATTTTTCTGCTCTCGCCCGCTGGCGCCTGACGCAGGGTAACTTCACGCGGTTGCGCGATTACCTCCGATTGCGGCCCGCTGACCGAATTGAGCTCATTCTCAAGGAAATTTTGGCTTGGCTCGTTGAAGAAAGCTTGAATGATCGCGTGAGCTTTTTGTGCCGCACGTCGGTCGAACACGAACAGTTGGTTTTGGCATCTCGCTATATCCTTAGAAATACGGCGATTTCGCAGCCAATCCAATTCCGGCTTTAGTTTTAAAAAAACACTTCAAGCTGTCAGATTCTCTGCCGAAGATGCAAATGGAGGTAGGGAGCGCTCTTCGATTTGCAGTAAAGTCTTAAGACGTTCTGCCGAAGGTCATGCGCTTCACTTAAAATTGAAAGGAGGTGAACTGTGCGCGGCATTCAAATTATGTGTGTTTCGTCGACGGGCGCCGCCGACGAGAGCGATGCGCTTGTGAAAGACCTCGAGAACTGGTTCGAGGACCACCAGCAAATGTGTCGGCTGATGACGTCCGCGCTGCACTCCGACGCGACGGAAGTCGCTTCGGGACTCGACCGGCTCAGGGCGTCAGTGGATTCAGGCCAAAGGCTTTTGGGGCGTTTGAAGAGTTCGTTTCAGCACGGCCCATCTTTGTATCCGAATGGGCGAAGCCAGACAGGTGCGATTCCGCTCTCAGGTATGAACCGCTTTGACGAGAGTCACAGTCTCAGCTCAAGGAATCAGCAAACGACTGCTCCCGCAGTGGTGACGAAGGCAAATGGAGCTGCAAGCTCGGTGAGTGCATCGGTTCAAGGGAACGTTGTTTTGATGGGCGCAAGTGTGGTGACTGACCAGCCTCGGATGTTGCCGAGCAGGACTTACCTGAAGAAAAACGGAACAGGCAGCTGATTTTCTGGTCCGAGAATTGGTCAATCCTTCGGTGCCGTTTTCAATTCTCGCTTTTCTTATGGCAATCCTTCTTCCTTCAACGGGAGAAGGAGAGCGAGGGTGGCGAGGCGTTTTTTTATTTCAATGGCTCTCTTCTTCTTCTGCTCGGCCGCCTATCAGGTGTGGCACGTCATTCAAAAAAAGACTCCGGTTCTCAATTCAACTCATCTGACTCCTCCTGTCCGTAAGCCGAGCGAGCAGGGCCGGTGGCTGAGGCCCCATTTTTTCTTCGTTCCAAAAAATCTTCTTTCGAGTCCGACAGTGACTCCAACCCTCGGACAGACAGTCTTGTTGTTTCAGAAGACAGAAGGCGGCCAAAAATGTTGGATCGGAAAAGCGCGCGTGGAGCAAGTGGAGGATCATGGGATGATCTTTCGACTCGAGCAAAACAGTTTTAACTCGCGGCTTTCCTCTTGGGCTCAGATGAGCAGTGCCCAGATTCAATGGGAGTATCGAGCACTGCTGCCGTTGTCTTCTCAGGCGGAGGCCTACGCTCCGCCATGTTCAAATTGGTTTTTCCAAGAATCTCCGAAAGACTCGATTGAAATCAGGGTTAGTGGCCGTCAGGTCTTTCTGAGCTCTTCCGAATTTGTCGAAATCAGAGCCACCGGAAAATCAAGACCGAGCATCGCGGCTGACACGAGGAGAGGGGGATGGCAACTCAGAGCCGCCCCAGGTATTTATCATTTTCTGGTCAGACACGCGCAAACATCACTTATGTATCGCGCGCAAATTCACTTTCTGGATAGGGATGGCTCTGCTCCTGCGAAAGAAAGCCGAAAATTCAAAAAACAACTTTTTCGGAGTTTCGCACTTCCTGGATGGGATTGAGGCAAGCGCAGCCGTTTGTTACTGTCATTGTCAATCAAGATTTTTCAGAGGGAACACCTATGTCGTTTTCGGTCATCAGAATCGATTCATTGAAACCGGGAGTCGGTATCCTTGAAATCAATCGGCCCGATTCATTGAATGCTCTCAATTCTTCTGTGTTGAATGAACTTGATGCCGCTTTGGAGAATTTGAAGAAAAGGCAGGAATGGAGCGTTCTCTTATTGCGCGGTGCTGGAGAAAAGGCGTTCGTAGCCGGAGCTGATATCAAGGAAATGCAGAATTACAGCAAACAGCAGGCATACGAATTTTCTTGCCGTGGTCAGTCTGTTTTTGCGAGAATATCAGAACTTCCCCAGATCATCATTGCACAGGTTCAGGGCTTCGCGCTTGGTGGTGGGCTGGAACTTGCTCTGGCTGCGGATTTTATCATTGCCTCTCGGTCGGCCAAATTTGGTCTTCCTGAAGTCGGACTCGGTCTCATTCCTGGCTTCGGCGGAACTCAGCGACTTGTGCAGCGCATGGGTTATGCAAAAGCATTGGAATGGATTGCCTCTGCAGGGCGGTATTCGGCAGACACTGCTTTGACCATGGGTCTTGTCAATCGTGTTGTCGAACCCCAAGAACTTGCTTCTGAAGTAGAGCGATTGGCCGAGGCTATTTCCGCTCAGGGGCCACATGCTGTTCGTGCAGCAAAGCGAGCCGCTCGGGCTGCGTTGTCCGCCTCTGCGGGATGCGGATATGAACTCGAAGCTCAAATCTTTTCATCTTGCTTTGCGGAACCTGAAGCCATTGAAGGACTTTCAGCGTTCATGAACAAAAGGAAACCGGAATTCAAGAGACTTGAATCCGAGGATTATCTCAAATGAGTCGTGTCGAAACAAATAACGAAGCAAGCGGCGAAAAGATTCTTATTCAGCTGTGCAAGAAAACTGGTGAACCATTTCGATCTCTTCTCATCCGCAAGGGCACAAACCTGTGGGTCGCGTTGCGTCGATTCGGAGTTCCGGTGGGAGCGTCATGCTCTGGGGTGGGCGTGTGTGGCAAGTGTGCTGTTGTTGTCTCTCAAGGAACAGAGTCGGCTCTTTCGGAAAAAACCGAGTTGGAAGAGCAAACCATCACACGACAGGGGCTTGATCCTTGTGCGAGACTCTCTTGCCTTTGCCGGGTGAATGGCGAACTTTCCGTCTCAGCGGACTACTGGTGATCGGCAATTAGGATGATTTGCGTCCGAATTCCCCATCGACGAGGGATTCTGAAAATTGTTGAGGCTTGGGAAGGCCTGACGAAAGCTTCTTAAACTCGTGATAGACCTGACTCTCAGTGGGTGAAAGTTGCCTTCTCCTCAGGTCGCGGTGGAGCATCAGATGAAGGACTTCGAGTCCTTTTTTCACGACGTAGAGAACATTGGGATTCTGATTCCGGTGGTGATTCAAATACTCTTTTGTATAAACCAACACGACCCACTGTCCCACATCAGCAATGGCTGAGCGGTAATCATTCAACTCCTCTTGGAGCTGTGCTTTGACAGCATTGCTGATCAGTCCTGAGATGGTCTCAAAATCTTTGTCGCTCTGGAAAACAAGCGGCTCGTCCTGTTTGGGTTGTCCGAACAGTTTAAGTGCCAGTGAAATTCTTTCGCTTGAGTTGCGATAGATTTCTTTAATGGTTCGCTTTTTGTCTCCAGTTGATGACATTCGTGCCTCGCATTCAGGTCAAACGGCAACTCGGTTGGAATCTTTGTTCAAATGGCCTTCAACCTCGTTGCTGTGCTCAGAAACCGCATCCGAAGACGGCAAGTATGAAACTCTGCCCTCAATCCGTGCACCGTCTTCCACAATCAGTCGTTTTGCGAAAAGGTCTCCATAGATGCGCGCGGTGGGGCTCAACCTGAGCAAATCTGTCGCACGCAAATTGCCATCAATCCGTCCGTTGAAGAGAACAACGACACCATTGAGATCTCCGGTGATCACGGCAGACTCTTCAACTGTCAGAATTCCATCACAGATGACGGATCCTTCAACGTGTCCACCAACCCGCGACTCTCCTTGAAGAAACATCTTGCCCTGAAAACTACATCCATCAGCCAGCATTGAAATACCCCGCGACTTTGACTTTGTCGTGTGAGCCTCCATGGGTCGGCTACCCTGATTTTCAAGTATTTGTTTCTTTGAAAACAAGATCCACTCCTGCACAAAACTGAAATCATGCTAGTATCATTTCTTCTGATCAGATTACCGCGGCAAGAATGAGGGGGAGGTGAAAGAAGTGTCCCAAGACAATCCTGTGACACCTCAGGAATCGGGCGATTCCCGTTCGAATTGGTTAGCTCGTTCGATGAGTACCGCCTCTGTTTCATTGTTGCGTTTGAGGAGCATAGAGAAGATTTATGGCTCTTTGAGAAGGTCCAGTGCGGCTTGCCAATGTCAGGGTGAATCGAGGCATCCGGAGACGAACGAGCGTGCGGTGCTTTGGAGTGTACTCCAACCGTTAGATGAGGTTCCTCAGGTCATGCTTTCAACAAAGTGCCGACTGTTGCCGGTGCGCTGGTTGGTACTGGCTCCTGTCGGGGGATTGTTCTCATGGTTTGAGGTCTTTGAATTGCGAGATGGGTCAGACTGGGACCGGAATGCACAGTCCTTGATTTCTGCACGCACGGAAACGTTGGAAAAATGGGAAATTTTGGGAAAAAGAGAAATGAGATTCAGAATCCTCACCGACGCACGAGCGGATCTACGCACTGCTACATTAAAATGCAGAATGGAGCTCATCCAAGAGCTCCTTCAGAGGTTTCCGACATATTCGCACATCAATCTCAACCTCGAGGCTGGCACAGAACCCATTCAGAAAGCTGCTTCCTCGTTCGGAAAATGGAAAGATTTGCTTCAAATCGAATTGCTGCGTGAGCGACTCGTACCTTTTTGGCGGCAGTGCGGTGACATGGCATACCGGAGCTTTACAGCCTACACTATAACGCGAAAGGACGTCTGACATCCGTTGAAGGATGTTTCGGATGAGCGTGATTTTGAATGAATCTTCAATCGCTAATCAAAAAAATCCGTCGGCAACCCATTTTGGTGCGTGTCATGACCGGCTTCTGCTGTGTGAGTCTCGGCATTCTTGTACAAGCCTTCGAAAACGATCCGAAGGCGATGACGGAGACAAACAACGCAGCCAGTCCCGGCGATGCGAAACAGCCGGGCGAGGATGAGGCCGGCGACCCCAATGCACAGAATGCCTCTCAAAGAATCGGTGGAAGTTTTCAAGTGCAGGGCTACAAAGATCCGCGCGAAGAGTTGACCAACGAGAGACACGCCTTCAAGACACCTTTCGGACAGATCATCTGGAAAGATATTGAAAAACGATTGTCATATCGTGATAACGCTTCCTATGTCAGCTACAAAGGTTACAACCTCAAACTGACGATTCAACCCGAACTTCAGACGGCTTTGGAAAAAACCCTTCAGGTTCAGAGGAACATTGCTGGCGCCGTTGTGATTATGGAATCGCGGACCGGTCGTATTCTTGCCATGGCGGAGACAAAGGCAGACTCTCGCAGTCCGCTCGTAACCGACGATTCAATTATTACGACTGCCCGTGCGCCTGCTGCAAGTTTGATGAAGATCGTCACGGCAACGGCCAGCATCGAAAAAAACAATCTCGATCCTGATCAGGAAATTCCGTTTCAAGGCGGATGCGGTTCATTGCGCAATCGGAACTGGTTGAGAGATCCCC
>JBEGJP010000085.1:0-4594 GCA_041184525.1 Pseudomonadota bacterium | reverse complement strand
GGTGATGCTTTGGTGGAGGCTTTTTGTATCTGTAATTCTATTGAAGGAGTGCCCTGCGGAGCAGATACCGGCTGCTCGAGCATCTCGTCGACAATCTGTCTGAGTTCATCGCTGTTGAATGGCTTTCTGAGCACGCGGTGAAAACCGGCTTTGGTGAAATCGTCGAGGTTCTCTTCGCTTTCTGCCAACAACAGAATGCGCGGAGTCAAAAGACGCAGGGATTCAAAGTACCGAGGATCCACAATTCCGGAGAATCGCACATAGGCGATGATGAGGTCGGCGCGGCCGCCGGAAAGGTTCAAATCGACTTCACCGGAATCACGGGCCACCAGTATTTCCAATCGAGGATCATCAGCAAAAGTCAGCCTCACGACCCTGTGCATGACGGAGCTGTCATCCAGCAACAAAATCCTGGCCATTGTACCCGTCCTCGCCGTTCTTTTTGGTTTCAGGCATATACATATAAGATAGGGTGATGTGTGATTGCGAGAGAAGCTCTTCCAGTCAGTCGGATGTCGGAATCTTTTGCAGGAGCGGAAAAATCAGCACCTCGACACTTTTTACAATAAGGACACTGCCATCATGACTTCAGCCGTCTACGCCGGTTCCTTCGATCCTTGGTCCATCGGCCATGAGGCCGTGCTCAAAGCGGCATTGGAGGTTTTTGCTGAGGTGCACGTCGTGGTTGCTGTCAACCCGAGCAAACAAGGGAGTCTGGATGCCGCAACACGAGCGCGGATCGTTGCATCCTCCATCGACCCCTGCACTGATTGGTGGCAAATGGAACCTCCGTTCCATGTCGATCAAAGAACTGTCGTTGCCACGACTCCCGGTCTGGTTGTGACCTACGCCAGTGCTTTGGGCATTCGTCATTTGGTGCGCGGATTGCGTTCCACAACCGACTTCGAATCGGAATTCAACTTGTACTTTTCCAATAAAACGATTGATTCACGTATCCAGACGTGGGCAGTTCTGTGCCCGCCCGAGCTTTTGCATTGCTCTTCAACGTATGTGCGATCGGTGGTCGGAAATCCTGCTGCACTCAAAGTCGGTACAACTTTTGTGGCGCAAAGTGAGATGCTCAAAACCCCCCAGTCGCTGGGCAGAATCTTCGACTTCATTTTGTTTGCATCGGCGTTCCGCTTCGAACGCGAGGCCTCTGATCTCGAAGCGAGTGATTTAAAGTCGGGGCTTCAAGGGCTATTCACTCGGCTTGTCAGGAGCGAAGGCAAAATGGCGATCTGGCTCAAACGCGAACCTGATCTGCATTTGAATACCCTCTTGTCGAACAGCAAACCCTCAATTCTCAAGGCTTTTGAAGGGCATGATTACCCCAAGGAAATCGTCCACGAGGCTTGGGGCTTGCTCGCCCAAGGTTTGGCAGAAAAAAACCAATCACATAGGGATATTATTCAAACTCTTCACTTGCTCGGCACGCTCGGCGGATTTTTGGGGCGCTCGCAGGTGCCTTTGTTCGACGTGCAATTTGCCGAAGAGATTATTAGTAGAAAAAGAAACTGACGGGAGACATCACCATGAACATCAGCCCCACCGATTTTCTCAACCTCGAAGCGAGTCTGAATGCGGAACAAAAAATGGTTGTCGGCATGGTCAGACAATTCGTCGACCAAACCTTCCGTCCTCATCTCCGGACCGCTTACGAAGAAGGCACGTTCCCGAAAGAGGTGATCGGGACTCTCGGTGAGTTGGGACTCTTGGGTGCTCAACTCAAGGGCTACGGCTGCAGCGGGCTCGACAGCCTGAGTTACGGCCTCATCATGAAGGAACTCGAACGCGGTGACAGCGGACTGCGCAGCTTTGCGAGCGTTCAAGGTTCACTCGTCATGTATCCCATTCATGCCTTCGGCAGCGAAGCTCAAAAGCAACGCTGGCTGCCTCCGCTCCGAGAAGGAAAGGCTGTCGGATGCTTCGGCCTGACAGAACCGGATTTTGGATCCAATCCTGCCGGCATGAGAACAAACGCCAAGAAAGACGGTTCCGATTGGATTCTCAATGGTTCCAAAACGTGGATCACAAACGCCTCGATTGCCGATGTGGCAGTGGTGTGGGCCAAGACGGACCAAGGGATTCGCGGGTTCCTCGTTGAAAAGGGCACCAAAGGTTTTGAACAACGTACCATCCACGGCAAGCTCAGCTTGCGGGCGTCGATTACAGGCTCATTGTTTTTCCAAGACTGCCGTATTCCTGCCGAAAACATGCTGCCCGAAACTGTCGGACTCAAAAATGCGTTGATGTGCCTAAACCAAGCCCGCTACGGCATTGCATTCGGTGCTCTCGGGGCAGCAGAAGATTGTTTGACTGAAGCACTCGAATACTCAAAGAACAGAATCATGTTCGACAAACCGTTGGCCGGCTTCCAGCTGATCCAACGCAAACTGGCCATCATGGCCACACAAATCACGACAGGCAACCTCTTGGCGCACCGGCTGGCGCAATTGAAGACAGATGGAACTCTTCAGCCGGCGCACATCAGCATGGCCAAGCAAAACAACGTGCTTCTGGCGCTCGAGGCTGCGCGCACCGCGCGTGACATTCTGGGAGCCAACGGCATCAGCGATGAATACCGGTGCATGCGTCATGCCTGCAATTTGGAGTCGGTGTATACCTACGAAGGAACAAACGACATCCACCTTCTCATCGTCGGGCAGAGCCTGACAGGGTTGCAAGCGTTCTCATGAAATTGATCGACACCCATTGCCATCTGTGCAGCAGCAAACTGGAGTCAGCGACAGCTGACCTCATTGCACGCGCCCAATCGTGCGGAGTGGCAAAAATCATCAACATCACGTTCGACCGCGAGACTCTGCACAGAGGATTGCAGCAGGTGGAGGTCTTCCCCGAACTCGCCCTCACAGTCGGAATTCAACCTCATGATGCTGATCAGTTCACTCCGGAACTGGTCGCCGAGATGGAAAACATCGCCCTGAGCCACCCCAACGTGGTTGCCATCGGTGAAATTGGACTCGACGGCTTCCATAAGATTGTTCCGATGCCACAGCAGATCCTGTGTTTCGAGGAGTTTCTTGAGGTCGCGCTCCGCTGCAATCTGCCCGTGGTCGTGCATGTGCGCGACACATTCGATGATGTTTACGCACGTCTGAAAACCTTTGCCGGACGCGGTGGACGGGGTGTCATTCACTGCTTCACCGGAACAAAAAACGAGGGAGAGGCTTTTCTCGATCTTGGATTTTATCTCTCGTTTTCCGGCATCGCGACATTCAAGAACTCAGAAGCTCTTCGTGACGTCGCGAAATCAGTTCCGCGCGACAGAATACTGGTTGAAACAGACAGTCCTTATTTGGCTCCTGTCCCCCACCGCGGAAAACAGAACGAACCTGCATGGGTCAGGGAAGTGGCTGTCTGTCTTGCCGAATTGCGCGGAGAAACGTTGGAAAATTTTGCAGAACAAACGACACAAAATGCATTGAGGCTCTTCACAAGACTGTCTGTGCCATGAATGCAGACCCACTCTCCGGTTCCAGATGCTGACAGGACAACGCACCATGCTCTCTCTTCCTATCGATGCGCTCGAATCCGAGCTGATCAGCAGCCTGAACCAGAGCTCCACCGTCATCCTGCAAGCTCCTCCGGGGAGCGGCAAAACAACCCGCGTTCCTCAATTCCTCCTCCGCCATAGGACGGGAAAAACCATCGTCCTCGAGCCTCGCCGTCTTGCAGCACGGTTGTCGGCAGAGCGTGTCGCAGAGGAACTCGGAGAATCCGTCGGACAGTCTGTCGGCTATCAGATCCGCTATGAACGTGCCGTGGGTCCAGACACCCGCGTGTTCTTCATGACTGAAGGGTTGTTTTTGAGGACAATTTTGACAAATCCTGAACTGGACGATGTCGATTGCGTCATTCTCGACGAATTCCATGAACGTCATATGCACTCGGATATTGCCTTGGCACTCACCCGAACACTGCAAAAGCACCAGCGTAAAAATTTGAAATTGATCATCATGTCGGCCACCCTCGACACGCAAAAACTGCAAGAAAAACTGACCGACGCAGTCGTGCTCAAGGCCGATGTCCCGACGTTCCCCGTCGAGGTCGAATACGACTCTGCGCCCGACGACCGTCCGCTCGAATGGCGCGTTGCTGTGGCAGTGGAATCGCTCTTGCAGGATGCACGGTGTCAAGGTGACATTCTGGTTTTTCTGAGCGGTGCTTCCGACATCCGCAAGGCTGCGAACGCACTCTCCCATTCTCCCCTGAAAAGCGGGTTTGACGTTTTCGAACTGAGGGCCGAATTGTCTCCCGCCGAACAGCGTCGGGTCTTTCTCCCTCACGAAAAAAGGAAAGTGATCCTCTCCACCAACGTTGCAGAAACAAGTGTGACCATCCCCGGAGTCACTGGAGTTGTCGACTCCGGCCTCGCAAAAGTGGCAAGCTATGCGCATTGGAATGGTCTTCCCACACTCGACATCAAGAACATCAGTCAGTCGAGCGCCATTCAGCGCTCCGGTCGCGCAGGCCGCACGGCAGCCGGCATGGCACGCCGTCTTTTTACAAGAGCCGATTTTCAGGCGCGGACGTTTCAGGACAAACCCGAAATCCAAAGAATTGATCTCAC
>JBEGJP010000084.1:0-5667 GCA_041184525.1 Pseudomonadota bacterium | reverse complement strand
GTTCAGATCATTGAGAACGTTGTGCTTCAAGAGGGCGGGTCGGGTCGCTTTGTGGTCACTTTCACTCGCGATCCGAAGCGACTTTTTTCGCTCACTACCGATGATCTGATTCCACCCACGGTGTCCGAAAGAGGACAGAAAAAGAAAGAGTCTCTGGCCGTAGAGGCAGCTTTGGTGACACTCCAGCCGGACATTCTGCAGGCGATGAGCCGAAGTCAATCACCCAAGAAATTGCTTCCTTATCTCTCGTTGGAGTTGTTGAAGACCGAAAACGAAGCGAGTTCTTCGAGCGCGGTCAGGGACGACACCTCTCATGTGTGGCGTGGTCGCTGCTTGGGCGCTAAAGAGTTGTCGAACGCACACAAAGAACAAATATCGCTGGCGCGAGCATTTTATGATCATGGTCTTTTGAGTTGGGAGAACGAGGCACCCCGATTGCGCGTTCGTGAGTTGGCGGCGAAAAGCTCGGGCACTCAAGCGGAAAGCGGAATCGTTCATTGCTGGCGTTTGTCACAGCATGCCGTTGATGCGGTCCAATTTGAGCACGCACTGACCTCATATCTGAATAATGATCAGGTCCTCACTCAGGTTGGTTTGGAAGCGTCCCCTGTCGTTCAAATCCCACCTGCTGAGCCTTTCGTAGCAACTCCTCGGGTGCCGGTCATTGAAGCACCAAAAACCGAATCAGCCCAAGCGACTCAGCCGATTTCGGTCCAAAGCCGTCCGGTTGTGCATCCATCTTCCTCTCACAGAGTCTCTGTGCCAGCTGCAGATGTAGTTCCAAAATCAGGTCCTCATCGTCCGATGGAATTGAAATTGCAGTCTCGGATGACCGCCCAAAGGCCTGTCCATACACATTCCCGTGCAGAGTCTCTTCCCAAGATGAATTCGGAGCGCAGCTCGAGCAGCTCTGTTTCCGCACGTGAACAAAACTCCATTGGCTTCAGCGGAGTTTGGAGTGACGATGAGTATTTGATGAGCGTGGCCGAGTTTTATGAATCACTGACGCCATTGCAGCAACAGGCTTTCGAGCGTGAACGACGTCGTATGAGTCCTGAGCAGTTTCGCCAGTATGTGACTCCTGCATTGAAGAGACACAGAGTTAAGAACGCTTAAGAATATCTTCCAAACGCTCCCGTGCGACAGGAAAACTCTTCTCTTTCAGTTCCGACAGTTCGTGTGCTGAAAATCGTCCCAACACATAGTTGGCAGTGGCTGATTTGTGTTCTGGCTTACCGATCCCGACTTTGAGTCTGAAAAAGCCATCTTGTCCCAATCGAGCCAGAATATCTCTGACGCCATTGTGTCCACCATGCCCGCCCCCGACACGCATACGCACAGCACCGGGAGCTTGGTCGAGGTCATCAAAGACAACTACAACTTGTGTGGGAGCCAGCTTGAAAAACTGCATGGCTTCCAAAACGGATGAGCCCGACAGATTCATGAAAGTCTGAGGCTTGATGAGGAGAAGGTCTTGGCCCTTCCAAGTCACACGACAGACAAGACTGTTGAACTTCGTTTGCGAAAATTGACCACCTGCCGCTTCCGCCAGTTCGTCTAAAAACAAAAAGCCCACGTTGTGACGCGTGAGCTCATATTGTGTGCCTGGATTTCCCAGGCCGACAAGCAGATGCATGGTGAATCAGAAGCGGACCAGCGAGGCCAAAGCGAGGTTTCTTGCTGCTGCCATCTTAACGCCTTCAGGGAAGGTCACGTCACCGATGTGGGCCGACTCGTCGACTTTGAGTCTGCTCACGTCGACGGTCAAGGAGGCAGGAAGCTGGTTCGCTGGGCCTTTGACCAAGAGCGAACGAAGAAGAATCTTGAACGAACCTTCTTTCTCTTGCTCGCGTGTGAGGCCTGTAAAGTTCAAAGGAACCTTCACCTTCACGACTTCGTTAGGCGCAACTTCCTGGAAGTCCATGTGAACAGGAGTGTCCTTCAATGGGTCAACCTGCACATCGCGCATCAACACGGTCGTCGATTTGCCGTCAATTTCCAGCGAAACGAGCGTGGAACGGGGGTGCTGTTTGGGAAGATTCTTCAAAGAGATTGAGATGTTTCTGTTTCCTGATTTGCCGAAAACAGTTGCGGGAACGAGTCCTTGGAGGCGCATCTCGCGCAGTGCGCCCTTGGTGCTCAAAGAGCGGGAATTGGCAATAATTTTAATAGATTCCTGTGACATAATAAGACTCCAGTGACAGGCCCCGTACCGGGCTGAGCTCAAGTGAGCCCCGTGGATACAACAGAACTGTAGCCTCGGCAAGTCACAAAGTGATCGCGTCCAGTTGACAAATTTAAGCCATTGAATAGTTTGAACCTAGGTTTTTCGTCACGAAGATCGTTGGCTTACATTCGAGCCATCCGGCACTCGTTTCGAGTTTCACTGAGGAGTTTTTTTCTATGGCAATCAAGCTTCGCCATGTTGCTCTTTGTTCGCTTGCAATTGCAGCTGCAGCCTGCTCCAAGAAGAAGGCTCCTGAGCCTTCACTGCCTGATTCCAAAACTTCAGCGGCAAGTGCACCTGCGGCCGCGGCTCCTGTCGCGACTCCCGCTGCAGTGGCGTCACCCGTTGCGTTGGATACAGCTGAATTCGTTACCGAAACTGTTTATTTTGACTTCGACAGTTACTCCGTCAAGGCGGATGAACTCGAAAAAGTCCGTCGCTTGGCATCTCTTTTGAAGGCTCGGAAATCTCCGGCAAAAATTCAAATTGAAGGCCATTGCGATGAGCGCGGGTCGAATGAGTACAACCTCGCTCTCGGTGAGAAGCGTGCACGGGCTATTCAGGATGCGTTGACAGCTGAAGGTGTCTCCGGCGCCCTCCTCTCCACGATCAGCTATGGCGAAGAGCGTCCGTCCGTGGAAGGCCATGATGAAGCGGCATACGCTAAGAATCGTCGCGGCGAGTTTAAAAAGCTCTAAGCTTTCGTGTTCTTTCTGATTGCTTAAAAAGCCCGAGTCACACCCTGACTCGGGCTTTTTTTTCATCGGCAGATTCTTGCCAGTCAAACCTGCTTCTCATTCACAGACGTGTGTGTCGTTCTCCGTTATCCTCGCATTGCGGACCGTTTTCTCATGCCAAACCGGGAGACGAGCGATGCGAATTCTTTCTGGTGACATTGTGTTTCAGCGCGATGGAAGACCAGCTTTGGTGAAGACGGTGAACAAAGAGGAAGGGAAGGTGGTTCTCGAACAAGAGATCGATCAAGTCCAAAAATCTGCGAATCGTGGTATTAAAAACAATCTTTTGCAGGAGCAGCGGGAAGCCTACAATGCTGTACTCGAAGATGTTTCCAACAGCGATAAGCATCAGGAAATCCGCGATCTCTACGGCACCATTCAAAAGCTCAAAGCGAACAAAGTCGGTGATTCGAAAGTGTTACGTTATCTGGAAAACGAGTTGATGCATCGGATGAATAGGGAAAAATATACTCCGAAAGAGTTTGAGATTGATCTCGAAAACATTCCGCTGTTTTGATTTTCATTTTGCTTAGGAGGTGATGTTATGATGACGATGCCAGTTCCAAAACGCAATGCCAACATGCAGATCGGCGACCTCGTTCAGAAGGCTGGAATTTACACGAAGCCGGGTGTTGTCGTTGAAAAGAAGGATGACGGCTCGGTTCTCATCGATACCGATCAAAAGCAGATCGAAAAATATCATCGCTATGCAAACACGAGCGGTCTTTCACCCGAGGAAAAAGTCCGCTTCAACTCTATCATGGATGAAGTGATGGAGTCGAAGGATGATGCTGAAAGAATCAATCGGCTGCAGGAAAAAATTGATATCCTTCGGACCGAACCAGAGGGTAAGAAGATTTTCGATTCACTGATCAACCAGCAGTCGATCTTGATTCGATATTCGAAGGAATTACCTCGGGTTTATTCATATGATCCCGATAAGATATACGGATATTGATTATTTCCCGATGCAGAAATTGGCAAAGATGGAATTGAGGACGTCTTCGGTTCCGACTTCCCCGATAACTTCACCGAGATGTTGACACGCAAGTACGAGCAGAGAGGCGATTTTCTCAGGAAAGTCGCCTTTTTCCGTGAGGTGAATAGCATCATGAATCGCCGTTGAAGCCAGCTTTGCTTTGTCTCTCTGCCGTGACGAGATCAAAATGGGTGACTTGACTCCCGAGTTTCGATTCGTAATCAAATCGTAAATGTTGATGAGCTGGAGCTTCAATTCGTCCACATCCGCTGAAGCGCTGGAACAGCGGACACAAATGAGATTTTCATTTTTGAGTTCCGCGATGACATCCGCAACTTCTTGCGCGAGTTTCGGACTCCATTGGTCTGATTTTGTGAATGTCAAAACAAGTGATGAGATTCTTTCGGAGTCCAATCCTAATCCAAGATTCTGGATATTTCTTTTAACGAAATTTCGAAGATTTCCATTTTCAGAATGCTGTGGATCCACAATGCAGCACACAACATCAGCGTCGGAAATAGAGGAAATTGTTTTTTTGATTCCTAGTTTTTCAACTGTATCGGTAGTTTCTCTCAAACCCGCGGTATCAAGTATGACAAAGTCTCTTCCCTCTAAAACGAGCCTGTCTTCCACCACGTCCCGAGTGGTCCCGGGAACATCGGTCACGATAGCGCGATCGGTTCCAAGCAGTGCGTTGTAAAGGGATGATTTGCCTGCATTGGGTTCGCCGGCAAACACAAGTTTTAAACCTTCCCGCATTTTGAGACCGTTTTCGAAAGAAGACGCGAGGCGCTCAATCGTGCTTTGTATTTCTCTCAACTCTTGAGTCTGTCTTCTTGAGTCGTAAGTGCCGATTTCATCTTCTGCGAAGTCAATGTGGGCCTCAAAATAAGCCATGAGAGAAATAATTCTCAGTCTCAAGGCATCGGTGTGCTCAGAAATCATGCCGCTGTTGGCATCGCGAGCGAGTTCAATACCACCGACAGTGTCAGCATGTATCAGCTGATCGATAGCTTCTGCACGCGTTAAATCAATTTTTCCATTCAGAAATGCACGTTGAGTGAATTCTCCCGGTCGTGCATCCCTCATGTCCAGCTGTCTGAGGAGTGCATGTATTTGTGCACTAATGAGAGGATTTCCGTGAGATGCGATTTCCAATGTATCTTCGCCCGTGTAGCTGTTTGGCGAACGATAGAAGGTGATCACGCAGTCATCAATCACTTTTCCCGAGAAGTCGTATAAATTGCAATAGCGCGCGGTTCCATGCGCAAGCTCAAATGAATTTTCGGTTTTGGTTTTTTTAATTTGGACAGTGAAATTTCGCTTCAGAAACGGAGCAAGCACATTGTGGCAACCGCTGCCGGAAATTCGATGCAAAGCAATCGCTGAGCGTCCCCTTGCGGTGCTTTGCGCGAAGATCGTTTGTGCTTCGTTTGCTATTGCCATGAGCTCATTGTTCTAAGTCAGACTTCGGGCGTCTGATGAGGTTCGAATGAGTCGTGGTCTTTTTGAGACTGAGCGGAATCCTGCAAAGCTGTGCCGGAGGTCTCATTTCGTCTGTTGTGACGAGGACCGCCGTGACGGCCTCTTCGACGCGAGCGGCGTGGTTGTTGGCCAGATTCTGACGAAGCTGCGCGCTGGCCACCATCCGAATGTGTGTTGCCATCACGGTGTCTTCTGTTCTGCTCACGGGGTTCCCGTGATGGACGCAGTGTCGAGAAAAC
>JBEGJP010000083.1:0-4222 GCA_041184525.1 Pseudomonadota bacterium | reverse complement strand
TGCGCTACCTGGAGGGGACGCGAAATCGATGGCAGAAAAACCTTCATTGCGGCAGATCTTGGAAATGTACTATGCCCTGAGAGCCGCAGGTGTGCAACGCTTCCCGAAGCCTCTCGCCCCTTCGAAACAGGTGGTCGAGCGGTCACCGACGTGTCTGTTTCTCATTGACTTCGTTTCTCCCGATGAGCACCTGACTGCCGCGTCGGTGGAGAGGCAGAACCTGCCCGCACTCCTGCGTCGATTGCTTGAGCGTTTGCCGTGGCGGGATGGAGTCCATGTGCACACCGTTTTTGCAACTCCACCCAAATCCCCCGTTGTGCATCCCATTGCTGAAAGCGTGGTGGAAGCCGCTTTTGCTGCATTCGAGAACACCAATGCGCACCGCTGCGTTTGCTTCGGCTGGCGGGCTGCTCAGGTGGCTGGGGTCGTCTTGGGCGTTCCCTTTGCTGTGCCACCGGAGGCTTACGAACCGGTCACATTTGAGCGAGAAGGAGAGGGGGTGTTTGAACTCCTTGTCCTGCCAGATTTGCGCGAACTTGAGGCGTTTCCGGAGTGGCGTGGCCGCGTCTGGGAAAGCCTGATGGCCTTTGGCCCCCTGCGTTGACCTGAGGTTCAAAGCTGGTTTAAGCAGTGTCGTTTGAATCGGATTTCCAGTCCCATGGCCTTTGTGGCCACTGGGGTTCTTTCCAAGAATGAAGCGAGACACTGCCATGACGACAGCTCAGATTGAAGAAGTGAACAGCACACGCCGTAAGTTCCGTATCGAAGTTCCCTCACAATCCGTAAAAACGGCATTTGATGTGGCCGTCAACGAGATTCAGCAATCTGCTGAAATCAAGGGCTTCAGAAAGGGCAAAGTTCCACCGGCGCTGGTGAAGAAATTCTTCGCTCAGGACGTCGTCAAGAAGGCTTATGAAAAAGCCGTCAACGAATCCTACGGAGAAGCGATCAAAGGTGTCGACTTCCAGATCGTCAGCTTCCCCATGATCGACGTCGAAGGGCAGTTTGAAGAAGGCAAGCAATTCACCTACACCGCCACGGTCGACATCAATCCGAAGGTCGACATTCAAGGCTACAAACAACTGCTTTTGAAAACAGCTGAAGTCGAGCCCAGTATCGACGATCAAGTGGCGCGTGCCCTGCGTCAGTTGGCATCCGATGCCGACGCACTCGTTGCAGAAACCTCAGGCCGTGCAGCTACAAAACAAGATGCTGTTAAGGTCGATTACACGATCGCTGTGGATGGAAAAGAATTGTCTGAGCGTTCCGCAAAAGATGTGACACTCCACCTCGATGGAAGCACTTTGCCTGAGCTTGAAGCCGGCATTTTGGGTATGAAGACGGGCGAAACCAAGAAGATCAAGGTCACCTATCCTGACACTGTGAATGATGCGAATCTCAAGGGTAAGCAGGCTGAGTTCAACCTGACTCTCAACTCTGTTTTCGTGTTTGATGTTGCTTCGCTCAAAGATGATTTCGCAAAACGCTTTGGCGCAGAAAATCTTGATGCTCTGCAAAACAACATGAAGAGCTCAATCGTGAACATGAACGACCGCAACAAAGTGGCTAAGTTCAAAGATCAGATCATCAAGCAAATTCTGGACAGCAACAGTTTTGAAGTGCCCGAAAGCTTGGTGGAAGGTACCATCGACCGCGCTGTCGCAGATGCGAACAGCCGTCGTGAAAAAGGCCAGCAGCTTGATTCCAACGATGAGAAGGTGCGCAATGAGTACCGCGATTGGGCTCTGAGTGAAGTGAAGGGTGTTCTTGCGCTGGGGCACATTGCACGGCAGGAAGGCCTGACTGTGGATGATCAGGAAGTGGGCCAAGAGATCACCAGCTTTGCCATGCAAATGGGAATGCGCCCTCAAGAGATCATCAGAAACTATGGTCAGCAAGTGATCGAAGAGTTCCGCGGCAAGGTTCTTGTCGACAAGGTTCTCAAGCACCTCATTGGCTTGGCCAAGATTGAAGTCGAAGCCAAAGCCTGACTCAGTTGAAAATCTGACATCACGAAAAAGCTGCCCTCTGGGGCGGCTTTTTTTACGTGTGGCTGCGACGTCAGAAGCTTGGGGTGAATCTATTTCTCCTGCGTCCCCTCCGTGGACTTAATTTGTTGTGCTCACCTGCACATTGTCTGCTCTGCAAGAGCGAGAACTTGTTTTTTGGCCGCGCGTCCAAATAATTTGTGTCTTCGTTGATTTCAGAAACCTTCCCGCATCTGTTGAAAAAAAAAATCGAATGCGGAATAAATGAGGGTGCTGGGTCGTATTCCCTGCAGAAGTTGACTTTGGGGCTTTCAGGCATGGAGTCGGAGTCACCGCTCAACTTCGAACAATTGTTCACTGGAGGTTCTCATGAAGCTCGCTCTTGTTGCTATTGCATCCGTTTTCGCTTTCTCAACAGCTATGGCTAACGAAGCTGCTGCTCCTGCAGCTGCTGCTCCTGCCGCTGAAGCTCCTGCAGCTGCTGCTCCTGCAACGACAGAAGCTGCTCCTGCTGCTACCGAAAAGAAGGTAGAGAAGAAGGCTAAGAAGACAGCTAAGAAGGCTAAGAAGGCTAAGGCTGCTAAGAAGGAAAAGGGAGCTGAAGCTCCTGCAGCTGCTCCTGCTGAAGCTCCTGCAGCTGCTCCTGCTCAGTAATTTGAGCGGTAGGCCTGCCCGGTTCAAAAGACCGGAGCTTGCGAAGAAAAACCGGGCTTTGCCCGGTTTTTTTTTATTCGTTTTTTGGTTTTTTACAGGGCTCTACTTCGGACGTTCAACAACGCTGACAAAAGCCGTTCCCTTTTCTTTTTTGCGGCGTGCATAAGTCGACTCTCTTTTTCCCGAAAAACCTATTTTTTTCTCGAGAGCAAATCCGTTTGATTTCAGGACCCGTTTGAGCACAGTTCGGCTCGCGTAACTGGCGACAATGCAGTGTGTACCGCACAGTCCATTCACCATGGCCTCAAGGAGGCTTTCATCCCACACATCGGGGCTTGATTCAGGGCTGAAGGCATCGAAGAGCAGGCAGTTGTTTACGGCAGACCCAGATGCGAATTCCGGAAGTGCATCTGCCAGATCGGCCTCAAGTGAAAGAGAGCCTTCAGTCCACATGTCTCTCAAATATTTCTTCAGGCGCAAGGGCTCAGTTCTGACGAAGTCGGCAACGCGGCGCAGGATATCTGCGTAGACGAAATCGAGAGTCGAGTGGGGCTGAGGTTGTTGTGTCGCAGTGAGAAATTGGATCAAAGCGTGACGCAACGGGGCGCGGCTCTCGTATGAGGTGATTCTGATTTCCTCTGGCGTCCACCCGGCCTGTAAAGACAATCCGGCAGCGAGGATTTCGAGGTATCCCAAGCCGAGTCCTACGGATGCGACCGTCCAAGGCCCTTCGTCGGACCGCAGCAGCATGGATTCTCGCAGCGCGGATTCGTAAATAAACAAAGATTCTTCCCATGCGCCTTTGGAGCTGTGCATGGGTTCCGTCCACTCGTGGCTCTCTTTGAGGTATTGGAGTGAATAGCTGCCGTCCTCTGTTTCAAGCACACGGCACTCCAGACCCTCGAGCTGCAAAGAGGAATGAAAGCGTCCGAGTGTGCTTGGGTGTTTCGTGTCCATGTGCGGCGCACCTCAATCAGGTGGCAGCGCGGTGAGGAGCCAGCGAGACCGGCGGGGCGAGGAGGGTGGCAAGTCCGCCCTTGAGACTAAAAGCTTCCCTCCCGACAATGCGACGCAGAAGCGATGCTGCCTGCAGACTGCGCTGTCCGCTCCGACAGACGCATAAGATTCGTTCTTCGGATTCTTTTTCGAGACAATCCAGAATGAATTGAGGCAGACGTGAGAGCGGCACGACGTTGAAGTCGAAGAGAGGGTCGCTTTGTGCCTGTGTTTTGCGGCTGCCGCGATGTCTCAGAACATCGGACAGAATTTCATCGAGGTGGCTGGTGGCTGCTTCAAAGGGTTCCCTCACATCAAGGACGAGAAAGCGGTTGTCCTTGAGTCGTTTGGACAACTCCTCCAGAGAGTATTCGGGGAGCGGGTGTGTCGCGGGAGATGGTGGGAGTGGGGGCCAGCGCAAAACATCGTAGGCTTCCAGTGGTGTGCTCGCGTCACCAAAACAGACAAGAACTCGCTGATCTTTGATTTTTTGTTGGACATGCGGCTGAGCCAACACCTCAGGAAGAGAGATCTCGGACGGGCAAAACAGAATAAAGAGTTTTCCTGACCCGCTGCCTGCAGAG
>JBEGJP010000082.1:0-3605 GCA_041184525.1 Pseudomonadota bacterium | reverse complement strand
CGCTGCAGAAACTAATCGCAAAGGATCGTCCGGTCGTGGGCATCATGAGCTCGCTCGAGATGATCGCAAAAACTCCTGTTTACGACATGCAGTCGATCATGCAGGGCAAAGGCGACTGGGTTCTGGTCAACGAACTCCGCAAAATCGCAGATGTGGAAGATGTCGCGACCGACACAAAATCAATAGCCGATAAAATCAAAATCCTTGTCGTTCATCATCCCAAGAATCTCAGCGACGACACCCTGCGTGCCATCGACCAGTTCGTAATGAAAGGCGGCAAGCTCATTGCTCTTGTCGACCCCTTCTCGCGTGTCGATCTCGACAAGCAATACCAATCCGGCAAAACCGGCCAATTCGCGAACACCTCCGACCTCAAAACACTCTTTGGAGCTTGGGATATTGAATTCGACTCTTCAAAAATGGTCGGCGACCTGAAATACCCCACCCAGATCAACGCCGGCGGCACACCGCTCACCTACCCTTTCTTCGCCCAGATTGTTGAAAAAGGGATGAACAAGGAATCTAAAATCACGGGCCAGCTGCGCCAAATGATGGTCGGAGAAGCAGGAAGTGTGACTCTGCGCAACGGGAGCCCGCACAAGTTCGAAAGCCTGTTCACCACGTCCACCTCTGCCGGCACGATTGCCACCGACAGCCTGCAAATGGGGCCCGATGCCGCCGCTCGGCGTCTGCCCAATGACAACAAGGAATACACCGTCGCAGGTTTGCTCAGAGGCAAGCTCAAGTCTGCCTTCACAGCACCTTCGGGCGATTCAAATTGGTTGGCACAAAGCAAAATTGACTCGCTCGTCATCGTCGTCGCGGATGCTGACTTCATCGCCGACCAAAACTCTGTGCAAAAGATCCCGTTTGCCAATCAGATTGTCGCTAAGCCCATCAACGACAACCTGAACTTCATCATCAACTCCATCGATTTCTTGGGTGGGAGCGAAGATCTCATTGCCATCCGTTCGCGCAGCCGCTTCTCAAGACCATTCGATCGCCTCGTCGACATTCAGGAAAAGGCACAAGCCAAGTGGAAGAGTGAAGAAGATTCCATCCAGAACAAATTGTCAGAAACGCAGAACAAGCTCCGTGAAATGCAAGGAGCACGCATCGAGGGCAACAAAATTGTCCTGACTCCCGAACAGCAAAGCGCCATCGAGCGTTTCCGCACTGAGGAATCTCAGATGCGAACACGCTTACGTGAAGTGCGTAAGAATCTGCGCGAAGATATCGAAAGTCTGGGAAGGACACTGGTGGTTGTGAACTTGGCGTTCGTCCCGCTGGGAGTCTCGCTTGTCGGAGGCTTTGTTTTCCGCAGACGCGCCAACAAGAACGGCAAGAAAAGCAAAGACTGAGTTTCATTCTTTTTCAATTTGAAGAAAGGTCAGGTGGCTTTCATGGCAGGGAATCGCACTCTCACCATTTTTCTCCCCGCGCTTGTGGCTATTACCGCGGGAGTCGTTTTGTTCAAACAGTTCCGTCAGACCAATACCAAAGAAGAGATTCGCCCACTTGTGGACACAACTGTCTTTGGCAGCGTGGACCGCATTGCCTTGGAGCACAACAGCAAAAAAGTTGTTCTTAAGAAAAATGAACAGAATGAGTGGGCCATTGAAAGCGATCAGGGATTCTCCGCTGATGCGAAGAAGATTTCGCAATTCTTAGATGGGTTGAATGCCAGCAAGATTGAACGGACTGTCGTTAAAAAGGCCGAAAAAGTTGAAGAGTACGGCCTCGGAGCTGCCGCCCCCAAAATTGCACTCGAAAGTAAAGGAAAGAGTCTGCTAGCCCTTGAACTCGGTGAGTCACGCTCCGGCGGCGGACAGTTCATTAAATTCTCTGACAAAGACTCCGTATTTTTGGCAACCGCTGCCGTTTCGACAGATTTGGACGTCGATCACTGGGCCTACAAAACACTGCTTAAAATCCCCAAAAAGGAAATCCAGACCATCACGTGGCAAGAGGGAAAGAATCTCACCAAGAGTGTGACCTATTCGCGTAAAGCTGAGGCCGACAAGTTTGAATTGTCTCCCGCCAAGAGTGACCTGAAGGAAGAGAAATTCACACAGCTCATGGACTCCCTTGAAAATCTGTCCTTTGAGAAGAGAAAGGAGCGTGCTGACCAAGCGATCGCAAGTGCTCTTGCGGCTCCGTCGCGCCGTGTCACCCTGAACCTTTTCGACGGAAGAAAAGTCACCCTGACCTCAGCAGTTCCTCCCTCAGAAAAAGGCGGTCTCATTCCCATGGATGTGAGTGTGGAATCGGATCCAAAAAGCGGCAAGACCATCCCCACAAAGCTCGCAGAAGAAATGACCCGCATCTCGGACGTCAATAAAAAATACTTTTTCCTTTTCCCCGCGCGGGTGGCTTCAGGAAACTGACCGTCGGTGTTGTAACCCGCACCTAACCTTTTTATCAGACGGTCATTCCAGACCGTCAGCCGCTCTCATCCTCCCCTGCACCTTCATCTCAATGGGGCGGTTCAATTGCTCCTCTACCCATCCGCTCAACCATTTAAAAATGCAATTTAATTGGACTTATTTTTATTTCTTTAACAAAACTCAAGTAGAGCTCTGATTTTCCGATCGACGAATGAGTTCGTTTGAGGGATTTTCCATGCGATGCGGTCCTCTCTTGATATTTTTCCTTCTACCCGTCGTTTTGTCGGGTTGCTCGCAGGCATCGATTGAACGCATGAGCTCGTCGCGTGCGACTCTGAGGGCTACAAACGCGGAATCCGCTTCTCCGAGAGCGTCTGAACGGCGCGGCTCCTACCAAAAGGGTTGGATCAAGCAGAATGGTGTTTGGGTTGAAAAGATGCTTCTCGTACAGGGTTAGGACGCGTTTGTTGGAACAGACATGCTTATCCCGAAAGGACAGTTCAGGCTCACGAAGCCAACGGAAGAGGAAGAGAGCCTCTCTCTCGTTATGGAGACAGAGCCGCAAAGAACCGAAAATCGGGCCGGCCTGACTGATCAGTCCAACCGATGGCCCAATATGCGTGTCCCTTATGTTTTGAACGCCAATTTATCACAGAACGCAAGAAACACGTTCATAGCGGCTATCCGCGAATTCATGAGTAAGACGCCTATCTTATTTGAAGAGGCGACGAGCTCAGACCGATTCCCGCTCCGTGTCAGCCAAGGAGAATCTTGGGATGCGCGCATGCCACACTGGGCTATTATGCCGATGACAGAAACGTATTGACGATGCTCCCTGACAGCGATCCCTGCATCTCAAGGGATCCTCGGTTTCCCTCTGTTGTGATCCATGAAATGGCTCATGCCATGGGCATGGGCCACGAGTTCAGTCGGCAGGACAGAGACTATTACATCGGGTTCAATGCGTCCAACATGCGATTGTTTCTCTCCCCTGATATACCAGAGAACGAAAGAGTGCCTGAAGACTACCTGTATGGCGACGACGTCATTGACGGGTTTTTTCCAAAAACTTATTGCAGCATCCTCAAAGACACCGATGACACCAGCTGCATCAGAGGAAAGTTCGATTACTACAGTGTCGTCATGTATGACCCCTTTCTTTTCAAGCTCTCGATACAAAAACATCTTCCCGTTCTCTACCGTCGCGAGAACTCAAAG
>JBEGJP010000081.1:0-5746 GCA_041184525.1 Pseudomonadota bacterium | reverse complement strand
ACGCGGCTGGTGCCTCAAAGGCACGACGGTTGGTTTTCCCGCTGTTGTCACAAAGGCTTTGTGGGATCGCGCTTCACCGAATCCTGTCGATACAAACCAGCGGCCGGCAGGCAAGGGGCACACGGCTTGTCCTTGTTCGTCCCAGAAGCCAATCGCTTTGACATTGCGAGAGAGCTGATCGTGGATGAAAAAAGATTGCGACAGAGCATTTTGACTCGCCGTACCATCCGGATTGCGGAGTTCTAATCTGACATCTGCAGGTTTGTTCTCCGATGTCGCTTCCGGCAATGGTGTCGCGTTGCTGCTGTTTGGGCCGACAAACATGCGGCACTGCCCTTCGGCTGGAATGGACTCTTCTATGGAGCCCAGCGGGTTGGCAATGCCCAGAAGGAAGTCACGATCGGAGAGCGAAAGATGGCTGCGCAAGGGCATCAGAATGGGGTGCCACTGCACGGGTGTGCCGCGTGCGCTGAGACCTTGATAGTCATCTGCCCTGAGTGAGAGGAGACTCAACCGGCTCGATTGCTCAAGAAGGTCGCTCGGGACCGCGAAGGAGTTAGCATCATTGTCGCCTTCCCCTATGCCCCAGAGCGACTGGCAGCCGACAGGAAGGGCGATGAGTCCCCAGAGAGCCAGCCATATGGTTGTTCGAACGCCCATTTTTCTTATGCCCGTGTTCATTGTCATCGAATAAGATGACTCTGATCAATGATTCAACAGCAACTCTCCAGTACAACCCTCCCAGTGCTTAAGAGTTGTATGGCCTGTAAAACAAGACAACACCATGTCGACAGTTCAGACTACACCCTGCACATTCAATTGACACCTTTTTTGCCTGTAAGTCGTGGGGTTGCGATTGATTTTTGGGAAGAGTCGGGTGAATTCCCCTCCTTTCTCCACCGCGGCACGCGTTTTGCAGGCTCAAGGCAGGGCCCCTTAGTTTTTTAGGGGCAAACAGAGTGAGGGAGAGATATGTTTTCTGGAAAAACTCGCTTTTTTCTGAGTGATACCACACCCACAGGGGCATCCGGGTCGGAGTCGTCTTCGAGTTTGGAATCGGGATCAATCACGACATCGGATGGCTTGAAAATCAAAACCCTCCCTCCCAGCGTTGTGAAAGATATCGAGCAAAAGAATATTGCCCGTCGTTTGGCTGGGTTGTCGCCGATTGCCATTAAAGTGCGGCGTTGCATCGCCTGCGGAGCACCCTTTGAGTCTGCGGGCAACCGGACCTGCGGTTGTTCGAGTCGAACGGCAGGGACCATCGCCGGCCGAGAGATCATCTGACGGCGAGCGCCTTCAGGTTCGGTAAAAATTTCCCGATAACCCATCCGGAAGGGTGGGTTTTTTTATGGCCGAGAGCGTCTCCTTCAAACGCACTCCCTACACCGTTCGGTATCGGACCGATGAGGGTGAGTATAAGTCCATTCGGCGTGTTCCTCCGCCGAAGCTGCACCCGTTTCTTCCCGAGGATGTCGTCACAATATCAAAGAAGAGAAGCGACAACTGGGACTCCGACGAGGAGATCAAAGTTGTTGGTGTGAGCGAAAGACAGCCCAACACCCTTTGGGTCGAAAAACAAGATGGGCGGAGAACGTTCCTTCCCTACAGTGATGTCAGAGGAGTTGCCCGCTCGGAAGCTGATGTCGAGTTTGCAGAGGAGATCAAGGAGCGTCGAAGTGATCCGCTGGGCAGCGACTATTTGCTGTGGCCATAAGCCTCTCGCCTGTGCTCATTCATTTCATTTTTTGTCCACGTCCAACAGTGTGTCCGTGCACCGTACCAAGGGTGTGTCATGAAATTCCGATGCACACTCGGGTAATGGCGGACGGGGAGGGACGGGAACAAATGGTGGAGCAAGTGAAAGGCATCGTGCCTCGGAAAAATAAGCCAATTGAGCCATCGCGCGGGAAGCAGATGGTTTCTGCTGCGATCAAATACGTTCTCTTGATCCAAAATAAAAAGATGGTCTGCACAGTCTGAAAAGATCTTCATCCACTGGTAGCTCGTCAGCCAAGGAACGAGCACATAGGTGAACAGCACCAACCGTGATGCGGGCAGAATGAACAGGCCAAGAACAAAAATGAGCAGAACAATGCGCCAAACATTGACCCACAACGGTGAGCGCCAGCACCAAAAAACAGGTTTGAGAAGGATCATCCACAGTGGAAAAAGTGAGGCACAAGCCGCCGCAATTTTCGCAATGGTAAAAAGCTTTCCATGCCTTTCAGACATCAAAGGCCTGCGCGTTTTGAAATCAAGATCACGCTCGGGATGACCCAAAGAGGCATGATGGCTAACGTGCTGAGCAACATAAACCGGAAAAGAACTGAGATCGAAAATGGCCAAGATGTGACCTAAGGTTGTGTTGTGCGCAGGCGAATTGACGAAAATTCCGTGCGCACATTCGTGGAGCATGTTTCCCAAGGCGCGCATGCGTGTGCCGATAAAGAGCACTGCCATGATGCGAGCAGGAAGTGCTGCTGAGGAAAATTCTCGCGCGAACCACTCTGCACCTGCAGCAGCAAAAGCAGCGTAAAGGAACTCCATTAAAATAAAGAAAAGGCCAGCGGGAGTCGAATCCCGTGACCTGCTATCGCCAACAACGAGAGAATTCAATTCAGAGCGAATTGAAGTCACTGCGGTCCTTTCATCAGCGCTTGAGGCCGATGATTTCCTCGAGCATGCTGTCAGATGTGGTGATCGTCTTTGAGTTTGCTTGGAAACCACGTTGCGTCGTGATCATATCCACGAACTGGCTCGCAAGGTCAACATTGGACTCTTCGAGTGACGCAGAGTGCACCGAACCGCGTGTTCCTGTTTGCGGCAAACCGATGCTGGCCTCACCGGAACGGTGTGTTTGCGTGTACATGTTTTGGCCATTTTTCTGAAGTCCCGAGGGGCTTGGGAAGGTGGCCAGCGCAATGGCACCCAAGCGGCGCTCCAATCCGTTCGAATAAACCGCGCGGAGGTTGCCTTCTTGGTCGAGCTTCAGTGACTTTAAGTAGCCGGCCTCGGAACCGTTTTGGGAGTGGTACATCGTGGATGAACGGGTGGCCAAGCTGGTCGATGTGTTCTTACCCAATCGTCCGTTTTCATCTTCAATCGCACCGAAGTTGAATTGGATTTTCTGCTTTGCAGCTCCATTGGACCATTGGACCTCGCAGGCGTCTGACTGATCCATGACGTCAATATAACTCGGCCGTCCCTCTTTGGTGCGGAAGTCCATGACCGGCTTACCGGTCTCATCAAATTTCAGCTTTCCTTTGCCGATGACGTGGGCCATGGGGCGACCCTGATCATCAAACGCTTCCGCTCCTTTGATTTCACCACCGTCGATACAGGCATTCCAAGTCCAACTGTTCTCTCCGCCTTTTTCTTTGGAGAAATAGATTGTCGCTTGGTGGGCCTGTCCGAAGTTGTCATAGACAGTCACTGAGGAAGCATAGTTGGAGGTCGCATTCGGCTTTCTCGGATCGAAATCCTCGATGAGCGTGGG
Source organism: Pseudomonadota bacterium (assembly GCA_041184525.1). GTDB lineage: Bacteria > Bdellovibrionota_B > Oligoflexia > Silvanigrellales > Silvanigrellaceae > RFOM01. Next base: position 2,247 of record JBEGJP010000081.1, on the reverse strand, counting down.
TTCACGCAAGTCGAGGTTCACGTTCATGTTGATCAACGTCGAGGCCACAGGCTTGAGTGAAGTTGTATTCACTTGAACGTCCTGCATGCGTGTTTCGAGTTTCCCGTCTGCTCCCACGAGGTAGCCCTGAAGGCGTTGTCCGTGGACGTCGGAAATGTAACCTTCACGGTCAAAGCGGAAAGTTCCCTGCCGCGTGAAGCCCATGGCTCCGGATGCGCCAGATTCTTCCATCGCATTTCTCATGATGAAGAAACCTTCTCCCTGAATGGCCATGTCAGTCATGCCACCCGTGTGAGAAAGAGCCCCTTGAGTGTAGTTGGTGGAGATGCTCCGCAATCGGGAACCTCGGCCCAATTGTGAGAACTCGTTCAAGTTCACCGCAAGAAGGTCTTCAAACTCCGCACGGTCGGCTTTGAATGCGCGCGTATTTGAGTTGGCGATGTTGTTGGAAATCACACCCATGGCATCGGTATTGACCGAGAGACCGGACACACCACTGAACAGCGCATAGTGAATTGCCATTGAACTGGTCCTCCATCAAATATTAAAAATATCAGGAAGCTTTCTTAACGTTGTCGGCGACGGAATTGCTCTTCATTTCCGGTGCTTTTTTCTCGGGTGCTTTATCTACTTTATTTGTTGTTGCATTTGCAGATGCGGCGCTCTCGTGATTGCTCTTGTGTTCTGCTTTTTTGACTGATTCAGCTCGCTGAGGACTCCGCGGTTGCGCTGCCACGGGTGCTGCTGCCACGGGTGCTGCTGCCACAGGTGCTACTGCCGCGGGTGCTGCTGCCGCGGGTGCTGCTGCCACAGGTGCCGCTGATACAGGAGCTGCTGCCACAGGAGCTACAGCAGCAGGGGCATCAGGTCGGATTGCCAGAATGTCCTTGGCTTCGACCTTGCCGCTGGCAGTTTCGAGCTTGCCTCCGGTTGCAATGTCCGAGATGGCTTCAACCTTCGATGTGAAGGAAGATTTGACCTCCATCGGCTTTCCATCTTGCGCAGAGGCCTGAACCTCAAAAGTATAATCGCCCGGTTTGGCTAAAATCCCGCCATCGGTTTTGCCGTCCCATGCAATGGCATGGCGACCTGGTTTGCACTCTCCCAAGCCCAAGGTTCTGACTACAGAACCGTTGGTGTCTTTTATAAGCACACTCACACTTCCGGCATGCCCGCTGAGATCAATATTTCCTTCAGTGATCTTCATTTCCGGGCTGACACGCAATTTGGAGCCGCTCACTTCCACCATCCGACCCAAATAAGGAGTCAGCTTGTCGATGTTGGCCTGTGCATTTTGATTTTGCATGCTCTGGAGTGTCTTGTTCACACCCATGAGCTGCTCGACCGTGTTGAACTGTGCCAACTGGGTCGCCATCTCATGGTTTTCCATAGGCTTCGTGGGATCTTGGTACTTGAGTTGCGTCACCATCAGATTCAAATAGTCATCTTTGTCGAGTTTGTTTTTCAGTTTTTCCTGTTTTTTTCCGCTCACACGCTCGAGCATTTCGCGGAATTCCTTGTCGCTTTTGCTTTCCCCGATGCGCAGTTCGCCATTCTCTCCAACAGCTTTTTTGTCCTTTTCGAACTGTTCCGCCAAAGCTGCATTTGACTCTCCAAGAACTTGCTCGAAGTCGACAGCTTGTGCGCCTGCGGTGCGCTGTTTCTTTGCCTCATCAAATGCAGGATTCGGATCCACCTGAGGGGCAACATACGGACCCGCTTTGTTTGTGACGCTCAGCATCTGAAAATCTCCTGAAGAAAAGACACTCACCTCAAATTCTAACTCACTCAGGCGCTGACCTTGAGTGAGCCGTTTGCAGCGCGTTGTACATTTGTCTTCACATCATTCTTGCCGGTGTAATTTTTCCTCACGGAATTTCCGTTCGTCGCATTGTTGTCCAGTGGAATGGGAGCTCCTTCAAAACGGCGTTCCTGTGCAAAACTCTGCTGTCCGGACTGAGTATTGCTCTGCGAAAACGAATTGAAGCCCTGCTGCTGTTGTTGCTGATTTTGGGGAGAATTCCTTTGGTCGCTTTGTGTGGAGTTCTGGAAGCTGCTGTCTCCCAATTTTGTATCGGTTGCAAATTGGACACCATCAAGGACCAGATTGTGTTTTCGCAAACCGTTCTTCAGTTCTTCGGATTGTTTTTCCAATTCCTGTTTGATTCGTTCGGAGTTGGCAACAAGTTCGACACTCATGCGTCTGTTGTCGGACATGTTGATTCTCAATTCGACAACGCCGAGCTG
>JBEGJP010000080.1:0-6121 GCA_041184525.1 Pseudomonadota bacterium | reverse complement strand
GAAATGGAATCCATCTTTGCTTCAAAGCAATGAGCTTTTGAGAAAAGCGAAGTTCTGAAGGTTCTGCCGAATCAAAAGAGTCTTCAGAATCACACGCTCAATCAATCGTCGAATGAATTAAAAATGCCAGCCCCGTCAAAGGGACTGGCAATTACTTTGCAATCGATCAGAAGAACTCTGTCTGCTCAATAATTGGAGCACTGCCCCAGATAACTCTTGTCGATATAGCCCCGCGACGTTTTATAAAAATTGGTTCCGGGAATCAGACCCAAGACGCGCACGGGATCATTCAACCGATAAAAGGCCGAAATATTTTCTGGCGTGGCCGGCAGGCGAATGTGAACAGGTGCAACTCCGGTTCTCGGATCTGCTGCAACGGCTTTGCACAGCATTGCAGGCCCTACGGGCTCTGGGATAGGAACAGGCGTTGGTTCAGGCCGCGCCGCAGGAGGTGTTTGCCCCGATCCGCTCCCCACATTGGGATCGTCCGACCAATTGCCGACAACAACCCGCATATTGATCGTGCGTGCCGAAGCCGTCAGAGTCTGGCGAGCTCCGGAGGGCTGCGCTTCCATGGCAAGGACACTCTGCTTATAGGATGAAAGCTCTTCCGAAAATGTGTCGAGTGCGAGATGAAAAATCTCTCGGATTTTTGCATTCGGGTTGCGAACACAACCCCCCGAGACTCGCCTTTCCTCAGGGTCAGACAACTGAAGAATTTCTTCAGCTGAGTTGCCGTGCATTCCATAGGGACCATGAAACCAAAAGACGTAATTTCCGAGCGGATTCGAAGCACCGCAGGGACCATAAATGTCAGGACGGGAATTGAACACCTGCCAACGCTCAGCTTCAGATTGGACGACCTTCCCTGTGGCCGGATTCACCGGCTCATTAGGACGCCACACAGGGCAGTGCTCCAAGTCTTCAATTCCATAAATTCCCACAGGTGTGAACTTCGCTTTTCCGCCATGATAAATTCCGGTCACATCAGCAGATGCAATATTCCAGCCCTGCTGCGGAACACCCTCCTTGTAAAGAGTGGCTCTGTTTGTCTGAAGGTTCAGGCGCACCGCTAATTTCGCATTCAAGGCAGCATCCACTTCAGACTCACTCATTCCGGGTGAAGCCGTCCACTGTATGCCCGATTCTTGCGATTGCGTGCGTCCGCAAGCAGTTGGCACAGCGAATGCCAGAGCACCGGTCAAAGCTGCCATCTTCATTTTGGAACTCAATGAAAGTCTTTGCATAGGAATCCTCCCATACGCACATGCTCCAAAACAGCAGAGCGCACTCTTTCTGCCCAGCAAGCACCAGACCAAAAAAATCTTAAAACATTTCCGTTTTTTGGGGCAACTTCAGTATGTTTAAGAATTATTCAACTTTGTAGCAGTCTGTTGAGTGAGTTGACCCTGAACGCATTTTTCACAAGAGTGCGCGTGCGCGGATGGGAGACAAGAAATTTCATGCACAACTCGCTATTTTACCTTCGCTTTTCGATCATTACTGCATTCGCTGTGGTTTTTGCCGTGAATTTCGAGTGGCCTCAGCATACAAAATCCCCAAATCCGACATCATCATGGAATTCTGAGGCTTTTTCGATCGGGCAAGTCCCTTGTCTGCCTTCCGGCAAGAGTAAAACCTTTCATCCCGAAGACAAGAACTTCCCCGACAATCCCTACATGCTGATGGCAGCCGCACATGCTGCATACCGGTTTTGGCCGGGAAAACAGAATCGAATTCTGCGCTCGTGGGGATTCACCCAGATCCAATCGTTCAACCAAACGTCCACCAGCACCAACGGCTTTGCTGCCGAGCACAACGATTTTTTCCTGCTCGCTTTCCGTGGCACACAAGAGCCTTCAGACCTCATCACCGATTTCACTGTCACTTTATCTCCTGCCGAATCACCATCAGCAGCGAGCGAACGCGTCCATCTTGGATTCAAAATTGCCGCTGACTCGGTTGAAAGCAGCGTACTCCAGACTGCGAGGAATGCTCAGTTCAGCCGAAAACCACTTTTTTTGGTGGGCCATAGTTTGGGAGGAGCAATTGCACTTCTCAGCGCCCAAACCTTGCAGAAAGAAAACCTCCCCTTCAATTCAGTTTGGACCTTCGGTGCACCAAAATTAGGTAACGATGCCTTGATTCAAGATTTGAAAAACGGTTTGGGCGAGAAGTGGAAACGCTTCAATCATCCACAGGACCCGATTCCAGCCTTGCCGCTCACTCCACGTGACGAGAAAAATTCAAAACAGTGGGCCGAAACGCTCGCGCCAGTTCTTCCGTTCTTCAAGACTCTTTCCGAAAATGCAGACTACGAAGATTCGCCGATCTCCCGAGCAACTTCCGGGCTCAGCAGGAAAGCATTTTCTGAACGGACTCTAAAAGAAATCGCGCGGGGATTTCTTGAGCATCTCCCGCGCGCCTATGTGTGCAATCTGTCCAAAGATCAGTTGCCTCTGTGAATCTCAGTTGAATCCAAGAACGTTTCCATAAATGTAAACGCTCACTGAATTGGAAGGTGCGCATCCGTAATAAGCCGGATAGACGTATGTCTGTGCCCAAATAGGATTGCTGTATGGTCCCGAAAGCTGCCGCGTGTTCATCTGAACCAACATGGCTCCTGCTTGGTAGCTGGGAATGCGCGCCGTGAAATATGGGCTCACATAAAGCCGCTGTCCGTTCACAGACACATCCACTGAGTATGGGGTCGTGTTCGCAATACAAATTTTTGGGACACTCGGAGTGCTGCCGGTTGACGATGCCCAATCAGCTGAGGCCGAAGACACGATCGCAAGCGACAAAAGGGATGCAGTCACAATATTCTTCATCAGTCACCTCTCCGTTGTTTTGCTGCCGACATAAGCAGCACTGCAAAGGTTGTCAACACTGAATATTCATTCCATCGAAAGTCGCCTCAAAGACGCCTTGGGTCATACCAACTGATGCGGGGCTTACGGCAAGCCCCAGCTTATCCCCGCAGTTGGGCTCCACACTCGCGTGTCACACGCTCCACCGTGGCTTCCACAACGGCTTGGATGTCAGCATCGACCAAGGTGCGTTCTGTCGGAAGCAGGGTGCATCGCAGTGCAACACTCTTCTTATTCGAAGGCACTCCCTGCCCTCGGTACACGTCAAATATCCGCACGGAAACCAAACGCGCAGGAATTTTCCGAGCCGACAAAGCATCGCTTTCAACTGCCACACGGCACGCATTCACCAACTGTTCCGCACTCAGCGCTTCGTCCACCAAGAAGGCGAAATCCCGCTCCACACTGGGCAACCGAATCGCATTCACTGCGGCGCCAGAAGATACGCCTTGTGAACCCACCCGAGCCTGACTGTCTTTTCGCTCTTTTAGAAGTCGACACGACAACGCCAAATTCAGCTCAAAGCCAAAACACTGTGCTTCGATTTCAAAATTTCGGAGCGTCGCAGGATGGAATTGTCCCACCCAACCCACGTGGAAATTTTGCGTTCCAGAGGTGACCAGAACAGCAGCACTTCGGCCGGGGTGAAGAACAGGTTTCATAGGATGGTCAGCAGGGATCTCTGCAAATCGGCAACTCAAGCCAAACGCAGCAAGCACCTCTGCAGCATGCGCTGCAAGCTTATGGTAACTCCACTCACGCTCTCCTGAATTGAGCCACTCTTTCTCTTCTTCCGGTCCAAAAACAACGGCACACACGCGTGTCGTTTCGGCAGGCCTGTCCGAAGCAGCACCTTGCTCGTGACTCAACAGCATCGCATTTTTGGCAGCATATTCGTACAATTCGGAATCGCCGTGTGCAGCCAACAGTTCCGCTAAGCCAATGCCCTCGCCGTTGTCAGAGAAGACTCTTTTTCCATTGAAGCTTCTGTTCTGAAAGGTGCGAGTCAATTCATACAACTGTCCACGCTTTGTGCCGTAATTCAGATTGTACGCCACCTTCCTGAGCAGACCACTGAGGAGAGTCGTTTGCATCAACGGCTCATCTTTGATGATGGGATTGAGCAGTGCGACGGGTTCTCCGCACGCATTGATATCTCTGATCCTCAGCCGCGCACCGTCATCTGCACGCATGAAGTGAAAACCGCAGGTTTCATGATAGCCCAGCTGCACGAGACGTTGCGCAACTCCTTCAAACAGAGCCAGATGCGAATCGTCCAAAGTGAGCTGCCCCACCGAGCGAAGCGGATGCGCGGGCACATGATCAATGCCCACAACACGCACGATTTCCTCCGTCAAATCGGCAGCACCGGCCACATCGAGCCTTCTCCAAGTCGGGACAACAACATCGGCCCATGTCCCATCGCTTGTTTTCTGAGTCTGGAAACCAAGAGCATCGAGAATCTGCAACTGTTTCTCAAAGGGGACAAGCTCTGCACCCACGCGTTGTTTCACATCATCAACCGTGAAACGGATCGTGAAGTCGGGATTTCCTTTCCGCAAGGCAGGCTCGTCTCCTGACAAAACCACGGGAAAGAACGTCACTGCCTCAGGCGAACGATTCTTTGCCGGTTCTGCCAGCATCGCTCCGGCGTATTTCACTTCACCTGCACCCTTCAGCTGCAGGGCATTGATCAAGCCAATCAAGTAGCGTGCAGCTTCAGCGCGTCTCCAAACGTCAATTCCCTTTTCAAAGGCAAAGCTACTGTCTGTTTTACGACCATGTCTGCGCGAGGTGCGACGCACCAGAACAGGATGAGGGTTGGCGAATTCCAAAACGAGGCTTGTCGAGGAAAAATCGACCTTGGAGTGCTCTCCTCCGATCACACCCAACAACGCCTGCGGGCGTTGAGGATCGGCTACCACACAATCCGCTCCGGCCAGAACGCGTTCTTTCGCATCCAATCCGAGAAATGATTCTCCTGAGCTCGCAAATCGAAGACAGAGACTCTTTTTACCATCCGAGTTCGCCGCAAGCTTGCCCAGGTCAAAAGCATGATTGGGTTGAGCAAAACACAAGAGCACCAAATTGCAGGCATCGACGACCGAATTGATGCTCTTCTGACCCAACGCCTCAAGAGCATTGCGCAACCACGAAGGCGTTGTGCCTACCTTCACGTTGTCGAGAGCGACGAAGAACGTCGGCGCCCCGAGTTCATTTGAAGCAACAAAAGCTCCGCCTGATGTCTCGAGACATTTGTGTTGACTTGCATCAGCGAGAATCTTTTCCGCCGTCTGCGCAGGCAACCAACCTTCGTTCCAATTCTTGGACGAGGCTGAAACGCCCGCCCATTTTAAACCGGCAGAAAGCTCACGCGCTGCGCCCTCGTGACACAAAAGGTCCGGCCGGTTGGGCGTGACGTTCAACTCAAAGAGGACATCATCAAGATGCAGCGCAGTGAAAACGGGTTGACCCAAAAGTAACAGCAACTCACTTTCAGCGCGCCCGCAAGAGGGTTCGTGATGGAGTTCCCAAATACCGCTGCCGTCGCGTTCAGCATCCACAGGCAAGCCCAACTCTTCTCGGGAGCAGAGCATGCCATGACTCTCGACGTCACGAATTTTAGAGACTTTGATTTCAAGACCGTTGGGAAGTTTCGCTCCGGGCAGAGCGACCGCCACAAACAAGCCAGCCCGCGCGTTTGCAGCGCCGCAAACAATTTGACGAATGTCACCGCGCGCAGTCTCGACCTGACAAACCTGCAGTTTATCTGCTTTAGGGTGTCTTTCGGCTGACTGGATGCGACCGACAACGACTTGAGCAAACTCTCCGCCACGCCGCGTCGTTGATTCAACCTCAAATCCCTGACGCGTAAAAATTTCGGCGAAAAGAGGAATGTCCCACTTCTCCCAGCAGGCAGCACTTGGTTCGACACCCGAACGTTGGGGCAAATTCAAAAAAAGCTGATCAATCAATTTCAAACTGACAAGCACGTCTTCTTCCTTTCAGCGCAACGCCAACTGGCGCGCCATCACAACATCACCCTCGTAAAGAGACCGCAGGTCAGCAATCCCGAATTTGCTCATGGCAATGCGATCCACACCCATGCCAAAAGCAAATCCGCTGTATGTTGAGGAATCGATGCCACAACGTTCCAATACCTTTGTGTTCACCAGACCACACCCACCCATCTCGAGCCAGCCTGTGTGCTTGCAACTTCTGCAACCCGAACCGAAACACTGCTGACATTG